>CAYGAO010000090.1:0-10424 GCA_964347715.1 uncultured Acidobacteriota bacterium
CCCCCCCCCCCCCCCCCCCCCCCCCCCCCCCGAGAGAGGGCGGAACGGATCGCGCGAGCGATTCGGGCCGCGGGCGAACGCGGACGGAGCGGGGATCAGCCCGCACCCGGGCGGCGGCCGGGGGAGGCCGAGCGGGCGGATCAGCCGGGCGGGCGCCGGAAGTGCGGATCGGCGCGGAGCGCCTCCAGCGCCTTTCGGTGCAGTTGGTGGACCCGCGGCGGCGTCAGGCCGAGCGCGCGCCCGATCTCCGCGAGCGTCGCCTCCTCGCGCCGGTCGAGTCCATGGCGCATTTCCATGATGCGGCGGAGGCGAGGCGGCAGCCGCGAGACCGCGTCCCGCAGGTGGCGCCGCTGCTCGGAGGAGGCGGCGGCATCGCCCGGATCCGGCGAGTACGGGTCGGGCAGCCGCGTGGAAAGGGGCGCGCGTTCTGGCCCGACCGGGGCGTCCAGCGACTCCACCTCGGGAACCATGCGCACGGTCCGCCGCAGCTCCTCCGGGTCCACGCCGATCTCGGCGGCGTCGTCCTCGAGGCGGTGGCGGCGACGGCGTCCCCCGCGGCACTCGTCGTTGCGGTAGCGCTGCTCCAGTTCCGCCTCCACGATGGCCGCGCGCCGGCGCAGCGCCAACGGGCGCTGGGGGATGTGGATCGTTCGCGCCTCGGAAAGCGCCCGGCAGATCGCCCGACGGATGTGCCCCGCGGCGTGGTTCGAGAACCGTCCGTGGCGCTTCGGGTCGAAGCCGCGGGCGGCGGCGACGAGCCCGAGGTTGCCCTCCTGGATCAGATCCTCGAGCGGCAGGTTCAGATGGCGGTAGCGCCGCGCGAGGGCGGCAACCAGCCGGACGTGTCCGACGACCAGCACGCAACGGCCAGCGCCCGGGGCATCCGGTCCGAGGCAGCGAAAGGCGCGGTTTCCGGCTCTGCCAGCGGCCGCGCCGGCGCAGCACGGCGGGCCGCTGGTCGCCCCGGCGCGATCCTTCGGGCCGATCTCGCGGAAGTAGATGCTCAGGGAGTCGAGTTCGCCCGTTTCCGGCGGATCGTGGGCGACCTCCGGCTCGACCCGCAAGGCCTCGGCGGTCCCCTCCTCGCCGCCTGGAAGGAGCGCTGGCTCGCGTTCGTGGTGTCGGGAATCCACGTTCGGCCTCCCCGCCGGGTGGCGCGACGATCAGGGTGAGACTCCCGGCGCCGGCGCCGCCTGGATGATCGTGGACGGTTTCGGGGATTGCAAGGGTGATCTTCGGGGTTGACGGGCGCGGGGCGGCGGGCCGATCCGGGTCTGGGGCAGAGAGGGGGTGGGCGACGGCGGTCTGCGCGGGGTCGCCGGCGGGTGGCCGCTCGCGCGTGGAGGAGAACGCCGTCCTGTCCGGGCGCGGGCAGGGTCCGTCCGAACGACGGAGCGCCGGCCCGTGCCGTGGCACCGAGGAAATGTCGGCGGTTCAGGCCCCGAGACTCCGCACGCCCGGCGGTTCCGGCGGGGTGAACGCCGGGCGAACCGTCCGAGAAAGGCGCGTCAGGCCGCGAAACGGGAAAGGGCGAAGAACGGCTCCGGCTCCCGTTCGCCGGTCACCTGGGCCGCGAGCATCTCCCCGAACGCCGGGCCGAGCTTGTAGCCGTGGCCGGAGCCGCCGCCGGCGATCCAGACATCGTTCGCCTCGGGGTGGCGGTCCACGATGTAGTGGGCGTCGGCGCTCTGCTCGTACTGGCAGACGCGCGCTTCCAGCAGCGGCGCGCCCTGCATCCCGGGGAACCGCATCTCCAGGTACCGTCGCGCCGCCTCGATTCCTTCGAGCGTCGGCGTCCGTTCGCCCGAAGTGGGGTCGAACGCCGGCCCGCGCGAATCGTCGGCGATCTTGAACCCCCGGTAGTTGCTGCCGGGGATCCCGTAGAAGAGATCGTCCGGACCCTGCTCCACCCAGCACGGCAGCCCGCCTTCGGTCAGCTCGGGCCGGTTCGGTGGCGCGCCGAAGTAGTGGACCTCCTGCCGGGTCGGCCTCACGAGAGGCGGGTCGAAGCCCGGGAAGAGCCGGGTGAGCCACGGCCCGCCCGCGAACACATGCGCGTCGGCCGCGAACGCGCCGCCGTCGGGGAGCCGGATGCTCCTCATGCGGCCGCCGGAGAACCGGCCGGGGCGCACCATCTGCTGCCGGTAGGTTCCACCCGCTTCCCGGAACTGCGCCAGCACGCGCTGGCAGCCGTAGCGGGCGAGCAGATATCCGGCCTCTTCCTCGAAGAGGGCGTACTCGATGCCGTCGGGGTCGATCTGCGGAAAGCGCCGGGCGAGCGCGGCGCCGTCCATCTCCTCGAACCCGAAGCCGAGGTCGCGCAGGATCGGGATGGACTGCTTCGCGTAGGAGTCCGAGCCCGGGCCGCGGCTCATCCAGAGCGCGCCGGTGCGGAAGAAGAGCCGGGTGTTCCAGCCCCGCTCGTGCTCTCGCCACAGCGCGAGCGACCGCTTCACCATCTCGGAGTAGATGCGGTCGGGACCGTAGGTGGCGCGGATGACCCGGGTTTCTCCCCCGGAGCTGGCGCGCGAGTTCCCCGGACCCCAGGCGTCGAACAGCGTCACCTCGGCGCCCAGCCGGAGCAGGTGCAGGGCGGTCCAGCCCCCGAACGCCCCCGCTCCGATCACCGCCACCCGCATCCCGCGTCCCGGCTGCCCCGAAAGGAGCCTCGCCGACGAACCGCCGAGCCCTGCGGCCACTCCGGCGGAAATCACCTCCCGCCGGGAGAGCCGAGCCGAACCCATTGCTCCCCGATGGTACCGAACCCGCCGGCCGCCGCTCGAGTGCATATCCGATCTACGATATTCGATCTGGAGCTCCGATTGGCCGCGTCCTATACGCCCCGTCACCTCGCGGCGACCATCCGTCGGGCGATTCGGACCTTTCCGGGGGTGGTGGTCACCGGGCCGCGCCAGTGTGGCAAGACCACGCTGTTGCGGGAGGAGTTCGGGGCCACCCACCGCTACCGCTCGCTGGAGCTGCCGGAGACCCGGGACCTGGCGCGAGAGGATCCGGTGGGGTTCCTTGCGGACCTGGGCGACCGGATCATTCTCGACGAGATCCAGTACGCCCCGAAGCTGCTGCACCACATCAAGGATGCGATCGACGAGGACCGGCGGCCGGGGCGTTTCCTGCTCACCGGCTCGCAGGACTTCCCCCTGATGCGCGGCGTGAGCCAGTCGCTCGCCGGCCGGGTGGCCGTGCTCCAGCTCGACCCGCTGTCCGTCGCCGAAACCGCGGGCGCCAGCGCGCCGCCTGACCTCTCGACGCTGATGGAAGCGGGCAACGCCGCTCCCGCGCCCGGGACGCCCCCCGACCTGGGGGACTGGCTCCTGAGAGGCGGCTATCCCGAGCTCCGGCTGGACCCGGCGGTGGACCGGGCGCTCTGGATGCAGACCTACATCCAGACCTACCTGGAGCGCGACCTGCGGAATCTCGAGCAGGTCGCCGATCTGGAGTCGTTCCGCGCCTTCTTCTCGCTGGTCGCCGCCGCCACCGGCCAGTTCCTGAACCTCGCCCGGCTGGGCCGCGACGCCGGGGTCAGCGCGCCCACCGCCCGCCGCTGGCTGAACCTGCTGGCCACCAGCCGGCTGATCGTCCTGCTCCCCCCGTACTTCCGCAGCTTCGGGAAGCGCATCCGCCGGAGCCCCAAACTGCATCTCCTCGACCCCGGCCTCGCCAGCTGGACCCTCGGCTACCGGGACCGCGACTCGATCCGGCAGGGCCCCGCCCTCGGGGCGCTCGCGGAGTCGGCGGTGGTCGCCGAGCTGGTGAAGGCAGCCCACGGAGCCGGCCTGCCGCCACGGCTCTTCCACTGGCGGAGCCCCTCGCTGGAAGTGGACATCGTCGCCGAGATCAACGGGAAGCTCTGTGGCATCGAGGTGAAGGCGACAGGAGCCCCGAGCCCGCGCCACGCCGAACGCCTCGCCCAGTGGTGCGAGCTCACCGGAGGTCTCGGCCTCCTCGCCTGCCGCACCGACCGGCGCCGACCCCTCGGCCGCCGGGTCGCCGCCGTTCCCTGGCACTTCTGCGAGCAGCAGGAAACCTGACCGCCGCCCGCGACGCGGAAGGCCTCCGGTGAACCGCGCCGGCGCGCCGTCCCGAAGTCGGCAGCCGTCGCTCGCCGGGCTCGCTTCTCTGCGGCATCGAGGTGAAGGCGACCCGCACCCCGAGCCCGCGCCACGCCGAACGCCTCGCCCAATGGCGCGAGCTCACCGGTGGTCTCGGCCTCCTCGCCTGTCGCGCCGACCCCTCGGCCGCCGGGTCGCCGCCGTTCCCTGGCGCTTCTGCGAGCAGCGGGAAACCTGACCGCCGTCCTCGACGCGGAAGGCCTCGGGCGAACCGCGCTGGCGCGCCGTCCCGAAGCCGGCGGCCGTCGCTCGGCCGGCTCGCTTTCGCCTCGAACCTCGCCGCCGCCTGCATCGAAGCGGGCGGGCTCGCGCGGCTGCTACCCCGGTTCGAGGACGCCGATGTAGGGGAGCTGTCGGTAGCGGCCCGCGTGATCGAGGCCGTAGCCGACGAGGAAACGGTCGGGAACGACGAATCCGGTGAAGTCGGCCTCGATCCGGATGCGGCGACGGGCGGGTTTCGAGAGGAGCGCGACCGAGCCGAGCGAGCGCGGCGTCGCCTGCTGCGCGATCGCCCGCCGGAGGGCGGCGAGCGTGAACCCGGTGTCGAGGATGTCCTCGACGATCAGCACTTCCCGACCCGCGAGCGCCGCGGCATCCGGGAGCTCGACGGCGGGAACGCCGGGCTCGGTGTCGTCCCCGTAGGTCGAGACCCGGCAGAAGTCGAGGGTCAGCTCCACCCCGAGGGCACCGAGGCGGCGGGCGAGATCGGCGGCGAAGACGAACGCGCCCCGAAGCACCACGAGCAGGTGGAGGGCTCGCCCCGAATCGCCCGGGTGGCGCGGGTGGCGCGGATGGACGGCGGCGATCTCCCGGGCCAGCGCCTCCACGCGGTCGGCGATGACGCCCTCGGAGAGGAATACCTCGGGGCGCCGGTCTCCGGGGGCGCCCCCCGCCCCGCTCAACTCGCCGGGAAGAGGCCGAAGGTGACGCTGATGACGCCGACCGCCTCGACCGGCTTCCCGTCCTTCAGGGCCGGCTTCCAGCGGTAGAGGAGCGCGTGCTGGCGGGCCGTCTCGACGCAGGCGCGGCAGCCCGACTTGATGATCCCGAGCACCTCGGTGGTGCCGTCGAGCTTCACGAGCACCCGCAGCATCACCTCTCCGGTGATCCGGCGGCGCCGCGCCGACTCGGGGTAGGGCGGCTCGGGGGGCTCGTAGAGCAGCCGCGGCTCTACATCGTAGCCGCCGGGGAGGTAGGCGCCGCCTCCCGACCCGCCGCCGTGGCCGGGGCCGACTCCCCAGCCCTGCCCCTCGCCGGTCCCGATCCCGTCGCCGCCGCCGATCCCGCCTCCGGTTCCCGCGCTCGGCGCGGTGTCCCGCCCGTCGCCGTCGGTGATCTCTCCGAGCGAAAGCCCGGGGAACTCGACCGCCTGCGGAGAAAAGACATTCCCGAGGACGATCTCGGAGACCTCCGGCCGGTCGGCGAGGTTCTCGAGATCCTCGAAACGGAGCGGGCGCGGCTTCCTGGGAGCGATCGGCGCCTCCCGCGGCGCTTCGGGCTCGGGCGCCGGGGCGGGTGCTTCGATCCGGACCGGGATGTAGGCGCTGATCCGCTCGCCCCCGCTGCCGCCGCCACCGCCGCCACCGCCGGCGCCTTCGCCCCCGGCGACCCGGAAGTCGAAGAGCGGCCGCGAGGTCCGGTCCGTCGTCGCCAAATCGAAGAGGCCCCCGCCGGGGAGCAGGAAGAGCGCGGCGAGGGCGAGGTGGATCGCGGCCGACACCGCGGCGGGACCCCGTGCCCGGCGCGGCTCCGAAGCCCCGCCCCCCGAGGCGAGGCCGGAGAGCCGGGCCCCGGGGTCCGGCGCGCCGGACCGGGCCCCGGTCGGGGAATCGTTCACGCTCTTCGCTGCTCCTGACACCACCCGGACGAAGACCAATGCTAGCAAGCCGGCGGGCGGCGGGGCGCGGGAGACCCGAGCGACGCTCGGTCCCGATGCCGACGGTGGGCGCCCCCGGGGGCGTCCCCGGCGGACCGGTCGAGCGCGGCCGGCCCGCTACCGGCGGTCGCTCGGGCGCGCCTCCCCGGGGGCGTCCCGGGCGAACCGGTCGAGCGCCTCCCGGGTGTGTTCCCCCCGGGTCGGCGGCGGGAGAACCGCCGTCCGCGGCTCGCCGTCGAACTGGACCGGGTTCCCGACCATCCGCAGCCGCCCGACGCTCGGATGCTCGCGCTCGACGACCATCGCCCGCGCCTCGAGCTGCGGGCTGCCCAGGATCTCGGCGACGCTCCGGACCCGTCCCGCCGGGATCCCGGCCGCGCCGAGCCGGTCCTCCCATTCCTGGACGCGGCGCGAGCGGAAGACCGGCTCGAGGAGCGCCCGGAGCTCGGCGCGGCGACGCACCCGGTCGGGGTTCGCGCGGAAGACGGGGCGATCCAGTTCGGGGGCCGCCGCCGCGCAGAACCGCTTCCAGGCGGCATCGTTCCCGACCCCCACGATCACCTGCCCGTCGGCGGCCTCGAAGCTCTCGTAAGGAGTGAGCGAGGGATGGGCGTTCCCCACGCGGGCCGGTTCCTCGCCGGTGAGCAGGTAGCCCTGCGCCTGGTAGCAGAGCGTGGCCACCACGGAATCGAAGAGCGCCACATCCACCCGGCGGCCCCGGCCGTCGCGCTCCCTGGCGTAGAGCGCCGCGAGGATCCCGGAGCAGGCGGTGAGCCCGGCGCAGATGTCGGCGAGCGAGGCCCCGACCTTCGTGGGCGGGCCCTCGGGCGGCCCGGTGAGACCCATCCAGCCGGCTTCGCCCTGCATGATCGCGTCGTAGCCGGGCGCCGGGGCGAGCGGACCGTACTGGCCGTAGGCGGAGACCGAACACCAGACGAGGCGCGGGTGTTCCGCCTGGACCCGCTCGGGAGGAAAGCCGAGCCGCGCCATCGTGCCGGGCCGGAAGTTCTCGACGAGCGCATCGCTCTCCCGGATGAGGCGCGAGAGCGCCGCCCGGCCCGCGCCGGTCTTCAGGTCGAGGGTGACGCTGCGCTTGCCGCGATTCACCGAGAGGAAGTATGCGCTCTCCCCGCCGGCGAAGGGCGGCCCCCAGCGCCGGGTGTCGTCGCCCTCGGGGGACTCGATCTTCCAGATCTCGGCGCCGAAGTCCGCGAGCATCATCGTGGCGAACGGGCCCGCGAGAACCCGCGAGAGGTCGAGGATCCGGACCCCGGCCAGCGGCGGCGGCGCGGACACCCGCGGACTCAAGGCGGCGCGTCCCGCGCGGCGGCGAGCGCGCGGTCGAGGAGCGCCAGCGCTTCGCCCGCGTCTCCGAACATGATCTTCAGCGGCCGCGAAATCCGCACCCCCGCCAGCGCCGGAGTCGCGGAAACACGCGGACTCGAGGCAGCGCCTCCCGCGCGGTCGCGGTGCGCCAGCGCTTCGCCCGCGTCTCCGAACGTGAGGTTCAGCGGCGAGATCAGCACCCCCGCCAGCGGCGGCGCAGCCGCGCGCGGACTCAAGGCAGCGCGTCCCGCGCGGCGGCGAGCGCGCGGTCGAGGAGCGCCAGCGCTTCGCCCGCGTCTCCGGCGGTGATGTTCAGCGGCGGCGAGATCCGGACGCAGTTGCCGTAGAGGCCGCTCTTCCCGATCAGCAGCCCGGCGTCGCGCGCCGTCTCCAGCAGCCGGCGGGTGAAGCGCGCCGCCGGAGCCTTCGTCTCCCGGTCCTCGACGAACTCGATACCGAGCATGAGCCCCTTCCCGCGCACCTCCCCGATCACCGGGTGGGCGGCGGCGAGCTCGTCGAGACCCTCGCGGAGGAAGGCGCCGACGCGCTCGGCGTTCTCGGCGAGCCGGTCGCGTTCGACGACCTCGAGCACCGCGCGCGCCGCCGCCATGCTCACCGGGTTCCCGCCGAAGGTCGAGAGCGTGTTGCCGCGGGCGGCGCCCGCGATCTCGCTCCGCGCCACCGTGGCCGCGACCGGGGTCCCGTTCCCGAGCGCCTTCGCGTAGGTGACGATGTCCGGCTCGACCCCCCAGTGCTCGATGGCGTTCAGCACCCCGCCGGTGCGGCCCCAGCCGGTCTGCACCTCGTCGCAGATGAAGACCCCGCCGTAACGACGCACGATCTCGACGGCGACCTCGAAGTAGCCGGGCGGCGGGGTGATGAACCCGCCGACGCCCTGGATCGGCTCGGCGATGAAGCCGGCGACCCGGCCCGCCGTCGTCGTGCGGATCACCTCCTCGATGTCCCGCGCGCAGCGGAGTTCGCACGAGGGGTACTCGAGGCCGAACGGGCAGCGGTAGCAGTAGGCGTTCGCCACATGCCGGATCCCGGCGGCGGCGCTCGCCCCGAGGCGCCAGGCGTCCTGTCCGGTGGCGCCCATGGTGAGACGGCTGCGGCCGCTGTAGCCGTGCCGGAGCGCGATGACCTCGCTGCGGCCGGTGTGGAGCTCGGCGAGCAGGAGCGCCATCTCGTTCGCCTCGGTGCCCGAGTTCGTGAAGAAGCTCTTCTCGCAGCCGCCGGGCGCGAGGCGGGCGAGCTTCGCCGCCACCTCGACCATCGGCTGGGTCGGGAAGAGCGTCGAGACATGCTGGAGCGTGTCCACCTGTTCGTGGATCGCCCGGTTCACCTCGGGGTGGCAGTGTCCGAGGCCGACGGTGACGATCCCGCCGAAGAAGTCGAGATACCGGTTTCCGTCGGCGTCCCAGACGTGTTTCCCCTGTCCGCGGACGATGGGGAGCGGCTCGTCGTAGAAGGTCTGGACCGCGGGGAGGAGATAGCGGCGGTGCGCCTCCCGGATCGCGTCGGCGCTCCACGCCGGGTTCGGGTCCGGCGTCCCGTTTTCGCTCATCGCGCGATTCTCCCCGAAATCCGGCCCGGGGGCCGGCTCAGCGGAGCAGCGCGCCGCGCTGGATCTCCCGGAGGTGGTCGCGGATCCGGGCGGCGCGCTCGAACTCGAGATCCCGCGCCGCCTTCTTCATCTCCTTCCGCAACCGCTGCACCTCGCGCTCGAGCGCCGCGGCGTCTTCGGGAGGCGGCTCGAAGAGGCCGAGCGCCCCGGCCCAGTCCTCCTGCTCGGCGGCCCCGGCGGCCGGCGGCGCCGCCGGGCCGAGCGCCGCGGCGACCTCCTTGACCACCGACCGCGGCACGATGCCGTGCTCTTCGTTGAACGCCTCCTGGCGCGCGCGGCGGCGGCGGGTCTCGGAGAGGGCCCGCTCCGTCGAACCGGTCTCGCGGTCGGCGTAGAGGATCGCGCGACCGGAGGCGTGACGCGCCGCCCGGCCGATCGTCTGGATCAGCGCTCCTTCGGAGCGCAGGTACCCCTCCTTGTCCGCGTCGAGGATCGCCACCAGCGAGACCTCGGGGAGATCGAGGCCCTCGCGGAGGAGGTTGATCCCGATCAGGACATCGAACTCGCCGAGGCGGAGCGAGCGGAGCAGTTCGACGCGCTCGAGGGTGTCGATGTCCGAGTGCATGTAGCGGCAGCGGACGCCGAGCTCGTGGTAGTACTCGGCGAGATCCTCGGCCATCCGCTTCGTCAGGGTGGTAACCAGGACGCGCTCGCCCCGGGCGGCGGTCTCGCGGATCTCGGCGAGGAGGTCGTCCACCTGGTCCCCCGCCGGCCGGACCTCGACCGCCGGATCGAGGAGCCCGGTCGGACGGATGATCTGTTCGACCACCGCGCCGCCGGTCGTCTCGAGTTCGTGGGGGCCCGGGGTCGCCGAGACCGAGATCACCTGCCCGACGCGGGCCTCCCACTCCTCGAACGAGAGCGGCCGGTTGTCGAGCGCCGAGGGCAGGCGGAAGCCGTGTTCCACCAGCGTGCGCTTCCGCGCCCGGTCCCCGGCGAACATCCCCCGGATCTGGGGAAGGGTCTGGTGGCTCTCGTCCACCACGATCAGCGAGTCCTCGGGCAGGTAGTCCATCAGCGTCGGCGGCGGCTCCCCCGGCGCCCGCCCGGTGAAGTGCCGCGAGTAGTTCTCGATGCCGTGGCAGTGCCCGGACTCGGCGAGCATGTCGAGGTCGAAGAGCGTGCGCTGCATGAGCCGCTGGGCCTCGAGCAGCTTCTCGTCCCGGAGGAGCTTCGGGTGGTGTTCGTCGAGTTCTTCGCGGATCGTGACCAGCGCCCGCGCGAGATCCTCTTCGCGGGCCGCGTAGTGGGTCCTCGGAAAGAGGGTCGCCTGGTTCTCCCGCTCGAGCTCGCGCCCGGTGAGGGGGTCGAAA
The DNA here is from genome assembly GCA_964347715.1 of uncultured Acidobacteriota bacterium. Lineage (GTDB taxonomy): Bacteria > Acidobacteriota > Vicinamibacteria > Marinacidobacterales > Marinacidobacteraceae > CAYGAO01. The sequence continues at coordinate 10,273 of CAYGAO010000090.1, forward strand.
CGGGCGATCCGCTCCACCTCGTCGCCGAAGAGCCGGATCCGGAGTCCGAGGTCCTCGTAGCCGGGGACGATCTCCACGGTGTCCCCGCGCACCCGGAAGCGTCCCCGTTCGCGCGCGGCGTCGTTCCGCTCGTCCTGCATCTCGCCGAGCTT
>CAYGAO010000091.1:0-10349 GCA_964347715.1 uncultured Acidobacteriota bacterium
GCCCGGACGACGGGGTTCCCCATCTCTTCGAGGACGGAGTCCCATGCGGGGCGCTCTATCCACAGGCTGCTAGACTCCGCCGCCGCCCACGGGAGGCGCGTAGCTCAGGGGGAGAGCGCTACCTTGACGCGGTAGAAGTCGGCGGTTCAAATCCGCCCGCGCCTACCACCCCGCGCCTGCCCCATCGGTAGCCGGATTCCCGGTCGGCGCGGCCTTTCGTCCCCCGAACCCCGGGGACCCGGACCCTCGTCCAGCGTGCCAGTGAACACCCTCCGCCTCCAGGTTCTCGACGGGGGCGAGGTCTGCCGCGAGGTCGAGCTTCCGGCGGGCTCCCCGCTCTCGGGGGTGGCGCCGAAGAACGCGGTCGCCGCCGTGCTGGAAGGACGCGAGGTGGATCTGGCCCACCGTCCCGAATCCGACTCGTCGGTGCGCTTTCTCACCCCCGCGGATCCGGACGGGCTCCAGGTGTTCCGCCACAGCTCGGCCCACCTGCTCGCCGCCGCGGTCAAGGACCTCTTCCCCGAAGCGCGCTACGGCATCGGGCCGCCCATCGAGGACGGCTTCTTCTACGATTTCGAGGTCGAAGCGCCGTTCTCGCCCGAGGACCTCGGGCGGATCGAGAAGCGGATGCGCGAGCTGGTGAAGGAGCGCGTCCCGTTCGAGCGCGAGATCCTCCCGAAGGCGGAAGCGATCCGCGTCTTCGAGGAACAGGGCGAGCGGCTCAAGGTCGAGCTGGTCCGCGAGAAGGGAGGCGAGCAGGTTTCCTGCTACCGGGTGGGGAACTTCTTCGACTTCTGCGAGGGCCCGCATGTCCCGCACAGCGGCGTGATCCGGGCCCTCAAGGTGCTCTCGAGCTCGAACGCCTACTGGAAGGGGGATGCGAACGGGATCCCGATGCAGCGGATCTACGCGACGAGCTTCCCCGACCGGAAGGAGCTGGCGGGGCATCTGGCCCGCCTCGAGGAGGCGAAGCGGCGCGACCACCGCCGGATCGGGCGCGACCAGCGCCTCTTCCTGATCCTCGAGGAGGCGCCCGGGCAGGTCTTCTGGCTGCCGTACGGGATGGGCATCGTGAACCGGCTGGTGGACTCGGTGCGCGAGAAGCTGGACCGGCGCGGTTACCGGGAGATCCGCACCCCGCTGATCCTGAACGAGAGCGTCTGGGCGCGCAGCGGCCACCTCGACCACTACCGGGACAACATGTTCTTCATCGAGTCCGACGAGAACCGCTTCGGGATCAAGCCGATGAACTGCCCCGGCGCCGCCCTCGTCTATCGGTCGGACATCCGCTCCTACCGGGACCTGCCGCTCCGGTTCTCCGAGTTCGGCCACTGCCACCGCTTCGAGCCCTCGGGCGTGCTCTCCGGGCTGACCCGCGTCCGCGCCTTCACCCAGGACGACGCGCACATCTACTGCCGCCTCGACCAGGTCGCGGACGAGGTGCTCGGGCTGATCGGGCTCGTGAAGGAGGTGTACGGGGAGTTCGGGTTCGAGGACATCCAGATCGAGCTCTCCACCCGTCCCGAGAAGTCCGTCGGCACCGACGCGAGCTGGGAAGCCTCGGAGAGCGCGCTCCACGACGCGCTCGCCGAGTCCGGCGACGCGTACGCGGAAAACCCCGGCGACGGCGCCTTCTACGGCCCCAAGATCGACTTCCATGTCCGCGACGCCCTCCGTCGCAGCCACCAGTGCGCGACGATCCAGCTCGACTTCTCCCAGGCGCTCGCTTTCGACCTCGGCTACGCCGCCGAGGACGGCTCGCGGGAGCGGCCGGTGGTCATCCACCGCGCGATCCTGGGGTCGGTGGAGCGCTTCTTCGCGCTCCTCGTCGAGCACACCGCCGGCGCGTTCCCGGTCTGGATCGCGCCCGTCCAGGTGCTCGTGATCCCGATCGCCGACCGGCACCGGGAGGCCGCCGACGGCGTCCGCGCGCGCCTCGGGGCGCTCGGCTTCCGGGTGGAGCTCGACGACCGCCGCGAGAAGATGGGCTACAAGATCCGCCAGGCCGAGCTGCGGCGGGTGCCGTTCATGGTGGTGCTCGGCGACCGCGAGGTCGAGGACGGAACGCTCGCGGTGCGCACCCGGGGAGTGCGGGGGCAGGAAGTCCTCGCCGAGAGTGAACTCGCGGAGCGGCTCGACCGCCTGGTGAGCGAACGCTCGCTCGCTCCGTGATTCTGGCGTCCGCGGCCCGAACCGGCAATAATGGTCGGTCCCGCCGCTGACGCGGAGGTGTCCTAATCGATAGTTCGCTCCGGATAAACGACCGCATTCGTGCGCCCGTCGTCCTCGTGATCGACGAGGGCGGAGAGAAGCTCGGCGATTTCGCGATCATGGACGCCCGGCAGCTCGCCGCCGACCGCGGCCTCGATCTCGTGGAGATCGTGCCGAACCGGATGCCGCCGGTCTGCAAGATCATGAACTACGGGCGGCTCGTCTATCAGCAGAGCAAGCGGTCGCACGAATCCCGGAAGCACCAGCGCCACAACCAGGTCAAGGAAGTCAAGTTCCGCATCATCATCGGCGAACACGACCGCGACACGAAGATGAAGCAGATCGACCGCTTTCTCCGCGAGGGTCACAAGGTCAAGGCCACGATCTGGTTCAAGCGGGCCCGCGAGCGCAGCCGGCGCGAGATGGGGGACCGGATCCTCGACGATGTCGCCGCCCGGCTCTCCGAGATCGCGACCGTCGAGGCGCGAACGAACGTGATCGGAAACCAGATGAGCATGATCCTCGCCCCCACCCGTCGCCTGCTCGAGGCGATCCGCGTCGAGCGCGCGGGGAAGACGGGGGCGGGCGACGAAAGGCCGCCACGCCTCCGGAGAGAGCAGCGGGCCGGGACCAGGGCGCCGGCATCCGGGCCGCACGGCGCCCGGGCGGCGGGGACGACCGGAGGTCGAGCACGATGAAGATCAAGATGAAGACGCACCGCGGCGCCCGGAAGCGGTTCCGCAAGACGGCGAGCGGGCGCGTGCGTCGGCAGCGCGCCTGCCACAGCCACATCCTGACGAAGAAGTCCCCGAAGCGCCGTCGCCGCCTGCGCAGCGGCGCCTGGGTGTTCGCCGGTGAAGCCGGAGAGATCGCCCGCATCATCGGCTGATCGCGCCCGTTCTGGAGAAGCAGCATGTCCCGAGTGAGACGGGGACCGCATCGTCGCAACAAGCGGCGCCGGATCCTGAAGCTGACCCGCGGCTATCGCGGGATGCGGGGAAAGCTCTACCGCCACGCGATGCAGGCGGTGGATCGCGCCCTGTCCTACGGCTACCGCGACCGCCGGAACCGCAAGCGCGATTTCCGGCGCATCTGGATCACCAGGATCAGCGCGGCTTCCCGCGAGCGCGGACTCCCCTACGCCCGCTTCGCCCACGGCCTGACGCTGGCCCGGATCGAGGTGAACCGGAAGCAGCTCGCGGAGCTCGCCGTCCACGATCCGGAGGCCTTCGACAGCGTGGTGGAGCGCGCCCGCGCCGCGCTCGACAGCCACGCCGGAGAACCGGCGACGGCAGGCTGAGGGGTCGCCGGGCGTTCGCACACCGGGACTCGCTGCTGATCGTGTCTTCGGATCCCGGCGCCGTAACGCCGGACCTCTCCGGCGAGATCGACCGGATCGAGTCGGGTTTCGCGGTGCTCGAGCGCACCGCCGAGGCGGCGCGAGCGCGCGCCGGGCGCGCCGAACGCGCCGAAGAGGCGTTCTCGATCCTCGAGCAGGAGCGTGAGGTGCTCCGGCGCTCCGTCGAGGCGGAGCGGGCGCGCGCCGGGCGCGCCGAGGAGGCGCTCTCGATCCTCGAGCAGGAGCGCGAGGTGCTCCGGCGCTCCGTCGAGGCGGAGCGAGCGCGCGCCGGGCGCGCCGAGGAGGCGCTCTCGATCCTCGAGCAGGAGCGCGAGATGCTTCGGGAGGCGCTCCGCGGCGTCGCCGACCAGGGCGCCGCGCTCGCGAAGGAGCCGTTCCGCCGATGAGCGAAGTCGTCGAGGTCGAGGTCGCCGGAAAGGCCTACCGGCTCCAAACCGACGGAGACGCCGCGGATCTCATGGCGGTCGCCGCGCTCGTGGACGAACGCATCGGGCAGATCCTCGCGGCGGCTCCCGGCCTGCCGCTCGAGCGGGCGGCGATCCTCGCGGCGCTGAACCTCGGCGAGGAGCTGCTCGCCCAGCGGACCCGGTCCGAGGAGATCGAGGCCGCGGTGGAGGCGGCGCGGATCCGCCTCGAGAAGCTCGCGAAGCGCGTGGAAGCGGTGGAGAAGCCGCTCGGGGACCCGGCCGGTTCGGGTTGACCGGAGTCGCGCACCGGTGGCGGGCTACCCGGATCTGACCGGCGAGGAGCGGCTCCTCGTCCGGGTTCTCGGGGCGGCGGCCCGGTCGCGCCCCGAACTCGTCGTCGTCGGGCCCGGCGGCGACGCGGGGGCGATCCGCTGGCCCGACGGCAGCCTGCTCCTGCTGACCACGGACGCCGCCGAGGAGGGAGTCCACTTCGACCGCCGGCTCTACCTGCCGCTCTATGTCGGCCGGCGCGCGATCGGGGCCGCGGTGAGCGACATCGCGGCGATGGGAGGATCACCGCTCGCCACGGTCGTCTCGCTCGTCACCCACCCGGAGGACGAGGACTTCGCGGAGATGGTCTCCCGGGGGGCCTCGGGGCGCGCCTGGGAACTCGGCGCGCGGGTCGTCGGCGGGAACATCACCACCGGCGACCGGCTCGCGCTCCACATCACCGTCGCCGGGCTCCTTCCCCCGGGAGTCGCGCCGCTCTGCCGTTCGGGAGCGCGCCCCGGAGACACGCTCTTCGTTACCGGAGCGCTCGGCGCGGCGGCGCTCGGGCTCGAGCTGCTCCGGGGGCCGCCCGAAGAGCGCGAGTCCCTCGCCGCGGCGAGGCTCTTCTCGCGCCACCTGAGTCCGGAACCGCGCCTCGACGCCGGAGCCGCCGCCGTCGGGGTGGCGACCGCCGCGATCGACATCTCCGACGGATTCGCCCTCGACCTCCACCGCCTCGCCGAGGCGAGCGGCGTCGGGGCGCTCGTCGAGGCCGACCGGCTGCCGCTGGCGCAGCCGGACGACGCCGGGTTCGAAGCCGCGCTCTTCGGCGGCGAGGACTACGAACTCCTGCTCACCGGACCGGATCCCGGGATTCCGCAGGCGTTGAAGGACGCCTTCGTTCCGGTTACCGCGATCGGCCGGATCACGCCTCCCGAAGCGGGAGTGCGGCTCCGGCGGTCCGGCGGCCCCCCGGAGCCGCTCCCGCGCCGCGGCTGGGACTCCTGGAAGCTCGAGCGGTCGCCCCGAACGCCGCCGCCGCCGAAATGAGCGCGTCCTCCCGCCAGGGAGGCGCCATGAGCTCGATCCCGAACGGCAGCCCGCTCCGCTCGCCCGCCGGCAGCGAGAGCGCCGGGAAGGAGGCGAGCGCCGCGAGGATGCCGAACCGGTCGGCCCGGTACTCGACCTCGGGCGGGGGCTCTTCGTCGAGCCGCCGCGGCGGCGCGACCGCCGCCGGAAGCAGGATCAGCTCGCCGTGGTCGAACAGGCGGCCGAGTTCGTCCGCGACCCGCCGGCGGGTATCCAGCGCGGCGCGGTAGATCGCGTCGCGGTAGCCGCGCGAGAGGACCGCGGCGCCGGCGAGGACCCGGCGGCGCGCCTCGCGCCCGAAGCCCCGCGTGCGGCTCTCCCGGAGCGTGGCGGCGAGCGGCCCGTCTCGCTCCTCCCGCACTCCGTAGCGCATCCCGTCGAACCGGGCCAGGTTCGAGCTCGCCTCGGCGCAGGCGAGCAGGTAGTAGGCGGCGGTGGCGGCGCCCGCCGCGGGCAGGGGGTGCGACCGCACCCGGCAGCCCGCCCGCTCGAAGCGTTCCACCGCGGCGGCGAACGCCCGGCGCGACGCCGCATCGAGCAGCGCGAGGTCGGCCTCGCCGCAGCTCACCAGGTGCCGCGGCAGCGCCGGCCGGCTGGCCGCCGCGGCGAAGTTCGGGACCTCGCGCTCCGCGCTCGTCGCATCGCGCGGGTCGCGCCCGGAGATCACCGCGAGGACGCGCCCCAGGTCGGCGAGATCGGCGGCGAAGCAGCCCACCTGGTCGAACGAGGAGGCGTAGGCGGTGATGCCGAACCGCGAGACCCGGCCCCAGGTCGGCCGGATGCCGAAGACGCCGCAGTGCGCCGCCGGCAGCCGGACCGAGCCGCCGGTGTCCGTGCCGAGCGCCGCGTGCGCGGCTCCGGCGGCGACCGCCGCCGCCGAGCCTCCCGAAGATCCGCCGGCGACCCGCTCTGGATCCGCCGGGTTCCGGGTCGGTCCGCGAGCGCCGCGGGTCGTCGCCGAACCCATGGCGAACTCGTCGAGGTTCGTGGTCCCGAGCAGGACCGCCCCCGCCGCCCGCAGCCGCTCGACCACCGTCGCGTCGAAGGGCGGGCGGTAGCCCTCGAGCAGCGCCGATCCCGAGGTCGAGGGCCAGCCCCGGACCGCGATGTTGTCCTTCACCGCGACCGGAAGCCCGAAGAGCGGCCCGCGCTCGGCCGTCCGGTCGAGCGCCCGGGCGCGGTCGAGCGCTCCCGCGGCGTCGAGGTGGAGGAAGGCGCCGATCGTCTCCCGGGCGCGACCGAGCGCCGCCCGGGTCGCCTCCTCGGCGGATACCTCGCCGCGACGCAGCCGCGCGGCGCGGCGCCGCCGCTCCGGATCCGGGAGGAGCACTCCCGGTCAGGATGGCGGCCCGAATCGCTGGCGCGATCCGTTCCGCTGTCTTTCGCGGGGAGGGAGGATCCTCCCCGGCGCACGAGGGACCTTCTCCACGGCCTGTCAGAGGATCCGCGGCACGAGGACCAGCCGCTCGCCGGACTCGGGCGCCGCGGCGAGGACCGCCCCCTCCGGCAGGCAGCCCCGGGGCTCGTCGGGGCGGAGCGGCGCTCCGGCGGCCGCGTGCGCGGATGCTTCCACGGAAGCGGGGCCCCGCTCGACCTGGCCGCCGAACTCGTCGAGCAGTTCGTTCGCCTTCGCGAAGGCGTCGCGCTCTGCCGGGTCTTCCGGTACCGCGAGCGCCGCGAGGGCGACGAGCTGCGAAAACTCCGTGGGTTCCATGAGGATCGGGGTGCCCGAGTATAGTTTTGGAGCCGTTGAGAAACGCTGCCGAGGGAGCTCCCGCGGACGGACGCGCCTTCCTCGGCGACCTTCGGCCGCTGCGCTGGGCGGAAGGCTCGGGCCTCTCGCAGACCGCGCTCTTCCTCGGCCAGGGCGGTTCGGCGCTCGAGGTCGTCTTCGGCCGGAGTGACGGGAAACCGACGCAGGCGAAGCTCGCCTCCATCTGGAGGAAGCGGCGGGCCGGACGCGCCGCGCCGGTGCTGCTCGTCGTCCTCCACCGGGAACACGCCGTGGTCTGCGGCCCCACGGGCGAGTCCCCGCGGGTCCGTCGAGACCTCGACCCCGGAGAGGTCGAGCGCATCTGCCGGGAGGCCCTGCGCCAGCCGGACCGGCACGCGGCCCTCCGCTTCCTCGACGATGCGTTCCGCTCCGTCGGGGAGGACCAGATCCTCGGGATCCGGAACGAGGCGCTCGTGGCCCTCCAGGAGCTGCGCGCGGGCGTCCGCAAACGGGGCGACTGGAAGGATGCCTGCCGGCGGGGCCGGAGAGCCTCCGGGCGGCGGGACCAGGCGCTCCTGCGGGCACTCGGATTCCGCTGCTCCCCGCTCGACCGGCTGACCCTGCTGCTCCGGGACGGCGACCACCCTCCTCCCGCGCTCGGGGTGGTGCTCCTCGAAGGCGAGACGCCGGAGGCGGCGAACCCGCGGTTCGGGAATCTCTCCCCGATCAGCCACGCCCTCCGCCTGGCCGACGAGAAGGAACTCCCGTGGGTGGTCGTGGTGCGCGGCGGCGCGATCCGCCTCTATGCCGCCGGGCTGGACCGGGGCGTGGGCCGGCGCGGGCGCACCGAGACCTTCGTCGAGTGCCAGGCCCCGGTGCTCGCCGAGGAAGACCTCGGCTATCTGTGGCTCCTGTTCTCGGCGGCGGCGCTCCGCCGAAACGGGTCGCTCGACCGGATCCTCGAGAACTCCGGCCGCTACGCGGTGGACCTCGCGAAGCGGCTTCGCGAGCGGATCTACGAGCGGGTCGCCCCCCGGCTCGCCGAGGCGGTCGCGGCGGCGTCGTCGCCCCCGCGCGATCTCGCGCGCGACTACCAGGCGGCGCTGACGATCCTCTTCCGGCTGCTCTTCGTCGCCTACGCCGAGGACCGGGACCTGCTGCCCTACCGGTCGAACGACGCCTACCGCCACCGCTCGCTGACGCGGAAGGCGCGCGAACTCGCCTGGGCGGAGGAGCGGGCGACGCCGCCGGCGCAGGGCGATGCGCACTGGAAGGAAGTCTCGGCGCTCTGCGAGGCGGTCGCCCGCGGGAACCCCGAGTGGGGGGTGCCGGCCTACGACGGGCGGCTCTTCTCATCGGACCCCGAGGTCTCCGAGGTGGGCGGCTTCCTCGCCGAGCTGACCCTCCCCGACGACGCCTTCCGCCCGGCGCTCCGCGATCTGCTCGTGGACCGGGACGAAGGGAAGACCCTCGGCCCGGTGGACTTCCGGTCGCTCGGGGTCCGCGAGTTCGGGACGATCTACGAGGGGCTGCTCGAATCCGAACTCTCCGTCGCCCGGGAGGATCTCGCGCTCGACCGGAAGGGCGCCTTCGCGCCCGCGGGGTCCGGGAGGAGACGGGCGCCGGTGGCCGTCCGCGCGGGCGAGGTGTATCTCCACGACCGGTCGGGGGCCCGGAAGTCCTCCGGGAGCTACTACACCCCCCGGTTCGCGGTCGACCACCTCCTCCAGGGGGCGCTCGATCCCGCCCTCGACGACCACTTCGCCCGGCTCGACCGGCTGGACCCGGCCGAAGCCGGCGAGCGGTTCTTCGACTTCCGGGTGGCCGACATCGCCATGGGCTCCGGCCACTTCCTGATCGCGGCGGTGGACCGGATCGAGAAGCGGATGGCGGGGTACCTGGCCCGGCGCCACCTCCGCGCCGTCCGCACCGAGCTCGACGCGCTCCGTGCGGCGGCGCGCGAGGCGCTCGGCGGCGAACTCGCCGTCGGAGCGCGCATCGAGGACGGCTCGCTGCTCCGGCGAACGATCGCCCGGCGGTGCATCTACGGTGTGGACTCGAACCCGCTCGCGGTGGAGCTCGCCCGGCTCTCGGTGTGGATCCACACCTTCGTCCCCGGGCTCCCGCTCTCGTTCCTCGACCCCCACCTGATCCGGGGCAACTCGCTCGTCGGGATGGCGACCGTCGAGGAGGTCGGGGACACCTACCGCGAACACACGAAAGCCCTCTTCGCCCAGAACCGGGAAGAGCTCCTCGGCAACGCCAGAGAGCCGCTCGAACGCCTCGCCACGATCAGCGACCGGACGGTCGCCGAGATCGAGGCCGCGAGAGAGGCCGCCCAAGACGTTCAGGAGGCCGTCTCCGAAACCCGCAGCTTCTTCGACCTCCTCTGCGCCATCCGCGTCTCGGAGAACCCGCTGATCGTCCGGGCCAAACCGAGCGACTGGGGATACCCGATCCCGGCGGTGCGGGGGCGCCTGCAGCCGGCGCTGGAGGCGGCGGGGGAGGAGATGCGCCTTCTCGATGCGTGCCACTTTCCGGTGGCGTTCCCCGAAGTGTTCCTGCGGGACCGCCCCGGCTTCGATGTGATCGTCGGTAACCCTCCCTGGGAGAAGGCGAAGCTCGAGGAGCATGGTTTCTGGGCGCGCCATTTCCCCGGCCTGCGGGGCCGGACGCAGCGCGAGCAGGAAGCCGCGAAGGAGCGCCTGCGCGAGGCCCGGCCCGATCTCGTCGCCGCCTGGAAGCGGGAGCGCGCCGAGGCCGCCGCTCTGCGGAAGTCGCTGACCAGCGGTCCGTTTCCGGGAATGGGGAAGGGGGATCCCGATCTCTACAAGGCGTTCTGCTGGCGGTTCTGGCGGCTCGCCTGCCCCTACGGCGGGCGAATCGGGGTCGTGCTGCCGCGCAGCGCCCTTGCTGCCCGGGGATCCAGGGAGTTCCGCCTCGAGGTCCTCCGCAAGGCCCGCGACCTCGAGGTGACGATGCTGTCGAACACGGGTGGCTGGGTGTTCCGCGACGCCGAACACCGCTACACGATCGGCCTGAGCACCATCGCCCGAGGGGATTCCGAGGCCACTTCGGTCAGCCTCCGGGGGCCGTTCGCGAGCCGCGCGGAGTTCGACGGGGCGATGGCCGCCGAGCCGGTGCGCTTCTACGGTGCCGAGGTCGAGAACTGGAACGACACGGCGTCGCTGCCGCTGCTGCCGAGCGCGAACTCCGCGCGAATCCTCGCCAGCATCCGTTGCGCGCCGCGTCTCGATACTGACTACGCTGTTCTCAGCCAGACAGCCAGCCAGCCAGC
>CAYGAO010000092.1:0-10221 GCA_964347715.1 uncultured Acidobacteriota bacterium
CCCCCCCCCGCCTAAAGAGGGGGTAGCGGATCGCGCAAGCGATACGGGCCGCCACCCTGTGGGGAAAGCGCCCCGCATCCGCCCGGACGAGGAGGTTCCCCATCTCTTCGAGGACATATCCCATGCGGGGCGCTTTATCCACAGGCTGCTGGGGGCGGCGAAGTACCGGAACGGCTTCTCCGTGACGCTCCACCCGTCGGCGCTCGGCGAACCCGGGCGCTGGAAGAAGCCGCGTCTCGTCTTCGTGAACTCGATGTCCGACCTCTTCCATGAGTCTGTTCCAGATTCGTTCATCGGGGCAGTCTTCGAGACGATGAACGAGGCGTCGCAGCATACCTTCCAGGTGTTGACGAAGAGGCCCCGGCGGGCGGCGCGCCTCGACGACCGCCTCCGCTGGACACCGAACATCTGGCTCGGGACGAGCATCGAATCCGAGCGCTGGCTGGATCGGCTGCCACCGCTGCGAAGGACTGGCGCCCGGACGAAGTTCCTGTCGCTGGAACCGCTCCTCGGCCCGCTTCCGCGGCTGGATCTGGAAGGGTGCGACTGGGTCATCGCCGGTGGGGAGTCCGGCCCCGGCGCCCGCCCGATGGAGGCCGACTGGGTCCGGGAGATCCGGGACGACTGCCTCGCGCACGGCGTGCCGTTCTTCTTCAAGCAGTGGGGCGGCGTCTTCCGGAAGCGCGCGGGGCAGAGCCTCGACGGGAGGGTGTGGGACCAGTTCCCCGACTCCCGCCGCGCATGACCCGACCTCTGGCCCGTTCTGGCGCTCCGCGCCCCACGCGGGATTCCCGGCGATGACGAGGAACGACGAGCACACGCTGAACACCGCGCTGGCGAGCGCCCTCCGCCGGCGGAGCCCCCTCTGGGGCGAACCGGGGCAGGTCGTCGCCGAGGACCTCGGCGCGCTCTCGGGCGGCGGACGCCCCGACATCCTCGTTCGGCCGTCCGGCGCCGCCCCGGTGGTCGTGGAGACCGAGGTCGAGCCCGCCCCGACGGTCGAGAAGGACGCCCGGAGCCGACTCGGAGAACAGGTGGTGAACGGCCAGACGATCGAGAGCGCGGTGGCGGCGCGTCTTCCGGCGGCCCTTCGGGAGACGCCGCAGTCGGAGCTCGAAGCGGCCTTCGCGAACGTCGCGCTCGAGTTCGCGGTGCTCTCGCTGGGTCCAGACTCCGGGGACGAAGCGACGCGGTTCCCCGAGGCCGGCTGGCTGCGGGGCGGACTCGACGACCTCGCGGACCTCATCGAGACGCTCGGGGTCTCCGAGCGCGCGGTGGCGAGGAGCACCGAGATCCTCGAGACCGCGGTCCGCCAGACCGCCAACTATCTCGACCGGGAGCTCGACGCCCGGCCGTATGCGCGCCGGGACATCGCGCGCGACCTCGTCCAGGAGCCGGGGATCCAGACGGACCGCATGGCGATGGCGATCGTGGCGAACGCCTGCATCTTCCACGCGACGATCGCCGGGGTGCTCGACTGGGTACCCGACCTCGACTCGCTGCGCACGGAGACCGGCGCCATGTCGCGCTGGCGCATGACCGACGCCTGGCGCCAGATCCTCCAGACCGACTACTGGCCGATCTTCCGGATCGCGGTGGACATCCTGTCCAAGATCCCCGCGCCGGTCACGGCGCATGTGGTGAAGCTGCTCGCCGGGGCCGCCGAGGAGCTCGCCTCCGTGGGCGCCACGAGGTCTCACGACCTCACCGGGCGCATGTTCCAGCGGCTCATCCAGGACCGCAAGTTCCTCGCTACCTTCTACACCCGGCCCGAGGCCGCCGCGCTGCTCGCCGATCTCGCCGTCGGGGGGATGGAACACGACTGGCGCGCCGGGATGACCGGGATCCGGGTGGCCGATTTCGCCTGCGGCACCGGAACCCTGCTCGCGGCCGCCTACGACGCCCTGCGCCGCCGCCACCGCCGCGCCGGCGGCGACGACGGCGAGGCCCACCCCGCGATGATCGAGCGAAGCCTCATCGCCGCCGACATCATGCCTGCCGCGACCCATCTGACCGCCTCGATGCTCTCGAGCGCGCACCCGGCGGTTCCGTACCGGCAGACGCAGGTGTACACGCTTCCCTACGGCGAGCATCCCGCGGTGGCGCGGCCGTGCCTCGGGTCGCTCAGCCTCCTCGAAAGCGAAGAGATCCTCAGCCTCTTCGGCACCGGCCTCGCCGCCGGGGTCGAGGGCCTCGGCGGAACCGGAGCGGGGGCCGTCTCCGAGCGAGAGATGGGCAGCCCCTCCTTCGCGCTCGCCGACGGTTCGCTCGATCTCGTCATCATGAACCCGCCGTTCACCCGCCCGCCGAACCACGAGATCACCGGAGAGCAGGTCCCTCCGTTCGCCGGGTTCGGCAACACGCCGTCCGAACAACGGGCCATGAGCAAGGAGCTGAAGCGCCTGCGCAACCGGGTGGCGCGCAGGCGGAAGGCTGCGCGGGACGCGCCCCCCGCGAGCCACGGCAACGCCGGTATCGCGTCGAACTTCCTCGACCTCGCCCACGCGAAGCTGCGGCCGGGCGGAACCCTCGCGGTCGTCCTGCCCGCGGCGTTCGCGCTCGGGAGCGCGTGGGAGGCGAGCCGCACGCTTCTCGGGACCCACTACCGGCGCATCCGCATCCTCTCGCTCGCAGTCGCGCGGAGCAAGGACCAGGCGTTCTCGGCGGACACCGGAATGGCCGAAGTCCTCGTGCTCGCGGAAAAGCGCGAAGCGCGCCGCGAGGGTGCGCCGGCCGCTGCGCCAACCGCCTGGATCCTGCTGGACCGCCGCCCCCGAAGCACCGTCGAAGCGATCCAGACCGCGCGGGCGCTACGACGCGTACTCGGCGAGACCGGCAGCGACCGCCGGTTCGAAGCCTGGCTGGGAGAGCAACGGGTCGCCGGCGGGATCCGCGCGACGCTCGGCGACGGCGGGTGCGCGGGGATAGCGGACCTCTCCCTCGCCCAGACCGCGATGGACCTCGCCGAGGGGCGTTTTTCGCTGCCGCGGAGCGGCGAGCCGCTGATCCTCCTCACCGCCCGGCTCGGCGCGCTCGCGGACCGGGGGCCGCTGGACCGGGATGTGGGAAACCTCCGCGGCGCCGGGCGCGAAGCGCGGGGGCCGTTCACGATCCTGCCGCTGCGGGGGAAGCCCACCTTCCCGGTGCTCTGGGGCCACCGAGCCGACCGGGAGCGCCAGCTGGTCGTGGAACCCGACTCCATGGGATCGGTGCGCCCCGAACGGGACCAGGACGCGCGGGCGGTCTGGCGGACCGCGAGCCGGCTGCACTTCAACCGGGACTTCCGGATGAATTCCCAGAGCCTCGCCGCCTGCCTGACCCCGGCCCCGGCGATCGGCGGCACCGCCTGGCCGGCGCTCCGCGCCCGCGAGCCGGCCTGGGAGAGGGCGCTCGCCGCGTGGGCGAACACGACGCTCGGCCTGCTCCTCTTCTGGTGGGTCGGGTCCACGCAGCAGTCCGGCCGGACCAGAATCACGGTGAGCCGGCTACCGGACCTCCCGGTGCTCGACCTCCGCGAGCTCCCCGAGCGGATGGTCGCGGAACTCGGCGAAGCCTTGGACGCGATGAGCGGGCGGGACTTCCTCCCCGCGCACCGCGCCTTCGAGGACCCGGCGCGGATCGAGCTCGACCGGCTGGTCTTCGAGCGCGCGCTCGGCTTCGGGCCGGCGGCGATGGAGCAGGTGGGGCTGCTGCGGGAGAAATGGTGCGCCGAGCCGACGGTCCACGGCGGCAAGCGCCCCCCGCGCTGACAGGCTGTGGAGAAGGTCCCTCGCGCGCCGACGCGGCGCGAGCGCCGCCGGGAAGGGTCCTCCCTCCCCGCGAAAGACGGCGGAACGGATCGCGCCAGCGATTCGGGCCGCCATCCCGTGGGGAAAACGCCCCGCACCCGCGCGGACGACGGGGTTCCATCTCTTCGAGGACGGATCCCATGCGGGGCCTTTATCCACAGGCTGCTGAAGGGCGGGATCAGCGCTCGATGCGGCCCGAGCCGAAGCACCGCGTTCCGCCGTAGAAGACCGCGAACTGGCCGGGCGCGATCCCCGCGTCGGGCTCGCCGAGAACGACCTCCCCCGCCCCGTCCCAGCGCGCGGGAGCGAGTTCCGGCGCGTGGCGCACCCGGACGAGCAGGTCGCCGGGCGGGGCCGCCGACCCGATCCAGTGGAGATCGCCGACCCGGAAGCGCCTCGTCGGACGCCCGGCGCCGCGCCGCACGAGCACCCGGTTCGTGTCCGGATCCTTCCCCGAGACGAACCAGGGGCCGCCGGAGAGGCCGAGTCCCCGGCGCTGGCCGATCGTGAACAGCCAGTGCCCCCGGTGCTCGCCGAGCTCGCGCCCGCTCGCCTCCTCGACCACGGGGCCCGGGCGCTCGCCGAGGTGGGCGCGGACGAAGTCGCGGTAGGCGACTCTCCCGAGAAAGCAGATCCCCTGACTGTCCGGGCGGGACCCGGGAGCGAGGCCGAGCCGCGCGGCGATCGCCCGGACTTCGGTCTTCCGCAGCCCGCCCACCGGAAACAGCGCTCGCTCGAGCTGGACGCGACTCAACCGGCAGAGGAAGTAGGTCTGGTCCTTCACCGGATCGGGGGCCCGGTGGAGTTCGACCCCGGCGGGCGTCTCGACGCGCCTCGCGTAGTGCCCGCTGGCGACCCGCTCGAAACGGCGCGGGAGCTCCCCGTCCACCCAGCCGTCAACCCACTCGAGGAACGCCCCGAACTTGATCCGGGAGTTGCAGAAGAGATCGGGACTCGGCGTGCCGCCGCGCCGGAGCTCGGCGAGCAGATCCTCGACCACCCGCTCCCGGTAGGCGCGCTGGAGCGGGATCACCGAGAGCGGCGCCCCGCACTGCGCGGCGACGGCCCGCGCGAAGCGCAGGTCCTCCTCCCAGGGACACTCGCCGAGGTGCGCGAGTTCATCCTCGAGCCAGACCTTCAGATAGAACGCCTCGACCTCGTGGCCGGCGGCGACGAGCCGGGCGAGGGCGACCGAGCTGTCCACCCCGCCCGAGGCGAGAACCGCGACCCGCATCCGCGAATTCTGACCGGAAGACGAGGACGCCTTGTCGCGCCGTCGGCCCCCGCCGGCTGCTAGCATCACCGTACGC
The DNA here is from genome assembly GCA_964347715.1 of uncultured Acidobacteriota bacterium. Classification (GTDB taxonomy): domain Bacteria; phylum Acidobacteriota; class Vicinamibacteria; order Marinacidobacterales; family Marinacidobacteraceae; genus CAYGAO01. The sequence goes on from CAYGAO010000092.1 coordinate 5,099, forward strand.
AGCATTCGCCCCTCATCGCCGGCTGGAGTGCCCATGACCGCAGACGCCCGGTTCTTCATCGACGGCAAGCCTCTCGAGGTCGAACCAGGCCCGGCAAAGGTCTCGGCGCTCCTCCATCGGGCTGGCACTTCGGCCAACCAAGCCGTTCTCGTCTCTGAAGAGGGCTTCGAGCACACGAATCCGGACGAGGAGATCAGCATCGCACCTGGTGACCGTTTCCGGACCCGGAAGCGCGACGACTCCCCGAGACCGGTCGGAGAGTCCATCCGCTACTCCGTGAACGGCGAGGAAGGCACGACCATCGAGAATCCGCTGTCGCTCGCGGCCATTCTGCGGAGAGCCGGAGCCGGGGCCGCCATCGATGTCTCGGACCTGGAGAACTACTACCTGCAGAACACGGCGGACGGCCGCAAGTACGGAAAGCTCGAGGAGCCGGTGACGCTGTCCGACGGGGACAACTTCGTGGCGATCCATGTAGGCCGAACGCCCGTAGCCTGATCTCCGTGCTCGAAAGGGTCCTCGACGAGTTGCGGGACCTCGGGCTGACACCGAGGATCGTTGACTTCCCGGAGTTTACGACCTCCCGCCGAGCCGTCGTCTTCTCCGTGACGGTACATACCGGTCGCTTCGAGGGGCAGACGCTGACCCTCGCGCTGAGCTTTCAGGAGCAGGCCTACCCCGAGTATCCGCCGCACTTCGTGCACTTCAAGTCGTCCGTCGAGATTTCGATCCGGAAGCACTCCACGCACGACTTCGAGGGCGAGAACTGGTCGGCGTACAGTCTGCCGCCGAGCGATTTCTGGGATCGACTGGAACCTTCGCAGAAGAACATGAAGACCTATTTCTGGCTACACCTGAACCGGGTCTTGGATCAACTGTGAGATTCGAGGCGGCCCTTCCCGAGGCTCTCGCCGAGGAGGCCCAGGATCACCTTCTCGGGTGGCTTCGCCGGAACGAGCGGCAGGAAGATCTCTGCTTCGCCCTGTGGCGGCCCAGTACCGGTGCGTTTCGAACCACCGGACTCGTCACGGAGCTACTGCTGCCCCGGGACGACGAGCGCCAACTGCATGGGAACGCCAGCTTCGAAGCGTCCTATCTCGGAAGGGCAGTACACCGCGCCTGTCGGACGAAAACCGGCGTCGCCTTCATGCACAGCCACCCTCGTCCGGGCTGGCAGACGATGAGCAAGGCCGATGTCCTGGCGGAGCGGGATCGGATCGCCCCGCCCGCCCGCGCCGCCGGACTCCCGCTCCTCGGTCTCACGGTCGGTAGCGATGGCGTCTGGAGCGCCCGCTTCTGGTCCTGGAACGGCAGGGAGTATTCGCGCGCCGACTGCGACAAGGTCCGGGTGGTGGGCCGAGGAATTCGGGTCAGCACCAACCCGCAACACGGTTCTCGCTTCGACCGCTCCCACCGACTACGGCGGACGCGCGACACCTGGGGGCCAGAACGCCAGGCGACGCTGGCCAACCTTCGTATCGGGGTCGTCGGGATCGGCAGCGTGGGCTCGATCATCGCCGAGTCCCTCGCCCGCATCGGGGCCACCGACGTCCTTCTGGTGGACGCCGACCGCGTGGAGGAGCACAACCTCGACCGACTCCTCTACGCCACCGAGCGCGACATCGGCCGCTTCAAGGTCGACATGGTGGCGGAGCATCTCCGGCGGGGCGCCAGCGCCGCCTCCTTCCGCGTCCACGCCAAGCGGGCGTGGGTCCAGGAACGGGACGCTTGCGCTGCCGTTCTCGACTGCGACATCCTGTTCTCGGCCGTTGACCGGCCGCTGCCGAAAGACCTGCTCAACAACATCGCCTATGTCCACTGCATCCCCGTCGTGTTCGGCGGGGTCCGCGTCGCGACGAATCCGGATGGCCGCTTTGCCGACGCCACCTGGAGCGTCGTTCGAGCCGGACCCGACTTCCGCTGCCTGCGCTGCGACGGCCAGTACACCACATCGCTCGTGATGCTGGAACGCGACGGCTCCCTGGACGACCCGACCTACGCGGCGCAGGGCCGAGCGGAGCCGGGCAACGAAAACGTGTTCCCGTTCAGCGCCAACCTGGGAAGCCTGATGGTGCTCGAGATGCTGCGCGCCATCTTGCGCGAACCCTGGTGGCAACCCGGTCCGACGAAACTGCACTACAGCTACATGGTGTCGGCATTGGAGCCCCAGGTTTCTGCTTGCCTTCCGGGATGTTCCGTTGCGTCTCGAACGGCTCACGGAGACCGTTGGACCTATCCGTTCATCACCGAACCCGTGGATCGTGGCGAGGAATCCGCAGGGCTCGGCGGCCACATCGTACTGCCCCTTCGTCGCTGGCTTTCCGCCATCCGGGGTTCCTTGGAGAAACGCTGATGAGCGACGCCGTTACCGACATTTCGCTCACCGATGTGCGCTGCTTCTCCGGTGAACAGCACGCCCGCCTGGCGAAGATCACGCTGCTGGTCGGCGAGAACAGCGTCGGCAAGACGACCCTTCTCGGTTGTCTGAATGCCCTCGGGCGGTTGGCAGGTCTCTACGACCTGCAGGATCGCATCAACTGGTTCGATCAGGATCCGTTCGGCATGGGGTCGTTCGACACGATCGCTCGATCGGGGTCCCGCTCGTTCCGCGTGGCAATCGGCCTGGCCGGCAGCCCGATCGGCCGGTTCGCCATCGAGTTCGAACCTGGCGCCGAAGTGTGCCCCAGGGAGACTTTCCTGGATCTGCATCTCTCCGGCAGCCGGTCGAAGACGGCTCGTACCCTGACGATCCGTCGCGAAGCTGCCGGAAGTCCTGCGGAACGCTGGCGCTTCGCCGGCCCGGGCTTTCGGTTCAGCCTCGACCGGTCCGAGGTCTCCTGGGTGCAGTTCTCGACCTGGCTCTCACAAGCGATCGGTCGCGGAATCCTGCCGTTTGCCGGCGAGCTGATGTTGTTCCAGAAGCGCGTGGCCGACACGACCAACCGTGATTCGGAGAACTTCGCCAGGTTCGTCTCCTTCTTCCGTCACGGATTTCGAGCACCGGACAGTCCGTTGCGTATCGAGCCGATCCGCCCGCATGGCCTGCTTCCGAGGCGGTTCTACACCTTCGATCCCGTCGGGGGACCGAACGGCCGTGACAGTATCCACTCGATCAGCGAAGCCGGCCGCCAGCTCGGCATGTTCGACCGACTCGAGGTCCGCCAGCGCGGCCGCGAAGAATTCGAAGTCCTCGTTGATGTCGCCGGATCGAGTCGTAACATCATGGATGTCGGCTACGGGGTTTCCAGCCTTCTTCCCTTCCTGAAGGTTCTCGCGAACGCAGCGCCGAACTCGCTCTTTCTGCTGCAACAGCCCGAGGTCCACATCCATCCGTCGGCGCAGAAGCGGTTCATCGAGATGTTGGCCAAGAGCGATCACGCATTCGTGATCGAGACCCACAGCAACCATGTCATCCGCTGGCTGCGCATCCTGGTCAAGGAAGGGCGCCTGTCGCCGTCGGAGGTCAGCATCATCTACTTCGAACCCGGCGCTGACGATCCGTCGGCAACCTGCCTCCATCAGATCTCGTTGGATTCCCTCGCCAACCTGAGCGGACAACCTCCTGGCTACGGCGAATTCCTCTCGGAGGAAACCTCCCGGCTGCTGGGATTCCACCCATGAGCGCCCGAGCATGTGCGTGAGGACGATCGTGGACGCCAGTGCGTTTCGGCACCTGCTGGAGCCCACGAAGGAGTCTGCCGGTAATCAGCTCCGCATCTGGATCGAACGGGGCTCTGGTATCATCGTGTTCTCGAGGAGCCAGGAAACGCACCGTCGTGAGCTGAACCTGTACCGGAAGGTTTGCGAACTGCTCGCCACCTATTCCGATCGCGGCCGCGCCCGAGAGATAGACGCAGGGCAGATAGAGTCCGCCCTGAGCCAGATTCCCGGACCTCCGGATCGGGAATCGGACGACCCCCACATCCTCGCCCTGGCGGTGGCGGGAAGGGCCACCGTGCTGTTCTCGCGAGACCGCAAGCTCCGCAAGGACTTCGCCAACACCCGGGTGATCGACAAGGTCGAGCGACAGGCCCGGGCCAGCGTGCCCGACCTCCTCGTTTCTCCCGAGGATGCGAAGAAGGCCGCCAACAGGAGAAAATTCCTCGAGGCTCGCAGATGCCCTGGTTCCGCGTGATGGGCGAACGGGCCGGCGCGGTCGGCGCCGGTGGCCAGTCCGTGGCGGAACAACCGCCGGCCGTGGCGGCGACGACCCGACGAAGCCGAGACAGATCCGGTCGCACGCGGCGGGACACCGGGGGAATCACGATGGCAGACCCCATGGGGCGGTAGGATTCGGGGTCGTCATGACCGATCCACGAACCGGGAGCCTGCTCGCCATCTGGTCGAAGGGGGCGCGCGGCGAACCCATGATTCCGCGGGAGGAAGGCGAGCTGGTCGCCGCGGAGGGGCTTCGGGGGTCGGCCCCGGCGCGCGGGAAGCGGCAGGTGACGGTGCTCTCGATCGAGGCCTGGCGCCGCGCGGCGGCGGAGGCCGGGGAGCCCGATGCGGACCCGATCCTGCGGCGCGCGAACCTGCTCGTGGCCGGCGTGGATCTCGAGGAGACGCGGGGGCGGACGCTTGCGGTCGGCGGGTGCCGCATCCTGGTCCACGGCGAGACGAAGCCCTGCGTGCGGATGGACGCCGGCGCGCGGCCGCTGCGCACCGCGCTCGCCCCCCGGTGGCGGGCGGGCGCGTTCGGCGAGGTGGTGCGCGGCGGGGCGATCCGGGTCGGGGATCCGGTCGCGTTCCTGCCCGAGGCGGAACCCGACGCGACCGGCTGAAGCCGCCGTCGATCCGGCGGGCCGTTCCATGCCAGAGCCGGAAACCGGCGCCCGAAGGCTCGTGACTATCGGGCCGATCCCGGAAGCGGCCACCGGGCCTGCGGGCGACGCGCGCCGCGTAGCGGTGCGGGTGCGCCGGGCCGGCGGGCGGGCGCTCGTCGTGGGCGGCTATGTGCGCGACCGGATGCTCACCGGCGCCTCCGCGGGCGAACCGGACATCGAGGTCTTCGGACTGCCGGTGCGGGAGCTCGAACGCGCGCTGCGGCGGCTCGGGAGGGTCCGGCGCATCGGGCGCGCGTTCCCGGTGCTGCGCGTCGGGAACCTCGCGGTCGAGGTCGCGAT
>CAYGAO010000093.1:0-10133 GCA_964347715.1 uncultured Acidobacteriota bacterium
GCTTCGCGCCGCGTCGGCGCACGAGCGACTTTCCCCACAGCCTGTCAGCCGAGTGACTCCAGAACCTGGCGCGGCGTGGCGTCGGGCGCCCCGAAGGGACTGACGACCCGGAGGCCGTCGAACACCTGGCCGGCCTGCAGGTCCTCCGTCAGCAGGACGCGGCATTCGCTCGCCTGGGCGGCAGCCACCACGAGGGCGTCCCACCAGGCGAGGCGATATCGGTCCTCGATCAGCCACGCTCTCCGCAGGATGCGGCTGTCGATCGCGATCGGCCCCCAGGTGGCGAGCGCTTCGACGATCCCGCGAGCGTCGGCGGGATCGAATCGCCCTCGTTTGGCGCCCGTCAGGGTGGCGTAGAGCTCCTGCAGGATCTGATGGCTCAGACGCCCGGCGCGTTCGCGGGCGAGCAGGGCGATCCATTCGTGGGCGCGGGCCTGTTTCGCCCGATCGGATGCGTCGTGTCGATAGACGAAGACGTTCGTGTCAACGAAGACCGGCCCGGTCATGCAACTCCTCGCGCGTCGGCCGACGACCTCCGGACCATTCCATCCGGCGCGGCTTCATCGCCAGGTAGCGCGTCATCGCGACTTCGTATTCGTCCTGCTCGCGACGCATCCGCTCGAGGCGTTCCGCGATCCAGCGCGAGACGCTGCGGTCCGCCTCGGCGGCCTGGACTCGCAGCCAGAGGGCCAGGTCCTCCGGCAGGACGATCGTCACGTTTCTCATGATGTCGTGGTCCTCCGTCCGAACACGGAGACAGTGTAGCACAGGTCTTGTGTCCGCCTCGTCGCCACGATCGGCCCGCTGTCTGGCGGGCGCCCGACGAAGAGGCGGCCCCCGGATCCCAGGCGTTGCCGACGAACACGGCGACCCGCGCGGACGGCGCGGCTGCCAACCGCGCCCGGTGCAACAGCGACCTCACATCCGTCCGGCCGCCGACCCGCCCGCCCGGACGAGGTGGTAGAGCGCCGTGAGCGTATGGGTCTTCCCGCCGCCGAACTGGGTCAGAAGCGTCATCACCGGTGCGGTGTTCGCGGTCTCTCCGGCGAGGCGCCGCAGGACCATTCCCGCGTGATCGCAGAGCGCCCGCGTGAAGCAGGTGCGGTCGAAGAAGGCGTCCGGATCCCGATAATCCCGGGGCGCCGCGCCGGCGACGACCTGCTCCAGGGCGATCGCGAACTCGTCGGGATTGAACGAGCGGCCTTCGCAAACCTCCCGGCGCGGAAGCACCACCTTGTACCAGGATTGGAGAGCCATCGTTGCCTTCCTCAGGTGCGCGCGGCGCAGACGGCCATCGTCATTCGGACCCCAGCGCTTCCAGATCCGTTACCCAGGCGTCGAACCGCCGACATTCCGCGCGGATCCGGTCCAGTCCGATTCGCCCGGCCAGCATGGGGCCGTAGAGCACCTTGTCGTAATTCGGGATCACCTCGGCGATCCGCTTGCTCGGGGCGGTACGGACGCCGTCGTCGATGTCCTCGGGACTCCGGAACCGGGCCCGGACGGTCCGCAGCGCGGCCACGCAGCCGTCCGGAAATGTGGCCGGGTAACCGAACTCGCTCACATCGGAGAACAACAGTCCCTCGAACTCGTGGCGCTGGACGTACGGGAGGATCCTTCCCGCCCCCCGGCGGCCGCGCAATCTCCCGATTCGGGATCGAAGTTCTTCCTCGAGTTCGCCAACCGTCTTCCGCCCCTGGTCACGGAATCCGTAGTAGTCGACCAGAGAAGTCACGGCGCCGAAGGAGCCGGAGAGGTCGGCCATCTCTCTGGCGAGGCGCTCCGCAGATACATTGCCACCCCGGCCTCGTCCGCGGGCGCGTCCGAGTATGACCGGTTTCGCTTCGATTCCGTGCGTTCGCAAGTGCCGGGAAAGAACCCGTTTGACGAACTCCTCTTCCGTCCGCCCTTCCACGGAAACGGCCAGGCGCATCACGGGCGCCCGCCGATGAGATTCTTCTGCCAGATCTCTCCGGGCGCAAAGCCATCCTCGATCCAGCGCCGGTACACCTGCTCATCGGGCCTGCCGAGCGTCGTTCGGCCATCCTGCAGGTCGAAGACGACGATGTCGTCGAGATCGAAGACATCCACGAGCAGCGGTGACTGGGTGGCCACGAAGATCTGGCGGTCCGCCGTGAGCGACTTGATCATGCTTCCCACCAAAGTGATGGCTGCCGGGTGCAAGCCGAGCTCGGGCTCGTCCAGGAACACGACGTTCGGCAGCATCTCGGGTGGCAGGTTCAACAGCGTCGCGAGGGCGAAGAAGCGGAGGGAGCCGTCGGAGGTGAGGTGCGCGCCGAAGGTCTTGTCCGTCCCTACGGCTTTCCACCGCAGCTCCACCTTTCCGTAACGTTCGTTCAATTCGAAGCGGTCGAACGCCGGGAGCACTCGCCGGATGTGCGCACAGATCAACTCGAACCGCCGGAAGTCCTTCTCCTGCAGCCAGAGCAGGATCGCGGCGAGATTTCCACCGTGCGCGCGAAGAAAGGCTGTGTCCGTGGCATCCCACTTCTTCTTGAAGTTCGAAGCGTTCGAGGTGTCGTGGAACTGGAACACCTGGCAGCTCCTCAGGAGGCGCACGATGACTCTGGCGGTCTTTGGTCCGCCCCCGGAGGGGGGAGATGACTGGGCGAGTTCGACGATGTTCGCCTCCGGACTTCCACTTCCGGGAACCGGGGTCCACCGTGCGTCCGTGGGAAATTCGGGCTTGCTGAAGCGGAAGGACTCTTCGGTGAAGACGAAGCGGTCGGGATGGGCGTACGACAGTGCGAAGCGGTAGTCGTTCCGGCCCATTTCGGTCCGGAGCGCGACTTCCGCCTCCAGGCGCGGAGTGACGCGGTTGCCCTGGAACAATTGGTCGTCGGCGCCGCCGTGGAGCGCGACGAACTCCGCGAGCCGGCGCGCCCGAAGCATCCAGCTCATCATCTCGAAGAAGCGGATGAAGTTCGATTTTCCCGCTCCGTTGGCGCCGATCAGGATGTTCGCGTTCCGCAGGTCCGACAGCTCGACATCGACGAGCGAGCGGAATCCCCGGATGCGAACGAACTCGATCCTGCTCCCGGTCATGGAAGGGTCGTCTCCGGTCCGGATCATCTCCGATACCACGGGAATCCCGATGGACGCCCCGGCGGGGGCCGGTGCGAGGACGGCGCGACCGCGCCGGAGATCGGCGCGGCGACGATCCGCGACCTCGGCGACGGAGAACCGGATCTCCCGCGAACGAAGAGACCGCGAGGTCCGGGTAGCGTCGGGATCGTAACGGAAACCGCGGGACATTCCGGCCATTCGCTGGCGGGCGGCGTCATTTCGGGGCCATGAGCAGCATGGCGTCGAGCAGGCGCTTCTCTTCGCTACCTCGGGGGTAGAGGGCCGAGAGGGCGTTCGCCAGGCGGAGGAAGTCGGGGCCGCGCTCCCGCTCGTCCGTGAACAATGTGCGCAGGGCGTAGGTGTGGCCGCGCTTCTGGAGCAGCATCGCGGCGTGGATCCGGTCGAGCGTCGTGGCGGCGTCGGGCGCGGACAGGGCGATCGGAGAGGGGCCCTCGGTGTCCGCGGATGGCGCGGGACCCTTTCGGTCCGGCGCCGAATCCCTCGGGTTTCCGAAGAGCCGGAGCTGCACGAAGTGGTCTGTAGCCACCGGTTCGTGGAGCTGCGGGGCGGGCCACGAGGCCCTTCGGGCGGCGAAGAGCTGTGGCTCCCGTGCGGAGACCGGCAGCAGCCGGACCATGCCCTTCGCCGTCTCGATCGTTCGCTTCTCCCACTTCCGGAGGTCGATTCCGAGCGGCTGGGCGAAACGCCGCGCCACATCGAACGGGAGCGAGAAGCCCTTGCCTCCGATCACCGGGCGCGGGTCGCCCGTCGCGCTCGTCTCGGCGCGCGCGGATCGTTCGGTCATCCGGTCGTCTTCCTCGATGGTCGCCTGGATCGTCCAGAGGAAGAGCGCCGTCAGCCGGGCGTCCTCTTCGAGGGGTCCGGCGAGTCCGTTCCCGGCCCTGGCTTCATCGGCCCCGAGGATGGTCTTCAGTGCGGCGCGGCCGACGACCTCCCAGACCTTACTCCAGGTAGGCGGGGAGCCGGATCGCGCCGCCATCGGCGGTCTCGACCCGGCGGTAGCGGCTGAAGATCTCGAGCGCCGGGCCGATGCACGCGAAGACGAGATCGGCGCCGCGGATCCCTTCCCCCTGAAGGCGCTCCATCCATGCGGCGACGCGCTCCGGCAGTTCGCGCAGGACGAGCTCCCAGTCGCCGACCGAGGCGTCGTCCGGACGCGGGCGGCAGACGAGGTGGATGCTCGTGGCCAACGCGGCGGACTCCCGGGCGCGGAGGCGCGATCTCATCTCGGTCGCGATCGGCCAGGAGCCGGTGATGGTCCAACCGCCGCCGATCAATCCCGAGAGCAACGCCTCCCAGGCGTCCGTCGTCTTTTGGGCGAAGACCACCGACCCGATGCCGTCCTCGCGGAGCACCCGGCGGCCCTCGGCGAACGCGCGCGCCATCGTCTCCTCGAACCACTTGCGGTCCTTGGGCGCTCCGCTGGACCGTTTCGTCTCGTCCTGCACCGCTTCGCGCTCCTTCGGCGAGAGCGGGTTCTCCGGATCGTACGGATCGCCGAGCAGCGAAAGGCCCGGCAGTGTCCGGCGGAGCCAGACGAGGAAGAAGTCGGCGAGGTCGGCATACGGAACGGCGTCGTAGTACGGGGGGTCGGTGAACCAGATGGCCGCGGTCTCGTCCGGGAGGGGGTGGTCGGTGGCGTCGGCGGATTGCGCCTGACCGGGGATCGTTCCGTCGGAGCGTCGCTGCGATTCCACGAACTTGACTTCCCATTCGATTGCACCGCCATGACTTCCGGATGCCTGGCCCCACGGGTTGGCCTCGGCGAAGTCCCAGACCGCCGGGCCCGTTCGGAGGTTCCGCCCGGTTGCGGGGCGCAGATTCGTTCCCGCCGGGGGGCCCGGCCCGCTATCCTCGGACGCCCGATGATGCGAAGCGCGCTGCTCGCGCTGGCGTTGGCTGCGGCGTTCGCGGGCGCGGCCACCGACGAGCGGGCGGGGGTCCGGGTGAGCGTCGCCGCCTGGAACATCGCCTGGTTCGGGGACGGCGTGGACGACCGGATCCTGACCGGAAACCGGAACGGGCGACACCTGCGGGAGGCCGGGGATCTCCGTCGGCTGCGGGAGATCGTCGCGGGGCTCGGGGACCGGGGGGTCGAGGTGGTGGCGCTCCAGGAGATCGAGAACGAGGCGGCGGCGCGGCGTCTGTTTCCGGAGCCCGAGTGGGCCGTCTTCGTCTCGCGTCGGGAGACGGATCCGAAGTGGGCCCAGCGCACCGCGATCGCGGTTTCGCGCGCGTCGAGCTGGCGGATCGAGCGCCACCCGGACCTCGTGGACTGGTCGCCGATCGGGCGCGACCGGCACGGCGTGGATGTCACGCTGTCCCGAGGGGACGAGCGGGTGCGCGTGCTCTCGATCCATTTCCAGGCCGGGTGCGCCCGAGATCCGCTCGATTCGGGGAAGCGGCCCTGCGGGTTCCTGCGGATGCAGTTCGCGGTGCTCCGCGGGTGGCTCCACGAGCGGCTGCGGGAGGGCGTCCCGGTCGTGGTGGCGGGGGACTGGAACCGGGCGCCGGCGCCCGGCGCCGAGGCCTACCCCTCGCTGCCCGGAAACCCGCTGATCCTCCCGCCACCGGGCAGTGTTCCGAACTGCTGGCCGGGCTTCTTCGAGAGCTTCGTGGATCACCTCGTCGCGTTCGCCCCGCCGGGGCAGGAGGCGTCGGCGAGTGGAGTCCGAGAAGTGCTCCACGACGCCCCGGTATCGCTCCGGGATCGCCTCTCCGACCACTGTCCGGTCGTCGCCGAGGTTTCCTTTGGGCCGGCGACCCCATAGCAGGCGGTGGGTGAAAGTCCCTCGGGTACAGACGCGGCGCCGAGCGCCGCCGGGGAGGGGAACGGGGAGGGTTCCCCCTCCCCGCGAGAGACGGTGGGAAGAGTGCCCCGCCTCCCCGAATCGGGGTGGATTCCGGTTCCCTTCCCGGAGCGGTGCGGAAGCGGGGGACTTTTGCCACGGACTGCTGGCAGGCGGTGGTGAGAGTCCCCCGGGTACAGAAACGCGGCGCGCAGCGCCGCCGGGGAGGTCCGCCCTCCCCGCGAAAGAGGGCGGCCCGGTTCGCGCCAGCGATACGGGCCGCCATCCGGTGAGGGAAGCGCCCCGCATCCGCCCGGACGAAGGGGTTCCCCATCTCTTCGAGGACGGATTCCCCTGCGGGCGTTCCATCCACCGGCCGATAGCTCCGGCACGCCGGGGTTTCCCGAGCCGGACCGGCCCCGAGGCTCGCGTACACTGGCCGGTTCTGTCTCCTTCGTCCCCCGGATTCCGCCTCGAGGCCACGCTCGCGCCGGGCGGCTTGCACTTCTGGGCGCCGGAGATCCCGCCCGCCGAGGTGGCCGCCTGGATCCGGGAGCAGCTGGGTGATCGCTGGCCCGATCCGGAGGACCCGGCCGAGTCCGCCGCGGAACCCGTCGTCGAGGGCGCGCCGGCGCCGGGGCTGACGCTCGGACCGCTTCCGGCGGCGGCGACGCTCGCCGCCACCGAGCCGCCCCCGGGGACGGCGGACGGGCGGGCGGACTCGCTGCGCTTCTGGTCGCTCGCGAGCCGGTTCCTCCTCGACCTGCTGGCGCGGGGCCGGTTTCGCCCGGCGCTCTCCCGGAACGGGACCGAGAGCGCGTCGGTCTGGCTCCCGGACCTCGGGGCGCAGCAGCGGGAACTCGACGCCCTCCGGCTCGCGGCGCCGGAGCGGGCCCTCGGCGGGCTCGACCCGGAGACCGCGATCCCGCGGTATCTGGTCGCGGCGGGCGACTCGGTGGTGCGCGACGCCGGGCGCCGCCTCGGTTGGCCGCTGGCGGTGTCGCGGGCGCCGGGCGCGCGACGGGCGACGATCGAGCGGGTGCTCGACGATCTGTTCGCGGGGGCGTCGGCCGGTCTCGGGGGTGGCTCGGCCGCGGCGTTCGCCCGGGCCCGCCGGGCGCTCGGGGCCCGGAAGCCGGGTCCGGCGGCCGTGATCGGGAACACCCGGCTCGCCTTCGTCCTCGAGCCGCCCCCGGTCGGGACGGGGGAATGGCGCATCCGGTTCCGGCTGGGGGCGGGCGAGCCGGATGCGGGAGCGGAACTCCGGCCCCTCGCCGAGGTCTGGGAGGCGGACGACGCCGCCGCCAACCTGCGCCGGTTCGGCGTCGCCGAGCCGGTGATCCCGCTGCTCGCGAACCTCGGCCGGGCGGCGCGCGTCTTTCCGCTCCTCGAGCGCGGGCTCGCCGCCGCCGCTCCGGAGGAATGCGCCGTCTCGGCGGGCGAGGCCTACGACTTCCTCCACGAAGGCGGCGAGGCGCTGAAGCAGCTCGGCTTCGAGGTCCGGATCCCCCCGTCGCTCGCCGGCAGGCGGCCCCGGCGCCCGACGCTCGAGCTCACCGTCGGGCCGGTGTCGGACGGCGGGAGCGCGCGCCCGACCGGCGGGTCCGGGGCGGGGCAGGGGAGCCTCGGCCTCGACGCGCTGGTGAGCTATCGCTGGCAGGTCGCGGTCGGGGAGCAGTCGTGGTCGCTCGACGAGTTCCGCCGGCTGACCCGCGGCACAGGGCGGCTGGTGCGCTCGCGCGAGGGGTGGGTCGAGCTCGATCAGGACTCGGTGGACCGCCTCTTCCGCGAAGCCGCGCGTCGCCGCGCCCGCGCCGGGCGCGCCCCCGTCCTCCGGGACGCCCTGCGCGAGCGCCTCCAACTCTCCCCGCCGTCCACTTCGGAGTCCTTCGAGCCGGACGAGGAAGAGGTCGAGGCGCTCGCGCGGATCGAGGGCGAGGCCTGGATCGGTTCGCTCTTCCGGGCGCTCGAAGCCGCCGCCGACCAGCTCGGACCGCTCGACCCCCCCGCGGGCCTCCGGACCGAGCTGCGCCCCTACCAGCGGGTGGGGTACCGGTGGCTCCGGCTCCTCGCCGACCATGGGCTCGGCGGCTGCCTCGCCGACGACATGGGCCTCGGCAAGACCTGCCAGGCGCTCACCTTCCTCCTCGCCGAACAGGAGGCCGGGCGGCTGAACCGGCCCTGGGTCCTCGTCTGCCCGAACTCGATCGTCGCGACCTGGCGGAAGGAAGCCGAGCGCTTCGCCCCCTCGCTCCGCCTCCACGCCCGGCAGGGCCCCGGCCGGTCCCGCGGCGCCGACTTCGAGCGGGCGGTCGCGGCGAGCGATCTGGTGGTGTGTTCCTTCGGGATCACGCACCGGGACTTCGACCTGCTCCGGGGAGTCCGGTGGGGCGGGTTGATCGTGGACGAGGCGCAGAACCTGAAGAACCCGAGCGCGAAGCAGACGCGCGCCGTCCGCCGCCTCGACGCCCCGGTCCGCTTCGCGCTCACCGGAACCCCGCTCGAGAACCGGCTGACCGATCTGTGGTCGATCATGGAGATCGTGAACCCGGGGTTCCTGGGTCCCGAGCGGACCTTCCGGCGCACCTTCGCCGCGGCGGTCGAGGGGGCGCAGGACGAGCAGGCGACCAGCAAGCTCCGCCGCCTCGTCCGCCCCTTCATCCTGCGGCGGCTCAAGACGGATCCCCGGGTCATCCGCGACCTGCCCGAAAAGCACCAGACGCGCGTCTACTGCAACCTGACCCCCGAACAGGCGGCGCTCTACCAGGCGGCGGTGGACGACTGCCTCGAGAAGATCCGGCGCCACGCGGACATCGCCCGGCGCGGGGCGATCCTGAGCACGCTGACCCGGCTGAAGCAGATCTGCAACCATCCCGAGAACTTCCTGCGGCTCGGCGGGCCGCTCGCGGGGCGTTCCGGCAAGCTCACCCGGCTCATCGAGATCCTCACCGAGGTGCGCCAGAAGGGCGAGCGCGCGCTGGTGTTCACCCAGTTCGCGGAGATGGCGATGCTCCTCGGGCCCCACCTCGCCGAGGTCTTCGGGATCGAGGCGCCGGTGCTCCACGGCGCCGTGCCGCTCGCCGAGCGGGACGCGATCGTGACCCGGTTCCAGGAGTCGCCCGATCCGCCGAGCGTGCTCGTGGCCTCGCTCCGGACCGGAGGCTACGGGTTGAACCTGACCCGGGCGAGCCATGTCGTCCACTACGACCGCTGGTGGAATCCGGCGGTCGAGAACCAGGCGACCGACCGGGCCTTCCGGATCGGGCAGACCCGCCGCGTGCTCGTGCACAAGTTCCTCTGCACCGGCACGCTCGAGGAGCGGATCGCGGATCTCCTCGAACAGAAGTCGGCGCTCGCCGAATCCGTGATCGGGAGCGGCGAGGGCTGGCTGACCTCGCTCTCCTCCGAGGCGCTCCAGGGGGTGCTCGCGCTCGGGCCGGAGGCGGTCGCCCATTGAGCCGTCCCGAGCTTCCCTGGTGGGCTTCCGACTTCCTCCGGGCGGCGCGGCGGGGCGCCGGGTTGTCCGCGCGCGGATCCGTGTCCGTCGCGCCCGGCGTCGCCACCGCGCTCGTCGAGGGGCGCGGGTTCCGCCCGAGCGAGGTGCGGCTCCGGGCTCCGGTGCTGGAGGAGCGGAGGTGGGAGAGCTTCTACCGGGTGTTCACCGAACAGGCGCTCTATCCGGCGGCGCTCTTCGCCGGCTACCTGGCGAAGCCGGTGAAGGCGGATCTCGCCCGGCGCGGCGTGCGCCTCGTCCCGTCGGCGAACCGGATCTCGTTCGAGCCCGGCGACGCCGCCCCGGAGACGCTCGCCGGCGCCTGCCGCCTCGTCGCGGAATCCTTCGCGGCCGACCCGTTCCGCCTCCTCCGCTTCCGGGGCGCGGACCGCGAGACCGTGCTCGGCGAGATCACCCGGCGCTGGCGAGCCGGGACTGCGGGGGGTCCCGGCGTTTCGCTCGACGAACTCGCGGCGTTCCTCGAACGGCCGGGTGGCGGGCCGGTTTCGCTCCTCCCGGCGGTCCAGCGGGGCGAGGCCTTCCGGGACGACCCGGTGTTGCGCGCGGGGCTCTCCCGCCTCTACACGAAGGTCTCCGAGCGCGCCGCCGCGGTGGCGCGCCGCCGTCGCGCCCGGGCCGCGGGGGCGGTCCGCGGCCGGGGGCGGCGCCCCCCCGCCCGGGGGGCGGGCCGGGGGGTGCCGGCGCTCGCCCAGCCGGCGCGGGGGCCGGCGGGGGGGGGAGGT
>CAYGAO010000094.1:0-10074 GCA_964347715.1 uncultured Acidobacteriota bacterium
CCGCCCGGACGAAGGGGTTCCCCATCTCTTCGAGGACGGATTCCCATGCGGGGCGCTTTATCCACCGGCTGCCAGCAGGTCCCGGATCCGGGCCTCGAGCAGGTCTCGCGTCTCGCGGAAGCGGCGGAGCTGCTCCGCTTCGCCGAAGGCCTCGGAGGGATCGGGGATCGGCCAGTGCAGGCGGCGGGCGCCCGCCGGAACCCGGGGGCACACCTCCTCGGCGCAGAGGGTGACCACGAGATCCGCCTCCTCGAACGCGATCTCGCCCATCCCCTTCGAGCGCGCCCCCGAGATGTCCATCCCGCGCTCGGCGAGCACCCGGACCGCCAGCGGATGGACGCGAAAGGGGTGCGAACCCGCGCTCGCCACCGTGACTCCCGGCGGGGCGAACCGGCGCGCGATCGCTTCGGCCAGCTGGCTCCGCGCCGAGTTCGCGACGCAGAGGAAGACGATCCCGCGACGCGGCGGGTGGGTGGTCCCGGACACCTTCCCGAAATTCTATGGTCGCCGCGCGCGCCAGGAACAACCCGGTCGGGCGTTATTCTTCGCCCCCGAAACGGAAGCACCGCGCCATGAACCGCGCCGGACGGCCGCGGGCAGCGGGCGCCGACAGACGAACCAATGGATGACGGGAGGGACCGGTCGGGGGGCGGCTGCGCCGCCGAACCTCGCTCCCTGCCCGGCTCGATGCTTCCCCCCGCGATGATCCGCCGCCTCGCGTCGCTCGCCGTCTGTCTCCTCCCGGCCTTCGCCTGCGCCGAGCCGCCCGGGGAAGAGATGCCGCGGCCGTCCCGCTCCGCGAATCCGTCGCCGCCGGAGGACGCGGACGCTCGCCCCGCGCTCGTCGCCTTCGGGGACAGTCTCACCGCCGGGTACGGCATCGAAGTCGAGGAGGCGTGGCCTTCGCGTCTCCAGGAACTCCTGGACGCCGGCGGCTTCGACTACCGGGTGGTGAACGCCGGGGTCTCGGGAGAGACGACCGCGGGCGGGCTCCGCCGCCTCGGGTGGGCGCTCGACCGCATCCCCGGCGCCGAAGTGATCGTGATCGCGCTCGGCGGAAACGACGGCCTGCGGGCGATCCCGGCCCGGGTGATGGAGGAGAACCTGCGCCAGCTGGTCGCCGACGCGCAGGAACGCGGACTCCGGGTGCTGCTCGCCGGGGTCCCGGCGCCACCGGAGCTCGGCGCCGACTACGGGGAGCGGTTCGCCGAGGCCTTCCGCGCGGTCGCGGAAGAGGCCGGGGCGCTGCTGCTCCCGAGCATCCTCGAAGGGGTCGCGGGGGTCCCCGAGCTGAACCAGTCGGACCGGGTGCACCCGAACGCCGCCGGGCAGCGGCGGCTCGCCGACAACGTGTTCGAGGCGCTCGCTCCGCTGCTCGGGGCCCCCCCCGTATCGCGGACCGCGCCGGAGGAACCCTCGCCGCGGGGTGCGGTGGGGCGCTCGACGGATATCGTCGGGGGGAGGCGAACGGCGCCGAATGCCCGGGGGCGCGGCCGATGATGATCCGGGCGACCGGCCTCTCGAAGCGGGTGCGGAGCGGGGACCGCGAGCTCACGATCCTGAGCGGGCTCGACCTCGAAGCGGCGCCGGGCGAGATCGTCTGCGTGCGCGGCCCTTCGGGAAGCGGCAAGTCAACGCTGCTCGGCCTGCTCGCCGGGCTCGACCATCCGAGCGAGGGCGTCGTCGAGATCGCGGGGACGAGACTGAACGGCCTCGACGAGGAACGCCTCGCGCGCTTTCGTTCGCGGCACATCGGGTTCGTCTTCCAGTCTTTCCACCTGCTGCCGAACCTGACCGCGCTCGAGAACGTGGGCGTTCCGCTCGAGATCGCCGGGGTCCCGGACGCCCACGCCCGGGCCGGAGCGCTGCTCGAATCCTTCGGGCTCGAAGAGCGCTCCCACCACCTGCCTTCGCAGCTCTCCGGCGGCGAGCAGCAGCGCGTGGCGATCGCGCGGGCGATCTCGAACGAGCCGCGGGTGATCCTCGCCGACGAACCCACCGGCAACCTCGACGAGGAGACGGGAGCCCGGATCGCCGATCTGCTCCTCGGCGTTCGGGACCGGACCGGGGCCACGCTCGTGGTCGCGACCCACGACTCGGGGCTCGCGGCGCGCGCCGACCGCCGTCTGCGGCTTCGGGGGGGGCGGCTCTCCGAGGAGGCTCCGGAGCTGCCCGAGGTCCGCCCGGAGCCGGTGTTCGCCGGTGTCTGAATCCGGACTGCGCTTCGGCTTCGCGCTCCGCATGGCGGCGCGCGAGCTGCGCTCGTCGGCGCGGAAACTGTCGCTCTTCTTCGTCGCGGTCAGCATCGGGGTGGCGGCGATCGTCGTGCTCCGCTCGGTCGCGGACAGCGTCCAGATGGCGCTCACGAACGAGTCGCGCTTCCTCCTCGCCGCCGATGTGACCGTTTCCTCGTCCGAGGGGTTCGACCCCGAGACGCTCGCCGCCATCGAGCGGGCCGCCGCCGGCCACCCGCTCGCGGGGGTGGCCCGCGCGGGCCAGGTCGCGACGCTCGCGCGTTCGGGTTCCGACGAACTCCGCGCCGCGATGGTCGAGCTCAAGGGGGTGGACGACGCGTTTCCGCTCTACGGCGAGATGGAGATCGCCGGCGGGAACTACGACCCCGAACTGCTCGCCGGGCGCGGCGCGCTCGTCCGCCCCGAGGTCCGGGCGCGGCTCGGCCTCGAGATCGGGGACGAGATCCTGCTCGGCGGCGAGCCGTTCGAGGTTCGCGGCGACCTGCTGAAGGAGCCGGGGGCCGGGATCGACTTCTTCCGCCGGGGCCCCCGCGTGCTCGTGGCGCATGCCGACCTGCTCGCCACCGGACTCCTCGACACTCCGGGGCGCGGCCGGGTGGAGCGGCTGCTCGCGGCGCGCGACGAGGGCGCGGTCGCGGATCTCGCCGCCGGGCTCCGGTCGGCGCTCGACGACGCCCCGGTGCGGGTGCGGACCTACCGGCAGATCGGCGACCGCGCCGCGCGCGGGATCCGCCGCGGCGAGAACTACCTGAGTCTCGCCGGGTTCGTGATCCTGGTGCTCGGCGGGGTCGGGGTGTTCAGCGTGGCGCGGACCTTCGTGCGCCAGGGACTCCCGGCGGCGGCGGTGGAGCGGTGTCTCGGGGTCCCGTCCGGGACGATCCTGCTCATCGCGCTCCTCCAGATGGCGGCGCTCTCCGGGCTCGCGAGCCTCTTCGGGATCGCGGCCGCCGCCGTGGCGCTCCACTCCCTCGTCCCTCCGGTGGAGATCGGCGGCATCGCGATCGTCGCCCGGCTGACCCCGCTCGCGGCGCTCCAGGGAGCGTTCACCGGCGGTGGGGTGGCGCTGCTCGCGGCGGTGTTCCCGCTGCTGCCGCTCCGGCGGGTGCGCCCGCTCGGGCTCCTGCGGAGCGGGGATCTCCTCGACACGCGCGGTTCGGCGCGGACCCGCCGGCTCGAAGGGGCGGCCGCCGCCGGCTCGGTGGCGGCGTTCTTCGGGCTCGCGGGCTGGCAGTCGGGGTCGCTTTCGATCTCGCTCGCGGTCACCGGCGGTTTCCTGGCCGTCGCGGCGGCGCTCTGGGTCCTCGGCGGCCTGCTCCTCCGCGCGCTCGGCCCGCTGGCCGCGGCGAGGAGCTTCGCCGTCCGGCACGCGGTGCGCACCGTGCTCCGGGGCGCCCGTCAGACGCGCGTGGTGCTGGTGGCGATCGGCGTGGGCGTCTTCCTCGTCCTGACCACGGTGGGGATCGAGGAGAACCTGCAGCGGACCTTCGCGATCGAGGAGGAGCGCGACGCCCCCGATCTCTTCTTCCTCGACATCCAGGCCGATCAGGTCGAGGGGATCCGGGAGAACGCGGCGGCGAACGGGGCCCCCGAC
This sequence comes from uncultured Acidobacteriota bacterium, assembly GCA_964347715.1. Classification (GTDB taxonomy): domain Bacteria; phylum Acidobacteriota; class Vicinamibacteria; order Marinacidobacterales; family Marinacidobacteraceae; genus CAYGAO01. The sequence continues at coordinate 3,847 of CAYGAO010000094.1, forward strand.
ATCAACCTGATCCCGGTTCTCCAGGCGCGGATCCACGGGATCTTCGGGGAGGACACGACCTATCCGAACCGGGAGGCGGTGCGCCGCGCCGGGGGGCTGTCCCGCGAGTACACGGTGAGTTCGCGTTCGTGGCTCGAAGACAACGAGGAGGTGGTCGCCGGCGAGTTCTGGGGCGAGCGCCCCGCCGAGGGCGTCGAGGTGTCCGCCGATGTCGAACTCCTCGACGAACACGGGGTCGGGGTCGGCGACACGATCCGCTTCCGCATCCTCGGCGACGACCTCGACGCCCGCATCACCTCGCTGCGCGACATCGAGTGGCAGAACGCCCGGAACGGCGGCTTCACCTTCCTCTTCCACCCGGACAACCTGCGCGACTTCCCGATGAGCTACGCCGGGTTCGTCCGGGGGCCCGACGCGGTGCTCGAACGCGCCCGCTTCCAGGGCGCGGTGATCGGCGCCTTCCCGAATGTGACCGTCGTGGATCTCCGTGATGTGCTCGACACGATGCGGCAGGTGGCCGACAGCGTCGCGCTCGCGGTCCGGATCGTCGGCCTGATCTCGCTCGGCGGGGGCCTGCTGATCCTGATCGGCACCGTCGCCGTCCACATCGGCGCCCGTCGCCGGGAGACGGCGGTGCTGCGGGTCTTCGGCGTCGGGCGCTGGCGGGTGGTCGCGATCACGCTGCTCGAGCACGGCGCGATGGGAGCGGTCGCGGGGGCCGCCGCCGGGACCTCCGCGGCGATCACCACGCTGATCGTCGTCGGCGAGCTCATGGAGATGTCCTTCGAGGCGAACCCGCTCCTCGGCGTGATCGCGCTCCTGGTCCCGGCGGCGGGCGCGGCCGCGGTCGGCGGGGTCGCCGCGGCGGATGTGCTCCGGAAGAAGCCCCTGCGCGTCCTCGCGGACTGATACCCCGCATGACGAACCGGGAGGTCATCCGGCGCGCCCGGGAACTCGGCGGACATGTCCGCGTCCTGGCGCTGTTCCCCCGGACCGTCACGGTCCGGACGCCGGCGGAGATCCGCATCCTCGAAGACCTGTCGAAGCGGGGATTCCAGCTCGAATGATGGGGATCCGGCCCGGAGCCGACGCCCGCCGTCGCGGGGAGCGCCCGGGGGAGCGCCCGGCGGCGGTGATCGGCGGGTGACCCGGACCGGGGTCAGCGCGGCCCGTTCGCCGGCCGCCCGCCGCGGACGGCCTCCGGCGGGCCTCCCTGGAGACGGCGGTACACCCGGGCGATGCGCGCCGGGCGGACGCCGAGCAACCAGGCCGCGAGGGTCAGCTGGTCGAGGAGCGCGGTGGGGATCGCGCCGAGGCGCTCCCAGTGCTCGCCGCCGGTGGTCACGGAAGAAGTGGCGGGCGCGATGCGCCCCAGGCGGCCGAGGCGCCGGGCGATCCCCGCATCCTCCATGATCGGTTCGACGGGGAATCCGCGCGCCCGTTCGAAGGCGTCGCGTCCGGCGAAGATCGCCTGATCGCCGTAGGGCAGCCGCAGCCAGCGCGCCCGCAGGTTCGCCCCGCGCGCTCCGAAGCGGAGGAGCGGGCTCTCGGCCTCGACCCGCTGCGGAAACCAGCCGCCGACCACCCCCGGCCGGGCGAGGATCCGCGCGACCTGCTCGCCGGCGTCCTCCGGGAGCCGGCAATCGGCGTGCAGGAACAGGAGGGCCTCCCCGGAGGCGGCGCGCGCCCCCCGGTTCAGCTGGCGCGCCCGGCCCCGCGCTCCCCGGAGGACGAGCGCCCCGGCGCGCCCGGCCTCGCCGGGAGTGTCGTCGGCGCTGCCGCCGTCCACGACGATCACCTCCGCCCCCGGCGGCGCCGACCGGACCGCGGCGGCGACGGTGGATTCGGCGTCGAGGGCCGGAATCACCACCGAGAGGCGCGGGATTCCGTCGCCGGCCGCCGCTTCGGGGCGGTGACGGCCGCTCTCGCCCGCGTTCCGGTGCGTTTCGGTCTTTACCTCCGCGCGGGCTCCCGACTAGAATTCTGCCCGATCCGCCGCCGGCGCCAAGGCGCCGCGGCGCTCCCCGGATTCCATGGGCGACTATCTCGGACCGCTGATCGCCATCGCCGCCGGCGTGGCGTTCGTCGGGGTCACGCTGCTCGTGTCCTCGTTCGTCCGTCCCTCGCGTCCGCTCCCGAGCAAGGCGCAGCCGTACGAGTGCGGGGAGAACCCGGTCGGGACGCCGTGGGGCGTCCAGTTCAACATCCGCTTCTATGTGTTCGCGCTCGTGTTCCTGATCTTCGATGTGGAGGCGGTGCTGCTCCTTCCCTGGGCTCTCGCCTACCTCGACCTCGGGGTCGGGGCGCTGATCGCCGGGCTGCTCTTCATCGGGATGCTCGTGCTCGGACTCGCCGATGTGTGGGTCAAGGGCGATCTGGAGTGGGTGCGCCGGGAGGAGCGTCGCGCGCTCCGGGAGCGTTCGGCGACGGCGGCGCGGCGAGTCCGGGTGCCCGCCGCCGGGATCCGGTCGGGAGTGGCCGGTTGAGGGCTCCGGCGCCCGCCGGGCGGCCGGCGCATCCGGAGGGAGAGCTCGCGTGGACCTGATCGGCTCGCTCGGCAAGGGGCTCGGGCGGGACCACCTCGCGCTCACCACGGTGGGCGCGATCGTGAACTGGGCGCGGCTCTCGGCGATCTGGCCGATGACCTTCGGGCTCGCCTGCTGCGCGATCGAGATGATGGCGACCGGGGCCAGCCGGTTCGACTGGGACCGTCTCGGCCTGATCCCCCGCGCCACCCCCCGGCAGGCGGACGCGATGATCGTGGCGGGCACCGTGACCCACAAGATGGCGCTCCGGATCAAGACGCTCTACGACCAGATGCCGGAGCCGAAGTACGTGATCTCGATGGGCAGCTGCGCGAACAACGGCGGCCCCTACTGGCAGCACGGCTACCATGTCGTCAAGGGCGTGGACCAGATCGTTCCGGTGGATGTCTATGTCCCCGGTTGCCCGCCGCGGCCCGAGGCCCTGCTCTACGGCATCATGGCCCTCCAGGACCGGATCCGGGAGAAGTCCCTCCTCGACGATCCTCGGGAAGACCGGGAGCGGGCGGCGGTAACCGCGGCCTCGTGATGGACGGGTTCCCGACGGAAGCGGGCCAGAACCGGTGAACGGAGCGGGAATCCGCGACCGGCTGGTCGCCGGTCTCGGGCTCGCCCGGGGCGCGTTCGAGTCCGATCCCGAGGCCGCCGATCCCTGGATCCGGCTGCCGCCCGACTCGCTCGCCGCCGCCGCCGCGTTCCTGAAGGACGACCCCGAGCTCGACTTCGACACGCTCCACTGCGTCTCCGGAGTGGACTGGCCGAACGACGACCCGCCCGCCATCGAGGTCGTCTATCACCTCTTCTCGCTCCGGAAGAAGCACTGGATCGTGCTGAAGACGCGGGTCGCCCGGCAGGGCGGGCGCCTGCCCACGCTCGAAGGGTTCTGGAAGACGGCGAACTGGCACGAACGCGAGGTCTTCGATCTCTTCGGGGTGCGCTTCGACGGGCACAGCGACCCGAGGCGCATCCTGCTTCCGAGCGACTGGCCGGGGCACCCGCTGCTCCGCGACTGGGAGTGGCCGGATACCTGGCACAAGATCCCGGTCCGGCCGGGCCGCCAGATGACCGAGCGCGCCGAGAGCGGCCAGCTGACCGGGGTCGGACCCTTCGACTGACGGGGAGTGGACGGAATGGAGAAACCGGGCTCCACGGGTTTCGACGGTGCCCCGCTCGTCACCCTCCACGACGAACAGCTGCCGCCCGACGACTCCTACGCCTTCTCGCCCGAGGATCTCGAAGAAGACGAGATGATCCTGAACATGGGGCCGCAGCACCCCTCGACCCACGGCGTGCTGCGCGTCGAGCTGAAGACGGACGGCGAGATCGTCCGGGACGCCCGGCCCCACATCGGCTACCTCCACCGCAACTTCGAGAAGCACGCCGAGAACATCGACTACCAGGGAGTCATCCCGTTCACCGACCGGATGGACTATGTGGGCTCGATGGCGAACAGCCTCGCCTACGCGCTGGCGGTGGAGAAGCTCCTCGGCATCGAGGTCGGCGAGCGGGTCGCCGGCATCCGGGTGATCACCGCGGAGCTGCAGCGGATCGCGAGCCATCTGCTCGCGATGGGGACCTACGGGATGGACATCGGGGCCTTCACCCCGTTCCTCCTCTGCTTCCAGCAGCGCGAGCGGGTGCTCGATCTCTTCGAGTGGCTCTGCGGGGCGCGCCTCCTCTACAACTACAACTGGGTGGGCGGGGTCTCCCGGGATCTCCCGGACGGCTGGATCGAGAGATGCCGCCGCTTCCTCGACGAGTTCGTTCCGGTGCTCGACGAAGTGGACCGGCTGCTCAGCCACAACAAGATCTTCATCCGTCGCACCGCCGATGTCGGAGTCATCCCGGAGGCGATGGCGCGCGACTATGCGCTCTCCGGGCCGAACCTGCGCGGTTCGGGGGTCTCCTGGGACCTTCGTCGCGACGACCCCTACCTCGGTTACCAGAACCTCGATTTCGAGGTCATCACCGGCGCCGGCGAACACGGCCCGATCGGCTCCTGCTGGGACCGCTACTTCGTGCGCGTCCGCGAGATGTACGAGAGCGTGAAGCTCGTTCGCCAGGCGCTCGACCGCCTCCCCGCGGAGGGCGCGGTCCACGAGAAGGTTCCGAGGTTCATCCGCCCGCCGGCGGGCGAGGCCTACTGCCGCAGCGAAGCGCCTCGCGGCGAGCTCGGCTTCTACATCGTCGCGCAGCACAAGAAGCCGATCCCCTACCGGGTGAAGGGCCGCTCCCCCTGCTTCGTGGCGATGGGTCTCTTCCACGAGATCACCCGCGGCGAGATGATCGCGGACATCATCGCCATCATCGGCAGCCTCGACATCGTGCTCGGCGAGATCGACCGATGATCACCCGGTTCCGCCAGATCGAGATGCGGCTCATGGGGCCGCTCTCGGTGATCCCGATCGCGATGGCCGTCGGGGTGCTGGCGGCGATCGCCGCGCTGCCGCTGCTCTCGGCGCTGCTCTCGGAGCTCGTCGCCGACTTCGTGCCCCCGGCGCTCCAGCGGCTTGCCACGGTGACCCTCGGAACCGTGGGGTTCGTGGCGATCCTGGCGCTGAACCCGATCTACACGATCTGGCTCGAACGCAAGGTCGCGGCCCATGTGCAGGACCGGCTCGGCCCGATGCGCGTCGGCTGGCACGGGCTCCTCCAGAGCTTCGCCGACGGCGTGAAGCTGCTCTTCAAGGAAGACCTGGTGCCGCGCGACGCCGACCGGGTGCTCTTCCGCGCGGCCCCGATGCTCGCGGTCGCGAGCGCCTTCGCCGCCTTCGCGATCGTCCCCTGGGGAGTGCGCGCGGACGGCGCGGTGCTCGCGGTCTCGAACCTGAACATCGGGGTCCTCTACTTCATCGCGATCACCTCGCTCGGGGCGCTCTCGGTGCTCATGGCGGGCTGGGGATCGAACAACAAGTACGCGCTCTACGGGGGGATGCGCGCCGCCGCGCAGATGGTGAGCTACGAGATCCCGACCGCGATCCTCGTCCTCGTCGTCGTCGCCCAGGTGGGCAGCCTCCAGATATCGGAGATCGTCGCGGCGCAGGGCGGCGGGTTGCTCGGCGTGGGTGACTGGCTGATCTTCCAGCTCTTCCCGCTGAACCTGATCGCGTTCGTCCTCTTCTTCATCTGCGGCCTCGCCGAGACGAACCGCACCCCGTTCGACATCCCCGAGGCGGAATCGGAGCTCGTGGCCGGATTCCACACCGAGTACAGCGGGATGCGGTTCGCGTTCTTCTTCCTCGCCGAGTACGGGAACATGCTGCTCGTCTCGATGCTGGCGGCGCTCCTGTTCCTCGGCGGCTGGATCGGGCCCTTCGGGGCGAATCCGCTCCTGTTCTTCGCCAAGGCGTTCGCCCTCGTCGTGGTGCAGATGTGGCTGCGGTGGACGCTGCCCCGGCTGCGCGTGGACCAGTTGATGGGCGTCTGCTGGAAGTACGTGATCCCGATCTCCTTCTTCCTGCTGATCGCCACCACCCTGATCGAGGGACTGAGCTGAAACTCATGCCGGCCACCCTGGGCAGCCCGTGGACAAGGCGCCCCGCATGGGACTCCGTCCTCGAAGCGATGGGGAATCCTGTCGTCCGGGCGGATGCGGGACGCTTTCCCCACCGGGTGGCGGCCCGAATCGCGGGCGCGATCCGTTCCGCCCTCTTTCGCGGGGAGGGAGGACTTTCCCCGCACCCCT
>CAYGAO010000095.1:0-10022 GCA_964347715.1 uncultured Acidobacteriota bacterium
AATCCGTCCTCGAAGAGATGGGGAACCCCACCGTCCGGGCGGATGCGGGGCGCTTCCCCCACAGGGTGGCGGCCCGAATCGCTGGCGCGATCCGATCCGCCTCTTTCGCGGGGCGGGCGGACCCTCCCCGCACCCCTCCCCGGCGGCGCTTCGCGCCGCGTCGGCGCGCGAGGGACTTTGTCCACAGCCTGTTGGGGGAGGGGCCGCTCCCCGAGGGGGGGAGCCTACCCGAGGCGAGGCGCCGTCGGACGGGTAGAATTCGACCCATGCACGACTGCCGGTTCTCGTTCCTCGACACTGGAATCCCCCAGATCGGTCGCCTTGAGCTGCTCTCGACCGGGCGGGGCCTTCTCTCGGTGCTCTTCTGTGGCGAGCGCCGTTCGAGAGCCGCCGTCGCGTGGCGCCGCCGCGAGGTCGGCTCGGCGTCTCCGGCGCACCCCGGGGAACACGACGCCTGGGCGCGGGAGATCGTGGAGTACCTCGCCGGGAACCGGCGCACCTTCCACGCCCCGCTCGACTTCACCGGGACGCCCTTCCAGCGCGCCGTCTGGAACGCCGTCCGCGCCGTGCCCTACGGCTCGGTCGCCACCTACGGCGAGATCGCCCGCGCCGTCGGCAGTCCGGGGGCGAGCCGGGCGGTCGGGGCGGCGAACGGCGCGAATCCGCTCCCGCTCATCGTTCCCTGCCACCGCATCGTGGGCGCGTCCGGGCTCACCGGATACGGCGGCGGGCTCGATGCGAAGCGCTGGCTGCTCGCCCTCGAGGACGCCGGCTCGCTGGCGCTCGCCTCGTGAGCCGGCGACTCCCGGGACGCATCCCGGCCTTGGCTCTCCTCCCGCTGCTCGTCGCTTGCGGCGGCGGCGAGGAGCGAACCGAAGAGGCGGCTTCCGAGCCGGCCGCAACGACCACGACGGAAGCCGAAGCGCCGCCGGACAGCGCTGCGAACGAGGAGGATCTCGTGCCCACCGGTGTTCCCGTGGTCCTCATGCGGACCACCCTCGGCGATCTCCGGATCGAGCTCTACCCGGAAGACGCCCCGGAAACGGTCGAGAACTTCCTCCGGTATGTGGAAGACGGCCACTACGACGGGACGATCTTCCACCGCGTCGTGCGCGGATTCGTGATCCAGGGCGGCGGCTTCACTGCGGAGATGGTCGAGAAGGAAACCCGCGACCCGATCCGGAACGAAGCGCAGAACGGCCTCCAGAACCGCCGCGGCGCCCTCTCGATGGCCCGCACCTCGGACCCGCACAGCGCGACCGCGCAGTTCTTCGTGAACACGAAGGACAACGCCGCCCTCGACCACACCGGGACCTCGATGCGGGGCTGGGGATATGCCGTCTTCGGCAGGGTGATCTCGGGAATGGAGGCGGTGGACCGGATCGAGGCGACACCGGTCGTGAGCCGCTCCGGCCACAACGATGTGCCGGAGACCCCGATCGTCGTCGAATCGGCGACCGTCGTCTCCCGTTAGCCCGAAGCCCCGTCCGGGACGCCGGCGGCGTTCGAGCGCCCCGGTCAGCGGGCTCCGGGCGCGGACACCGGCTTCGGCGGAGACGCCGCCAAGCGGTGGCCGAAGGCGACGCCGAGCAGGAACGCGCCCCACAGACCCAGCACGAAAGCGGCGAGGACATCCGATAGCCAGGGGACCGCTTCCGGAACCTGAGCTCTTGCGGCGGGGGACCTCCCGGCTGCGTACCATCAGATCCCGACGGCTCCCCGCTCGGCGACTCCTCCTCCGGCGGCTCCTCGTCCGTCCGCTCTTCGTCGGCGAGCTCCTGGCTGGCCGATCTTCGGCCGTCTCCCGGCGTTCTCCTTCGCCGCGAACGCCAAGCGGACCGCAACCTGGCCCACACCCAGGACCACCCAGCCATGCGCCTCGCGCGGGTCCTGCCCCGGCGGCTGGCTTCGGCTTCGCGCCACGATTCGCGACGACTGCCGCGAGAGCATCGGCGACCGTGAACCCCCGCAACCGATCGAGCCAGGTCCGGCGCCGTCGCTTGGCCTCGTTGCCCCGCTCCGTCCGGGCGCCTGGAGATCTGGCCGCCCCCGGGCGCGCCCGCCGGGTAACGGTCTCCGCCTTTTCCGAGACCCACGCGGCGATCCGAGGGCGAACGACGACCGGATCGACGATCACCATGATCTCGTCGCGTTCTGCGAAGTGCGCCGCGAGCCGGGTGCGGCTGCCGGGGCCGGCCCGCGCTCGGAGGGCGTCCCGGGAATCGAGAGATCGATGGCCACTCGAGGCGCGACGCCGGCGCCAACAGGTCGCAGTTCCATTCGACGAGAGTAACCGGGGCAGATGACGACGGGGCGACCCGGCGACGGCGACGGACCCGCACCCGGGCATCCGAGCCCGTTCACGAGGTCCGAGGTGATCTGTCAGACCGGGCCGCAGACGGCGATCAGAACTTCCGGCCAGCCTCCGGCGCGCGCGAGGGGATAGGGGAGGTGGCGGGCGCTCCCGGCGGGGACGAGCGCGATGTTCCGCGCCTGATGGAGCCGTCGGGCCGCCGCCGGGGAAATGCGGGAGAGCGCCCGGAGCCGTGTCCGGTGTCCCTCGGGACAGGGGGTCTGACCGTACCATTCGATCCGGTCGAACCGGGCGGCGAGCAGCGCCCCGAACTCTTCCCGCGCGTATTCCCGTTCGTGGTACGGATTGTCGGGCCGGTCCGCGAAGGTCCGTCCGGGGCTGATGACCCGGCGCTCGGGCGTCGAGCAGAGGAATATCCCTCCGGGGGCGAGCACCCGCCGCGCCTCCCGGACCGCCGCCCGGTCGTCCGGGATGTGTTCGATCGTTTCGAAGGAGACATAGAGATCCAAACTCGAATCCGGGAACGGAAGCCGGGCCGCGTCGGCGACGACTCCCTCGAGCGCCCCGGCCCCGGATCCGGGGCGCGCCGCCTCCCTGAACGCCTCTTCGGCGCGGTCGGCGGACACCACCCGGCGCGCTCCCCCGGCGGCGAGGAGCGCCGACCCGTAGCCCGAACCACACGCGAGATCGAGCACCCGCTTCCCCCGCGCGAGGCGCGCCGCCCACCGGTAGCGGGCGAGGTGCTGGTGGCGGAGCCAGGGCGAGGCGAACCGGTGGAGGGCGAGGCGTTCCAGGACGGGAAGGCGGGCGGGGAGAGGCTCCGACGCGGCCTATCTTCGCCGAGACGCCCGCTGGCGCGGGAGGCGGCAGGAATCCGGGGTGGCCGACGCGGAACGGAGGCGCGCGCATGACCGCGCGACGCCAGAAATCCCGGAAGGCCGAGCGGCTCGGGGTGAGCGCCTGCTTCCCCGCCTTCAACGACGCCGGGGCGATCGGCTGGGTGGTCCGCCGGGCGCGGGAGGCGCTCCTCGGCGCCGGGCGGGAGTTCGAGATCCTCGCGCTCGACGACGGCAGCGCGGACCGCACCCCCGAGGTGCTCGCCGCGCTCGCCGGGGAGATCCCGGAGCTGCGGACGCTCCGCCACGAGGAGAACCGCGGCTACGGCGCGACGCTCCGCGACCTGTTCGCCGCAGCCCGGTTCCCGCTGGTGCTCTACACCGACGGCGACGGACAGTTCGACCCGCTCGAGGCGACCCAGCTGCTCGATGCGCTCGCTCCCGGGATCGGGCTCGTGAACGGCTATCGCCGGCGGCGCGCCGACGGCCCGGTCCGGCGCCTCCTCGGCCCGCGTTTCCACCGGGTGGTGGCGGCCACCTTCGGCCTGCCGCCGCTCCGGGACTGGGACTGCGACTTCCGCCTCTTCCGACGCGAATGGCTCGAGGGCGCGACGATGAGATTCGACGACGGAACCCTGGTCGTCGAGCTGCTCGCGGACCTCGGCGCGAAGGGCTGCCGGGTCGCCGAAGTCGAGGTCAGCCATCACGAACGCCGCTCCGGGGCGAGCCAGTACTTCCGCCCGCGCTCGGTCCTCGCCGGACACAGGAACCTCCTCCGCCTCCACCGCCGCCTCGGATCGCCGCCGATCCGGTTCGGGGCGTGGTGGGGCTGAAGTCAGCGGGTCGCTCCGCCGCGGGGGCCGAAGATCCCGGTCCCGACCCGGACGATCGTGGCCCCCTCGGCGATCGCGATCTCGTAGTCGCGGCTCATCCCCATCGAGAGCTCGGCGCCCCGGGGCAGGAGGCCGGCGCCCTCGAGCCGCGCGCCGAGCTCCCGGAGCCGGCCGAACCAGGGTCGGGCGCCCTCGGGGTCTTCGGTGAAGGGCGGCAGGAGCATCAGCCCCTCCAGGCGGAGCCCGGGAAGGGCGGCGATGGCCTCGAGCGCGGGTGCGAGCGCGGCCTCCGGGAACCCGGACCGCGAGCGCCCGGGCGCGAAATCCACCTGCGCCAGGACCCGAAGGGGCGGCGCATCGCCCTCGGAGACGATCCGGCTGAGCCGGGCGGCGAGCTCGACGCTGTCCACCGATTCGATCACCGGAAACAGCCGGACGGCGGCGCGCGCCTTGTTGCGCTGGAGATGGCCGATCAGGTGGGCGGTGATCCGGCAGCGGAGCCCCGGCAGCCTGGCCGCCGCCTCCTGCACCCGGTTCTCGCCGAAATCGGTGACCCCGAGCGCCGCCGCCGCCTCGATGTCCGCCGCGGGCCGGGTCTTCGAGACGGCCACGAGGCGGACCGTCGCCGGATCGCGGCCGGCCTTCCGGCAGGCCTCGGCCATCCGGCCGCGAACGACCGCGATTCGTTCGGCGAGGGAACTCAAGGCAGCGACTCCAGAAACGCGACCGCGTCCTCGAGCTCGGTCAGGATCGGGAACGGCGGGAGATCCTCGATCAGCGCGCGTCCGTACGATTTCGTCCAGATGCGCGAGTCGAGCACGCAGGCGAGCCCCACATCCCGCCGGGAGCGGACCAGGCGGCCGAGCCCCTGTTTCAGCGCGAGCCCGGCGTGGGGCACCGAGTAGTTCACGAATCCGTTCCCGGTGCGTTCGGCGGCGCGCTCGCTGCGCGCGCGGTGGAGCGGCTCGGACGGCGCCGGGAACGGGAGCTTGTCGATCACGAGCAGGGTCAGCGCCTCGCCCGGCACATCCACGCCCTCCCAGAACGAACGGGTGCCGAGCAGCACCGCGCCCTCGGTCTTCCGGAACTCGTCGAGGAGCGCCGCGTGCCCTCCCCGGCGCCCCTGGCGGAGCACGGGAAACGGACACTCCCGCTCGATCGTCTTCCCGACCCGGAGAAGGTTCGTCCAGCTGGTGAACAGGATCAGGGCGCGCCCCCGGCTCGCCCGGACGAGCTCGAGAACCTGTCCGGCCACCGCATCCGCGAAGACTTCGCCTTTCGGGGGCGCCAGGCGCTTCGGAACATAGAGCCGCCCCTGGTCCTCGAACCGGAAGGGGGAGGGCACGACCGCCTCCCTCGGCTCGATCACCCCGAGCGCCTCGGCGGCGTAACCGAAGCCGCCGCCGAAGGCGAGCGTGGCCGAGGTCAGGACGCAGGATTTCAGGTTGCCGAACAGGTGCGTCCGGAGCTCGGCTCCCGGATGCACCGGCGAGGCCGACACGAAGAGCGTCCTCCCGGGGTCCCCGAAGACGCCCTTGCCCCGCGCGCCCCGCTTCCCCGCTTCGCCGTCCCGGCGGACGGCGCTCCAGTGGACATAGTTCTCGCGGGGCTCGAGCAGCGCGTCGAGCTCGGACCGCAGTTCGGCGGTGCGCTTCAGGAAGCGCTCGGCGCCCGACTCGTCGTCGCTCGCCTCGGACTTCGCCCCGTCGCGAACCTCGTGGAGGCGCTCTTCGACCGCGTCGAGCTGATGGGAGACCGCCTCGCGGTGTTCCCGGACCTCGCTCTGGAGCTCGGCGGGGTCGAAGGCCCGCTGGACCTCGTCCCCGCCGGGGTCGAGGCAGTCGAAGATCCGGCGCCAGGAGCGCGTCAGCGCGTCCATCGCCGGGGGTGGCGGCTGCTTCGGCGCCACCCGCTTCAGGAAGCGGACGAGTTCGACCGCGAGTCGCCCGGCGGCCGCCGAGGAGAGCGTCGCGGAGAACCCGCTGGTCGCCGCGTCCTCGAGGCGGTGCGCCTCGTCCACGATCAGGTGGTCGTAATCGGGGAGCACCTCGCCGTAGTCCGTCTGCCGCACGATCAGGTCGGCGACGAGCAGGTGGTGGTTCACGATCAGGATCCGGGCGCGGTGCGCGCGCTTTCGGAGCGTCGTCAGGTGGCACTCCTCGTGGAGGGCGCAGCGGCGCCCGATGCAGTTCTCCGAGACGGTGGAGACCCTCCGCCAGAAGTCGAGCTGGCCCCGGATTCCCCGGATCTCGTCGCGGTCGCCGGTCTTCGTCCGCTCGGCCCAGCGCGCGATCCGGCGGATGTCGGCGGCGCGCCCCCGGACCGACTGCATTTCCGGATCGTCCTGGAACCTCGACCACTCGAGCCGGCAGAGGTAGTTCTCGCGCCCCTTCATCCGGGCCGCCGGCACCCGGCTCCCGAGGATCGCCTGGAGCTGGGGCAGGTCCTTCTCGAAGAGCTGGTCCTGGAGGTTGCGGGTGGCGGTCGAGATGACGACCCGCTCGCCGCTCAGGAGCGCGGGGACGAGGTAGGCGAAGGACTTTCCGGTCCCGGTTCCCGCCTCGACCATGAGCGCGCCTCCGCGCCGCAGCGTCTCCTCGACGCGCTCCGCCATCTCCACCTGCCCGGCGCGGTGCTCGAAGCCCGGCAGCGCGTCGGCGAGCGCCCCGCCGGGGCCGAGGAACTCAGCCGCCTGTCGCATCGCTCGACGAATCGGAGCCGCGAGCCCTCCGGAACCGGGCGAACCCGACGCCGTCCGCCGCGCTCACGCTGCCGGCGCGGTGTAGAGCGGGAATCCGTCCGACAGTTCTGCGACCTCCCCGGCGAGGCGGCGGAGTTCGGCCTCGTCGGAGGCCGCGCGGAGCGCCTGGTCGATCAGCCGCGCGACCGCGACCATCTCGCTCTCCTTCATTCCGCGGGTGGTGAGCGCCGCGGTTCCGAGCCGGATCCCGCTGGCGACCATCGGCTTCTCCGGATCGAACGGGATCGTGTTCTTGTTCGCGGTGATCCCGGCCGTCTCGAGCGCGAGCTCGGCGTCCCGGCCGGTCACCCCGCGGGCGCGGACATCGAGGAGGACGAGGTGGTTGTCGGTGCCTCCGGAGACGAGCCGGATTCCGAGCGACGCCAGCGAGTCGGCGAGCTGCTTCGCGTTCCGGACCGTCTGGCGGGCGTAGTCCCGAAAGGAGGGGTCGAGCGCCTCGCGGAAACAGACCGCCTTCGCGGCGATCGTGTGCATCATCGGCCCGCCCTGGATGCCGGGGAAGGTGATCCGGTTCAGCGCCTTCCCGTAGCGCTTCGCGTTCCAGAGGATGAGCCCGCCGCGCGGCCCGCGGAGCGTCTTGTGGGTAGTGGTGGTGACGATGTCGGAGTACGGCAGCGGGTTCGGGATCGCGCGGCCCGCGATGAGACCGGCGAGGTGGGCGATGTCGGTGACGACCCGGGCGCCGGTCTCGTCGGCGATCTCGCGGATCTCGGCGCTCGGGAAGAGGCGCGGATACGCGCTCGCGCCGACCATGATCATCTTCGGCCGGTGCTCGCGCGCCAGCCGGCGCAACTGGTCGAGATCGAGGCGTTCGTCCTCCCGGCGGACCCCGTAGGGCACCGGGCGATAGGACTGGCCGGAGAAGTTCAGCGGGTGGCCGTGGGTCAGGTGCCCGCCGTGGTCGAGCGCCATCCCGAGGAAGGTGTCGCCCGGGTCGAGCACCGCGAGGTAGGCGACCATGTTCGCCTGCGAGCCGCTGTGCGGCTGGACGTTCGCCCAGGACGCCCCGAACAGCTCCTTCGCGCGGTCGCGGGCGAGCCGCTCGGCCCGGTCCACATGGACGCAGCCGCCGTAGTAGCGCCGTCCGGGGTAGCCCTCGGCGTACTTGTTCGTCATCACCGAGCCGTTCGCTTCCATCACCGCGTCGCTGGCGAAGTTTTCGGAAGCGATCAGCTCGAGCCCCCGGGACTGGCGCTCTTCCTCGCCCCGGATCGCCGCCCAGACGGCCGGATCCCGCTCGGCGAGGCGGGGGCCGAAACGGCGGCGCGGAGAGGGTTCGGTCATGGGCGCGAGTATAGGGACCGGGCGGCGCGCCGGCCGGGTCCCGGCGGTCTTCTCGCCCTCACAGGCTTTGGAGAAAGTCCCTCGCGCGCCGACGCGGCGCGAAGCGCCGCCGGGGAGGGTCCTCCCTCCCCGCGAAAGGCGGCGGAACGGATCCCTCGCAAGCGATTCGGGCCGCCATCCGGCGGGAAAAGCGCCCCGCATCCGCCCGGACGACGGGGTTCGCCATCTCTTCGAGGACGGATTCCCGCGCGGGGCGTTCTATCCACAGGCTGTCAGGCGGCCGGTCAACGGAGGTAGGCGGCGGCGAAGCCGACCTGCGCGACCATCAGCATCAGGTACATGTGGCGCCAGGAGATGTGGTTGTCGTCCGTGGCCAGTTCGTCGGGCCGGCGGAGCATGAGCCACGCGGTGAAGACGCCCCAGGCGGCGAGCACCGCGCCGAGCGAGTGGAGGAGCAGCGGGTCGCCCGTCAGCAGACCGAGCCGGACGCCCGCGGGGATCAGCAGGAAGGGGAAGACGAAGAACGGGGCGATCCGCCAGGCGGCGCCCCGGGGACCGTGGCGCACCGGGAGCGTCCGGCAGCCGCCGGCGCGGTCCCCGCGGATGTCCGAGAAGTCCTTCGTCGAGGTGGCCCCGAGCAGGAAGAGGCCGAAGACGAACCCGATGAACCAGGGTTCGGGGTCGAATACGGTCTTCACCGCCGACCACCCCGCGACTTTCAGGAGCACTCCGCGGGGAATCGCGACGGTGAGGTTCGCGAGCATCCCGAACCGCTTCGTGCGGAGCGGCGGCGCCGAGTACATCCAGGTGAAGACGCTCGCGGCGACCGCGAGCGCGAAGCACTCGCGCCGCCCGTCGGGGCTCACGAACCAGGCGGCGACGAGCGCGAGGAACCAGCAGGCGGCGGTGAAAAGCCACGCCTCGCGGAGGTCGAGACGGCCCGCCGGGAGCGGCCTTCCGGGTTTCGCCAGCCGGTCCACCTCGAGGTCGCAGATCTGGTTCAGCGCGTTGCTCGCCGCGTTCAGCATGGCGGCCATCACCGCCCCGAGGACCGGGTAGAGCCAGGAGACGGAATCGGGGCGCGGCGGCGCCCCCGAGGCGGTGACCGCCCCGCTCAGAAAGCCGACGAGCGGGGGCAGCAGCGTGAAGGGCCGCGAGAATTCGAGATGGAGCGCCGCCCGTTCCCGGAGCGTCGCCCCCAGGCAGCGATCCACCGGCGCGTCAGACGAGGAGGCCGGCGGCGAGCGCCAGCAGGCCACCCGCCGACACCGAGGCCGCGTTCATCCCGTCGTGGTCGAGGAGCCCCCGCGCGGCGAGCGGAACGAGGAGCCCCTCGAGGAGGGCGGCGACGAATCCGGCCGCCGCAGCCACGGCGGCGAGGTCCACGGGGACGATGCGGGATGCGACCACGGCGCAGGTGGCGGCGGCGAGGAGCCCTGCGAGGGTTCCCGAAACGCTCACCGCACCGGGAGTTCCGGGGGCGACCGGCGCGAGGTCCGAGAGGCGCCGGGTCCGCCCGCCGAGCCACTTGCCGATCTCGGACGAGACGGTGTCGGCGGCGGCGGCGGCGAGCGCACCGGTGAACGCGGCAGCGGCCGGACCGGCGGGGAACGCCGCCGCGAGGATCGCGAAGAGCGCCGGCGGGCCTCCGTTGGCGAGCACCTGGCGCGCTCCCCGGGCGCCGCCGGCGGGCTCGGCGATCCCGAGCTCCCGCTTCTTCGTCCAGCCGATCCGCGTCGCCAGGACGCCGAGCGCGAAGCAGAGGAGCAGCAGCGTGTAACCCGGCCAGCCGAGCGCGACCGCGACGACGGATCCGACGAGGAACCCCGCGAGCGCCCCGGACCGGCTGACGGCGCCGAGCCGGAGGCCGAGGGACGCGAGCGCCGCGTTCAGGACGAGGAGGAAGGTCACGACGACGGGCCGCGAAACGGGAAGCGCGCGCTCAGCAGGCTGTGGAGAAAGTCCCTCGCGCGCCGACGCGGCGCGAAGCGCCG
>CAYGAO010000096.1:0-9978 GCA_964347715.1 uncultured Acidobacteriota bacterium
GGCCGCCATCCGGTGGGGAAAGCGCCCCGCATCCGCCCGGACGAGGGGGTTCCCCTTCTCTTCGAGGAGGGATTCCCATGCGGGGCGCTTTGTCCACGGGCTGTTGAGGCCGCGGCGCCAGAGCCCGTCTTCGTGGCGAGAACGAGGGTCGGCCTGCTCCGGATCACGCTGGCGATCCCCGGGGCCGACTCCCGGAAGGACCGGCGCCGCGTGATCCGCTCCCTCGCGGACCGCTTGCGCGCCCGCTGCCTCGTCGCCGTCGCCGAGACCGGCGATCCCGAGGGGCTTCGCGAGGCCGAGCTCTCGGTGGTCGCGGTGGGCCTCGGCGAAGCCGCCGTGCGGGCGCGCCTCACCGCCGCCCGGGAGATCGCCATCCGCGCCTTCCCCGCCGAGATCACCGAGGCCGAGATCGAGTGGCGCGGGTTCGAGGGATGAACCCTTCCGCGGGCCGCTGAGCCGCGATGCGCACCGGAGCCCGCGGCGAGCGGATCGCCGAGACGATCCGGCGCGAGGTGGCGGGGATCCTCCGCTCGGAGTTCTCCGACCCCCGGATCGGCCGCGCGACCGTGACCCGGGCGGAGCTCACCGGCGACCGCAGCCTCGCCCGCATCTGGGTCTCGGTCCTCGGCGGGGCCCGGGAGCGCGAGGAGACGCTCGCGACGCTCGCCCGGGCGCGGGGGCGGGTGCGCGCCCTCCTCGGCGGGCGGGTGCGGCTGCGGGCGACCCCCGAAGTGCGTTTCGTCTTCGATCCGTCGGTCGAGTTCTCGATCCGCCTCGAGCAGATTCTCGAAGACCAGGCGTCCCGGCGTCCGGTGGACGAGGCCGGCGACGAAGTCGCGCGGCGCCCGCTCGACGAGCGCGCGGAGGACGAGGCGTCCTGATCGAGGGCCTGCTCCTCGTGGACAAGGAGGAGGGGATCAGCTCGTTCGCCGCCGTGCGCCGGGTGCGCCGCGTGCTCGGCGGGGTCCGGGCCGGCCATGCGGGGTCGCTCGACCCGATGGCGACCGGCCTCCTGCCGGTGGTCGTCGGGCGGGCGACCCGGCTCGCGCGCTTCGTCGCCTCGGGGACGAAGCGCTACCTCGCCTCGGTGCGCTTCGGCCAGGCGACCGATACCGACGACCGGACCGGAAAGCAGATCGGGGCGCCGGCTCCCGTCCCGAGCGAAGCGGCCCTCCGCGAGGCGCTCGGCGAGTTCCTCGGGGTCATCGAGCAGCGCCCGCCGCCCTATTCGGCGAAGCGCGTTCGGGGGCAGCGCGCCTACCGGCTCGCCCGCGCGGGCCGACCGGCGTGGCTCGCGCCGGCGCGGATCCGGGTGGATTCGCTGGAGCTGCTCGGATTCGAGGGGGCGGTGGCGGAGATCGCCTGTCAGGTCGGTCCCGGCGCCTACATCCGGGCGCTCGCCCGGGACCTCGGCGAGCGGCTCGGCGGCGCGGCGCACCTGGTGGCGCTCCGTCGCACCGGCGTCGGGCGCTTTCGGGTCGGGGACGCGACCCGCTCCGACGACCTCGGGGACCGGGAAGCGGTGCTCGGGCGCCTCCTCGACCCCCTCGTCGCGCTCGGCGACCTGCCCCGCCTGCCGGTCTCGCCGGAAGGCGCGCTGGCGCTGGCGCACGGGCGCGCGCTTCCCGTGGAAGCCGCGGCGGGCGCCGGAGCGCCCGCGGCGCCGCCGGGTTCCGCCGCGGCCGGATACCGGTGCGCGGTCACCCCCGACGGCGAGACGCTCGTCGCCGTGGTGACCAGAACCGACGCCGGCTGGCGGCCGCTCGTGGGGTGGGCGCCGCCCCAGCGCCTCGCGGCGCGGTCGGGTTCCGGGTGATCGGCGCGCGCGGTTCCCCGTGGCGACCCGGGCGGGACGGACGGCTCGGTGTCCCCGGCGAGGCCCCCTTGTGATAGTGTCTCCGGTCGTACGAAGTCCGACGCGGCTATTGTGGTCTCGTGGATCGAAGGTGGCGGACGACTCGGCGAGGAGCCGGGCCGTCGCGATCTTCCAGGGTCCTTCCGGCAGCCGACAGGGAACCGCACAAGGGAAAAGAGCATTGGCACTGACAACGGCGACGCGCCGCGAGATCGTCGAGAAATTTCGGCGTCACGACACCGATGTGGGGTCTCCGGAAGTCCAGGTGGCGCTGCTCACCGCCCGGATCACCGGTCTGACGGATCACTTCGGCGACCACCACAAGGATCACGCCTCCCGGCGGGGTCTGCTCAAGATGGTGAGCCGGCGCCGGCGCCTGCTCGACTATCTGCGACGGGAAGATGTGGAACGACACCGCCGGCTGATCGCGGAACTCGGGCTCCGAAAGTAGCCCCGCCCGCACCCGCCTTCCCCGAGAGAACGAAGCAGGGCCGAGCCGCGCCCCCGCCGGCCGACTGCCGGGGCGTCGGTCGAACCCGAGAGGAAACAAGTTGATCGAACAGGTAAAGATCCGGATCGGCGAGAACGATCTGATCATCGAGACCGGCAGGCTGGCCCGCCAGGCGGCCGGAGCGGTCACCGTGAGGTTCGGCGACACCGTCGTCCTCGCCACCGTCGCCGCGGCGAAGCAGGACCGTCCCGAGGTGGACTTCCTGCCGCTCGCGGTGGACTACCGCGAGAACTTCTACGCGGGCGGACGGATCCCCGGCGGCTTCTTCAAGCGCGAGGGACGTCCGAACGAGAAGGAGATCATCACCTGCCGGTTGATCGACCGGCCGCTCCGGCCGCTCTTCCCGAGCGGCTGGCGCCGGGAGACGCAGGTGACCTGCCTCCTCCTCTCCGCGGACCGCGAGAACGACTCCGATGTCCTCGCGATCACCGGCGCCGCCACCGCGCTCGGTATCTCCGACATCCCCTTCGACACCGGGATCGCCGCGGTTCGGGTCGGGCTGATCGACGACCGCTTCGTCCTCTGTCCGACCTTCACCGATCTCGACCGCTCGAAGCTGAACCTCGTGGTGGCCGGATCCGATGACGCGATCGTCATGGTCGAGGCGGGCGCCGAGGACATCCCCGAGCGGCGGATGGTCGAGGCGCTCGAGTTCGCGCACGCGGGCATTCGCCGGATCGTCGAAATCCAGAAGGAGCTCGTGGCGCGCGTCCAGCCGCAGAAGCAGGTCGTCGTCGCCCGGGATCCCGACCCGGAACTCGCCTCCGGGATCCGGGACGGATTCCGGGATCGCCTGCGCGAAGCGATGCAGGCGCCCACGAAGGTCGAGGCGTCCGTGGCGGTCGATGAGGTGAAGACCGCGATCCGGGACAGCGTCGAGGGGCGGAGCGACGAGGAGCGCGCCCAGGTTGGCGGGATCGTGAAGGCGCTCGAGGAGGACATCCTCCGCCGGGCGATCCTCGGCGACGGCCAGCGGCTCGACGGACGCGCCTTCGACGAGATCCGGAAACTCGACTGCGAGGTGGGAGTGCTGCCCCGGACGCACGGTTCCGCGGTCTTCACCCGTGGCGAGACCCAGGCGCTGGTGGTGACCACCCTCGCGCCGCTGAGCGAGAGCCAGCGACTCGACTGGGTGCACGGATCGGGCGAGAAGCGCTTCCTGCTCCACTACAACTTCCCGGCCTTCTCGGTCGGCGAAGCCCGGATGATGCGCGGTCCCGGACGCCGCGAGATCGGCCACGGCGCACTCGCCGAGCGGGCCCTGAGCCCGGCGATTCCCGACGAGGACGAGTTCAACTACGCGATCCGCGTGGTCTCGGACACCCTCGAGTCGAACGGGTCGAGCTCGATGGCCGCGGTCACCGGCGGCTGCCTGTCGCTGATGGACGCCGGCGTCCCGATCAAGGCGCCGATCGCCGGGATCGCGATGGGGCTGATCACCGACGGCGAGGAGTACCGGGTGCTGACCGATATCGCCGGCGCCGAGGACCACTACGGCGACATGGACTTCAAGGTCGCGGGCACCGCGAACGGGATCACCGCGCTCCAGATGGACATCAAGGTGTCCGGACTCCGGCTCGACATCGTGGCGGAGGCGCTCCGGCAGGCGCGCCGGGCCCGGATCGAGATCCTGCGGAAGATGGCCGTGGCGATCCCCGCGCCCCGCAGCGAGACCTCGCGCCATGCGCCCGCGATCCTCACGATGAAGATCCCGACGCGCAAGATCCGCGATGTGATCGGCCCGGGCGGCAAGACGATCCGGTCGATCACCGACGACACCGGCGCCCGCGTGGATGTGTCCGACGACGGGACGATCAGCATCGCCGGCCTCGACGCCGCCGCGGCGAAGCGAGCGAAGAAGCGCATCGAGTCCATCGCCCACAGCCAGCTGCCCGAGGTCGGGCGCGACTACCACGGGGTGGTGAAGACGATCGTGGACTTCGGCGCCTTCGTCGAGATCCTCCCCGGGACCGACGGTCTCCTGCACATCTCGGAGATCGCGGATCGCCATGTGAACAGCGTCCGCGACGAACTCCAGGAGGGCGACGAGGTGGAGGTGCGGGTGATCGAGGTGGACGGCAACGGCCGGACGCGGCTGTCCTGCAAGGACATCATCCGCGAGCGCGCCGGGCTGCCGCCGCTGCCACCGCGTCCGCCTCGTCGTCGCGGCGGGCGCGACCGGGACCGTCGTCGTTGAGACGCGGGCGTCGGTCGCCGCCGTTCTCCCCGGACCCTTCGCGCCGCGGAGCGCGGGAAGCGGCTCCGGCAGTCGGGCCCTTCCGCTCAGCCCTTGCGAGAGCCGGGCGCGGGAGGTAGCTGCGGGAGTCGGGCCCTTCCGTTCAGCGCTTCCGGTAACGGGGCGGGGTAGGCGGCCGGGACAGTCGGTCCGCTCTGCTCAGCGCTTCCGGTAACGGGGCGGGGTAGGCGGCCGGGGCAGTCGGTCCGCTCTGCTCGGTCCTTCTGGTGGCGGAGCGGGGGAGGCGGCTGGGGCGGTCGGTCTGCTCCGTTCAGTCCTTCTGGTGGCGGAGCGCGGGAAGCGGCTCGCCCGTGATCTGGAGGTAGGCGCTCCGGAAGCGTTCGGTCGTTCCGCGGATCACGCTCTCCGGCAGGCGCGGCGCCGGCGGGCGGTGGTCCCAGTCGAGTGTTTCGAGGTAGTCGCGGACATACTGCTTGTCGAAGCTCGCCTGGAGCTTTCCCGGGGCGTACTCGTCGGCGGGCCAGAAGCGCGACGAGTCCGGGGTCAGCACTTCGTCGATCAGATGGACCCTGCCGTCGTCGTCGCGGCCGAACTCGAACTTCGTGTCCGCGATGATGATCCCGCGCTCGCGGGCGTGCGCGACGCCGTGGGTGTAGAGCTCGCGCGAGATCTCGTGGAGGCGGGTCGTCAGCTCCCGGCCGAGGGTGTTCGCCATGAAGTCCTCGCTGACATTCTCGTCGTGGCCGTCCTCGGCCTTCGTCGCCGGGGTGAAGAGCGGCTCCGGGAAGGCCTCGGCGAGGAGCATCCCCGAAGGGAGCGCGATCCCGCAGACGCTGCCCTCGCGCCCGTATTCCTTCCAGCCCGAGCCGTAGAGATAACCCCGCATCACGCACTCGAACGGAATCGGTTCGAGCCGCCGGACGAGCATCGAACGCCCTTCGAGGATGCCCCTCGCCGGCGCGAGCGCCTCGGGGTAGTCGTCCACTTCGGCGGTGACGAGATGGTTCGGGACGATGCTTCCGGTGCGACGGAGCCACCAGTGGCTCAGGCCGTTCAGCACCCGGCCCTTGTCCGGGATTCCTTCGGCGAGGACCACATCGAAGGCGGACACCCGGTCCGTGGTCACCAGCAGGAGCTGGTCTTCGAATTCGTAGATGTCGCGGACCTTGCCGCGCGAGCGGAGGGTCGCCCCGCGAAGGGAGGTCTGGAGAACCGTTTCGAGCATCCCGGAATTCTACGGAGAATCCTCGGGCCCGGGATGCCGTTCGGGCCGCCGTTCGGAATGCCGCCCGGGCCGCCGTTCGGGCCGCCGTTCGGGCCGCCGTCCGGGATGTCGTCCGGGCCGCCGTTCGGGGACGCCGTTCAGCGGCCCCGGACGATCTCGACGCGCGCGCTGCCGTCGTCCGACCGGAGTTCGATCCGGGCTGCTCCGGAGCCGTCCCCCATCGTGGCGATCGAGATCGGCCCCTGGCGCTTCCAGGCGAGTGCTCGCGGTTCGCTCTCGGGTTCGCCGCTACCGAGCACCGAGAGCCGCGCCGCGGCGCTCGCCGGCAGCCGGAGCCGCACCCGCCCGCTCGCGGTGCGGAGCAGCCAGTCGCCGCTCGGAACCGCTCCCGCCGTCGCGACCTCGATCCGGCCGTCGGCGGTCACCGCGGTGACCTCGGTGAGCCGTCCCCCGAGCCGAATGCGCCCGTCGCCGCTCTCCGCCACGATCCGGCCTTCGAGATCCTCGCCCTCGATCCGTCCGTCCGCGGTCCGCAGCCGGATCGGTCCGGCGTCTTCCGGGGAGCGGAGCGAGGAGGCGCGGATGCGCCCCGACGCGGTCTCGGCCCGCACCGGTCCGGTGAGACCGCGCAGTTCGATCCTGCCGGAGCCGGTCCGGGCGTGGACCGGGGTCCCGCCGGGGACACCGACCTCGACCCGCAGCCCGAGCGACTCGCCGGGCCGCCAGACCCCGGCCGTCCCCACCCGGCCGATGATCCGCAGCGCGCCCCCGGCCTCGCCCGGTCCCACCTCGACGACCAGCGCCTCGAGCGCCGAGCGCGCCGCCTCCCGCGACAGGGCCCGCGCCGACCGGCGCACCTCGATCTCCACCTCGGCCCCGGCGTGTTCCCGGAGGCGGACCGAGCCCCGGTCGAGGCGCACCACGACCGCTTCCGCGCCGCTCCGCCGGATCACCTCGAACGAGACCTCCTCGACCTGCGGCTCGCAGCCCGCCCCGAACGTCCCCGCCGCCAGCAGGAGCGCGAGCAGCAGCCGGCGCATCAGGATCCCTCTCCGGGTCCGGCCGCCCGAATCACCGCGTCTCCGTCCCGGGTCACGATCCGGACCTCCGCCGCGCCCTCGCCGACCGATCCGGCCCACCGCCGCGCCCCCGCTTCGCGCTCGAGCGCGAAGTCGCTGTCGAGCTCCTCGGCCTCGGCGGTGATCGAGAACGATCCCGCGGCCGGAAGTTCGAGCCGGATGTCCCCGGCCCCGGTGGTCAGCGACAAGAGCCCGTTCACCGCGCCCGCGCCGACCTCGAGGTCGGCGTCGCCGCCCTCCACCACGAGCGGTCCGGTGAACTCCCGCAGCGTGAGGGTTCCCCCCGTCGCGGCGAAGGTCGCGGGCCCGGCGAGATCCCGGGCGAGCACTTCCCCGGTCCCGCTCGTCACCGTGACCGGGCCGGCGGCGCCCTCGAGGATCAGGATCCCGCTGCCCCCGGCCAGATCCACTTCCGAACCGGCGTCGCGCACCTCCACGGTCGCCGAATCGGTACGCACCAGCACCGGCCCCCGAACGCCGGCCGCCCGCACTGGGCCGTAGTCGGACTCGAGCCGCGCCCCCCGGGAGACCTCCCGGACGTCGATCGGCGCGATCCGCGTCGTGACCTCGACGGGTCCCGCCGCGCCGAAGACGCCGACGGAGCCGGCCTGGGCGCGAACCGTCACCTCGCCGCCGGCGCCCTCGATCCAGACCGGGGCGGCGTCCGCTTCGACGATCACCGCGCCGGCGACGGTCTCGACCTCGACCGGCGCCCGTCGCGCCCGGATGTCGAGCGGGCCCCGGGTCCCGACCACCCGGATGTTCCCGTCGCGCGCCGCGAGCGAGACCTCGCCCATGGCTCCCGTGACCTCGAGCGGCCCGTCGCTGGTGCGCGCCGAGACCTGGTCGAACGCGCCCTCGACGCGCACCGCGCCGCGGCCGCTCACTGCGGCGACCCGGACTCCGGGCGGGAGCGCCGCCACCAGGTCGAGAGCCGCGTCGGACTCCCCCGAATCCCGGACCCGGACCGGGATCGCCGCGCCTTCCCGCCCCGGATCGCCGGTCTCGAGCCGGATCTTCCCGGCGCGGGCGGCGGCCGCCTCGGCGTCTTCGGCCCGGACCCGGGTCGTCAGGGTGAAGCGGGCCACCCGCGCGGGAGCCGGACCCGCGGCTCCTCCGGCGGTTTCCGGCTCCGCACCCGGATCGCCAGCCGCGCTCCCGGCGGCGTCCCGGGCCTCCGGCGCCGCGGCCGCCGCGGCGATCTCGCGTACCAGGATCCCGCCGGCCGGGAGGTCCAGACGAACCTCGACCGCGCCCTCCGGCAGCGCCACGACGCGCTCGGTCACGAAGGAGTGTTGGGGGAGCGGCGCCGCCTGGTCCCTCGCCCAGCGTCCGATCTCGGTGAACCGGAACTGCAGGTCGCGCCCGGCGATCGTCCGGTGGACCAGCGACAGCGCCGACCCGCAGAGCACGATGAGGATCAGGATCAGGACCTCGAGGAACCCGAACCGGGCGCTCCCGGACCGCAGCCGGGTGACGAGCTTCCAGACCCCCCAGATCACGAGGAGCGCCGGCCACCAGACGGCGACGACCGGCGCGAGTTCGAGGACCCGGAACAGGAGCCCGAGGCCGCCGAGATTCACCGCGAGCGCCAGACCGCCGACGAGGATCAGCAGCACCCCGATCGCGGTGACGCAGCCGCTGCCGGCCCGCCTCGGCGAGTCTCCGGACCCGGTCACGAGACCGCCGGCGGGGAGGGGGGGATGTCGTCCGGAGAGTCGGAACGAGGACGCCGGTCCCCGAGCACGAGGCGCACCCCGAGCAGGATCAGGATCACCGGCCAGAAGCGCATGACTTCCCACATGTCGGCGATCCCCAGGGTGTCCAGCAGGAGGACCGCCCCGACCGCGATCAGGACGATGCCGCCAGTCAGGTTGCTATTCCGAGCCATCGCTTGCTCCTCGCCGGGTCTGCCGGCTTTCGTCGGCGCCGACCGCAGGCGTCGGCGGCGCGGGTGGATCCGAAGCCGGTGGATCCGAAGCCGACGGACCGGGAGCCGGAGCATCGGGAGCCGGCGGATCCGGTCTCGTCGGCGCGCCCGGAACCCCCCGGAGCGACTTCGGCAGCTCCGGCAGGATCGGGCGGCCCCGCAGGAACTGCACCCCGACCCAGACGAGCGCGAGCGGCCAGAGGCGCAGGACCCAGAAGATCCCCGGGATCAGCGCGAGCGTCGCGAGCACTCCCGCCGCCACGAGCCCGAGAGCCCAGCGGCGGTCGAGCCCGAACTTCGGCGCGCGTCCGGCCGCGTCGGCGAGGACCGTCTCCTCGGCGACCCGGATCGCGTCCACGATCCCGAACAGCCACACGACCGGGATCCCGGCGATCAGGATCCCCGGCTCCCGCACCGTGGCCTGGAGCAGCGCGAAGAAGACGGCGGCCAGCGCGAACCCGCGCGCGGTGGCGCCGGCGTACAGATGCCCGAGCCCGGGCATCACCACGGACAGGACGCCGGCGAGCCCCGGGGAGCGCTTCACGGCGTCGTCTCCGCTTCCTGGGCGGGAGCCTCCGCCCGCCCGTCGCGGCGCCGGGTCGCCTGCTCGAGATCGCGCAACCGGTCGCCCAGCCGGTCCAGCCGGTCCTCGAGCGCGAGCGAGAGCGACGCGCGCAGTACCCCGAGCTCGGCGACCGCCCGGTCCGTCGTCCGGGCGACGTTCGCGCGCAGCCTGCCGACTTCGTGAGACGCCCAGGCGAGCGGCGGCGGCTCGAAGACGAAGACGAAGGCGGCGGCCGCCGCGGCGGCGGCGAGCCAGGTGGGCCAGTAGTTCCTCCGACGCGCGTGGAGCGCGCGGAAGCGGGGCAGGGTCACCGCCAGGATGCGTTCGTCGAGACCGGGCCGCGCCGGGAACGGTCCCGCGACGAAATCGGCGAGCGCCCGGCGCACCGCGAGGATCTCCCCGTAACGCCGGGCGAGTTCGGGGTCCTCGGCGAGCCTCGTCCGGAGGTGCTGCGCTTCGACCGCGTCCAGCTCCCCGGCGGCGAGCGCCGAGATCCGGAAGCCGACCGTCTCGTCCTTCATCAGGCCGTGGAGAAAGTCCCCCGTGCGCCGACGCGGCGCAAAGCGCCGCCGGGGAGGGGTGCGGGGAGGGTCCTCCCTCCCCGCGAAAGCGGGCG
>CAYGAO010000097.1:0-9910 GCA_964347715.1 uncultured Acidobacteriota bacterium
CCCGGCGGCGCTTCGCGCCGCGTCGGCGCGCGAGGGACTTTCTCCACCGCCTGCCTGAGCGCGCCCCGGTTGTTCGCGGCGCTCCCGCTGCCCGAAGCGCTCCGGCGAGAGCTCGGCGCCGTGGGCGCCGGGTTCGCGCGGCGGTACCAGGGCGCCCGCGCCGTCTCCCCGGAGTCCTTGCACCTCACGCTGCGCTTCTTCGGCCCCGAGCGGGAAGGCGTGGAGCGGGAGCGGCTCGCCGCCGCGTTCCGAACCCGGTTCGCGACGCTTCCTGCCGCGCCGCCACGGCTCGCGCTCTCCGGTTTCTCCGCCTTCCCTTCGCCGCGGCGGGCGCGGCTCGCCTGGGCCGGCTTCGCCGAGGCGGCGGAAGCTCCGGGCCGCCTCGCCGCGCTCCGGGAGGCGGCCGAGTCGGTGGCGGCGGGCGCCGGCCTCGTCCCGGAGTCGCGTCCGTTCGTGGCGCACGCGACTGTCGCCCGGTTCCGCGCCCCGACCCGGATCGCCCCGACCGATCTGCCGCGCGCGGAGGGCGAACCGTTTTCGGTCCCCGAAGTCGCTCTCTTCGCGAGCACCCTCACCCCGGAAGGGGCGATCCATCGCCGCCTGGCCCGCTTTCCGCTCCCGGGGCGGTGAATCTCTCCGCCGTCAGCCGGAATTCGGCGAGGAGGTCCGGCCCGAGGCAGGCGTAGCGGGCCGTGCGGCGGTCGGGCTGGAAGAGAGGCGGCCTCCGGGCGCTCCCGGCCGGGGCCCGCGTGGCGTCGAAGAGGCCGGTGCCGTCGCCGCGGCCGAGAAACCTCGGCGCCAGGTAGAGCGCGAGCCGATCCGCGAATCCGTCCTGGAGGAACGCCGAGGTGAGCCGCGGGCCGGCCTCCACGAGCAGCGTGCGGACGCCGCGGCTCCCGAGCTCCCGGAGCACCGCCTCGAGCGCGAGCGGCTGGGCCACTCCTCGGCCCACCGGTGCGAGCGGGGCCACGGCGACCTCGGCGCCGAGTTCGAGGAGGCGGCGCCGGGGCGGCTCGGGAGCGTCGGGGCCGGCGATCACGAGCACCGGATCCCGCTCGACCCCCGTGAGGATCCGCGCCCCCGGCGAGATCCGCAGCGTCGGGTCGAGCACCGCCCGGAGCAGCGGCCCGGCCCCCCGGCGCGGCCTCGGGGTGAGCAGCGGGTCGTCGGCGGCGACGGTGGCGATGCCGGTCACGACCGCGTCGTTCTCGCGGCGGAGCACGCGCCCGTGCCGCCGGGTCCGGGGCTTCGTGATCCAGCGCGTCCCCGGCGGGGCCATGACGCCGTCCACCGAGACGGCCGCCTTCACCGTGACCCACGGCGTCCCGGTTCGCAGGTACTTGAAGAACGCCGGGTTCAGATCCCGCGACTCCTGCTCCAGCACTCCCGTCGTCACCTCGACCCCGGCGGCGCGGAGCCGAGCGAACCCGCCGCCCTGGACCCGAGGATCGGGATCGGGATGCGACGCCACCACCCGGCGGACCCCGGAGGCGATGATCCGCTCGACGCAGGGCGGCGTCCGCCCCACATGGCAGCAGGGTTCGAGGTTCGAGTAGAGGGTCGCCCCCCGCGCCGCCTCCCCCACGCGGAGCACCTGCGCCTCGGCGTGCGGCCCGCCCGCCCGGGCGTGGAAGCTCTCGGCGAGGACCCGACCGTCCCGGGCGAGGACCGCGCCGACGGCGGGATTCGGGGAGACGGTGTGCTGGCCGAGCGTGGCGAGCTCGAGCGCCCGACGCATGAAGCGATCGTCCACGGGCGGATCGTACGGGGAGGGCGGGAGTTCCGGACGGCCGGAAAGCCCGTAGCATTCCCCCGCGCCCCGTGTTCACCGGACTCGTCCTCGCCGTCGGCGCCGTGGAGGAAGTCCGCGACCGGCCCGGCGGGGCCCGGGAGCTCTCCCTCCGGGGGGCGCCGCTGGCGAGCGCCTCGGTGGGACAGAGCGTCGCCGTCGCCGGGGTCTGCCTGACGGCGGTGGAGACCTCCGGGGAGACTGCCTCCTTCGAGGTCGCCGCCGAGACCCTCTCCCGTTCGACGCTCGGGGCGCTCGCCGCCGGCGCCCGCGTGAACCTCGAGCTGCCGCTTCGCGCGGCGGATCGGCTCGGGGGCCACTTCGTCCAGGGTCATGTGGACGAGACCGGCGAGGTCGTCGCGGCCGGCGGTACCGATGCGGACTACCGGGTGCGGATCCGCCACCCCGAGCCGCGCTGGATCGCGGAGAAGGGTTCGGTCGCGGTGGACGGGGTCAGCCTGACGGTCGCGGCCGTTCTCGGCGACGCCTTCGAGGTGATGCTGATCCCGCACACCCGCGCGGTGACCACTCTCGGCGACCTCGGGGCCGGGGCCCGCGTGAACCTCGAATACGACATCCTCGCGAAGTACGTGGCCGCGCTCCTGCCCGGACGCCGGGAGGGGCCGGAGCCCTGAAATCTCCGGTCCCCTCGTCGGCCGGCCGCAGGTTGCTACGATTCCGGGTTCCCACATGGCGCCGGAATCCGAGTGACGGGCGACCTGCCGGCGGCCCCCTTCGCGTCCATCGAACGGGCGGTGGGCGAGATCGCCGCCGGGCGGATGGTGATCGTCGTGGACGACGAGGACCGCGAGAACGAGGGCGATCTGACGATCGCGGCGGAGAAGGTCACTCCCGAAGCGATCAACTTCATGGCGACCCACGGTCGCGGCCTCATCTGCATGCCGCTGACCGGCGAGCGCCTGGACGAGCTCGAGATCCCGCTCATGGTCGAGGAGAACACCTCGCCACTCGAGACCGCCTTCTGCGTATCCATCGAGGCCCGCGAGGGCGTCACCACCGGGATCTCCGCCGCCGACCGCGCCCGCACCGTCCAGGTCGCCATCGGGAAGGACGCCCGTCCCCGGGATCTGCGGCGCCCGGGACATGTGTTCCCGCTCCGCGCCCGCCCGGGCGGCGTCTTGCAGCGCGCCGGGCAGACCGAGGCCGGCGTGGATCTGGCCCGGATCGCGGGGCTCTGTCCGGCCGCCGTCATCTGCGAGGTGATGAAGGAGGACGGCACGATGGCGCGCCTTCCGGACCTCCTCGCCTTCGCCGGCCGCCACGGGCTCAGCATCGTCAGCGTCGCCGACCTCATCCGCTACCGCCTCCGTACCGAATCGCTCGTCCGCCGGCTGGCCGAGACGGTGCTGCCCACTCCGTTCGGCGCCTTCCGCACCTTCGCCTACGAGAACACGCTCGACCGGACGACGCACCTCGTGCTCCAGCTCGGGGAGGCGCGCCCCCACGAACCGGTGCTCGTCCGGGTCCACAGCCAGTGCCTCACCGGCGAGGTCTTCGGTTCGCTCCGCTGCGACTGCGGCCCCCAGCTCGAGGCGGCGCTCGCCTGCATCGGCAGGGAAGGCGCCGGAGTCCTGCTCTACCTGAACCAGGAGGGACGAGGCATCGGGCTCGTGAACAAGCTGCGCGCCTACGCGGTGCAGGATTCCGGGCTCGACACCGTGGATGCGAACACCCACCTCGGGTTCCGGGCCGACCAGCGCGAATACGGGGTCGGCGCCCAGATCCTGCGCGATCTCGGGGTCGGAAGGATCCGCCTGCTGACGAACAACCCGCGGAAGTTCGTCGCGCTCGAGGCGCACGGCCTGGCGATCGAGGCGCGGGTCCCGATCGAGGTGCCGGCGACCGAGCACTCGCGCGACTACCTGCGCGCGAAGAAGGAGCGCATGGGCCACCTCCTCACCGAGGTCTGATCCGGCTCCCGGGTACGATTCCCCGCTCCGAGGGAGCGCCACCTTGCCGACCACCTACGCCACGAACGAGTTCCGCAACGGGCTGAAAGTCATGCTCGACGGGGACCCCTGCGTCCTTCTCGAGTGCGAGTTCGTGAAGCCGGGAAAGGGCCAGGCGTTCACCCGGATCCGCTACCGGAACCTGCGCACCGCCCGCGTGCTCGACAAGACCCTCCGCTCCGGCGACAAGGTCGAGGCCGCCGATGTGATGGACACCGAGATGGAGTACCTCTACACCGACGGTGACCACTGGCACTTCATGGACGCGAAGACCTACGAGCAGCTCGCCGCCGACCGGGCGGCGCTCGGCGGAGCGGAGAAGTGGATGCTCCAGGGGATGAGCTGCGCCGTCACGCTCTACAACGGCGCGATCCTCCTCGTCAGCCCGCCCCATTTCGTGGAGCTGCGCGTCGCCGAGACCGAGCCGGGAATCCGGGGCGACACCGCGACCGGCGGGTCCAAGAACGCCGTCCTCGAGACCGGGGCGGTAGTGCGGGTGCCGCTCTTCATCGAGGCGGACGAGGTGCTCCGGCTCGACACCCGCTCCGGCGAGTACGTCTCCCGGGTCAAGAGCTGACCGCAGCGCGCCGCTGGCGCCCGCTCGCGCCCCCGGAGAACCTGCGCGAACGGGCGCGGCTGATCGCCCGGCTCCGGGGGTTCTTCGAGGCGCGCGGCTACCTCGAGGTCGAGACCCCGATCCTCGGTCCGGTCCCCACTCCCGACCGGCACCTCGAGTCCGTGGCGGCCGGCGACGGCTTCCTGCACACCTCCCCCGAGTTCGCGATGAAGCGGCTGCTCGCGGCCGGCAGCGGCCCGATCTTCCAGATCGCAAAGGTCTTCCGCGCCGGGGAGACCGGGCGCCGCCACGCGGTCGAGTTCACGATGGCCGAGTGGTACCGCCCGGGCCCCCTCGCGGGGCTCCTCGACGAGCTGGACCTGCTCCTCGGGCACCTGCTCGGCGCGCCACCGGCGCGCCGCCGCCCCTACCGGGATTTCTTCCTCGAGGCGGTCGGCGTGGATCCGCTCCGGGCGACGGGCGAGGTGCTCTCCCGCCTCGCCGAGGCGCACGGCCATCCGGGAGCACCCGACGACCGGGGCGCCGCCCTCGACTTCCTCTTCTCGCGCCTCGTCGAACCGGGGCTCGGGGCCGGGACTCCCGTTGTCGTGACCCGGTTCCCGGCCCCGCTCGCCGCCCTCGCCCGCGCGAGCGGCGACGATCCCCGCACCGCCGAGCGCTTCGAGGTCTTCTGGTCGGGGGTCGAGCTCGCGAACGGCTACGACGAGCTCCAGGATCCGGCGGAGCATCGCCGCCGTTTCGCCGCCGAGAACCGCGCCCGCGAGCGGGCCGGCCGCCCCCCGGTGGCGCTCGACGAGGATCTGCTCGCCGCGCTCGAGGGGCCCGGGCTTCCCCGCTGTTCGGGGGTCGCGCTCGGAGTGGACCGGCTCGTCATGGCGGCCCTCGGCGCTTCGTCGCTCGACGAGGTGCTCGCGTTTCGCGGATCCGGAACGCCGGGAACCGGACCGCCCCAGCCGTTAGACTCGCCATCCGACGCGACCGCCGTCCCGAGAGGAGACCCGCCTTGAGCATCCGACGTCTTTCGCTCCCGCTCTTCGCCGCCCTGTTCGTGGCCCCGCTCGCCCTCGCCCAGGGCAGCCACCGCGACTACCACGAGCACTTCGACGAGACGAATGTGACCGTCCCGCCCGAGTACTACGAGGGGATGGAGTTCCGCGCCGTCGGCTTCACCCGGGGCGGTCGCTCGACCGCCGCGGTGGGGGTCCCCGGCGACCCGCTGACCTACTACTTCGGCGGGACCGGCGGCGGCATCTTCAAGACCACCGACGCCGGACACAACTGGACGAACATCTCCGACGGGTTCCTCGGCGTCGGCGCGATCGGCTCGCTGGCGGTGGCGCCCTCCGATGTGAACGTGGTCTATGCCGGGACGGGTTCCGCCTGTCCGCGCGGGAACATCTCGGTCGGTGACGGGATCTACCGTTCGACCGACGCCGGAAAGACCTGGGAGCACATCGGGCTCCGGCACGCGGGGCAGATCGGTGCGATCGCGGTCCACCCGGACGACCCCGACCTCGCCTATGTGGCCGCGCTCGGCTACATCTTCGGCCCGAACGAGGACCGCGGCGTGTACCGCACCACCGACGGTGGCGAGACCTGGGAGCGGGTGCTCTTCCTCTCGGACCGCACCGGTTTCGTGGACATCCAGATGGACCCCTCGAATCCGCGCATCCTCTACGCCGGCGCGTGGCGCGCCGAGCGGAAGCCGTGGACGATGATCTCCGGCAGCGAGGACGGCGGCATCTACCGCAGCCGCGACGGCGGCGACACCTGGGACCGGGTCGAGGGCGGGCTCCCGACCGGTCTCGTGGGCAAGACCGCGATCGCGATCTCGCCTCCGAATCCGGACCGCATCTGGGTTCTCCTCGAGGCCGAGGGCGAGCGGGGCGGCCTCTACCGCTCGGATGACGGCGGCGAGAGCTGGAACCGGATCAACGGGGACGCGAACCTGCGTCAGCGCCCCTGGTACTACATCCACATCTACGCCGACCCGCGCGACGAGAACACGGTGTACGGCCTGAATGTGGGCTTCCACAAGTCCATAGACGGCGGCCGCACCTTCCCCGAGCGGATCACCGTCCCCCACGGCGACAACCACGACCTCTGGATCAACCCCGACGACCCGATGAACATGGTGAACGCGAACGACGGCGGCGCGAATGTCTCGTTCGACGGGGGGAAGAGCTGGACCGATCTGAACGGCCAGGAGACGGCCGAGATCTACCGGGTCTTCGTGGACGACCAGTGGCCCTACCGGATCTACGGCTCGCAGCAGGACAACAGCACGATCTCGGTGCCCTCGCGCGGCGGTTTCGGCGTCGTGCCCGACTGGTATTCCGTCGGCGGCTGCGAGAGCGGCCACATCGCGGTGGACCCGCGCGACCCGGACATCATCTACGCGGGTTGCTACGGCGGCGCGATCTCGCGGGTGAATCGCAGGACCGGCGAGTTCCGCCAGATCCTCGCCTACCCGCAACTCCAGCTCGGCCAGGCGGCGCGCGACCTGAAGTACCGGTTCCAGTGGAACGCTCCGATCCGCCTCTCGCCACACGACCCCGACATCCTCTACCACGCCTCGCAGGTCGTCCACATGTCCCGCGATTCCGGCCAGAGCTGGACCGTGGTGAGCCCCGACCTCTCGACGAACGACCCCGAACACCAGGACTACGCGGGCGGCCCGATCACCCGCGACAGCACCGGCGTCGAGGTGTACAACACGATCTTCTCGTTCGAGGAATCGCCGCACACCGCGGGTGAGCTCTGGGCCGGCAGCGACGACGGCCGCGTCCACCTCTCGCGCGACCGGGGCGCCACCTGGAGCGAGATCACTCCGGAAGGCATGCCCGAGGGCGGCACCGTGAATGTCGTCGAGCTCTCCGCCCACGCTCCCGGCAGGGCGTTCATCGCGGTGTACCGCTACCGCGAGAACGACTTCCGCCCCTACATCTTCCGGACCACGGACTTCGGAGCGAACTGGGACCTGCTCACCGACGGCGCGAACGGAATCCCCCCGACGCACCCGGTGCGCGCGATCCGGGAGGATCCGGACCGCGAGGGCCTGCTCTACGCGGGGACCGAGTTCGCGCTCTTCGTCTCGTTCGACGACGGCGCCCACTGGCAGCTCTTCCAGAACAATCTCCCGGTAACGCCGGTCACGGACCTGCAGGTCCACCGGAAGGATCTCGTGGTCTCCACCCAGGGCCGCTCCTTCTGGGTGCTCGACGACCTGAGCCCGCTCCACGAGCTCGACGAGGCCGCGATCGCCGCCGATTCCGTCCTCTACACGCCGCGCACCGCCTACCGGGGCGGCTTCGGGGGCGGCGCCGACATCCACTACCACCTGAAGGAAGAACCCGACGCCCCGATCACCCTCGAGATCGTGGACGCCGGGGGAAACACGGTCCGGAGCGTCACCGGGAGTCCGGGCGCCGCGCCGCCGAGCGGGCCGGCGTCGCCGTTCGCCGCGTTCTTCGGCGGCGGCCCCGCCGCGCGCCTGCCGGCGGCCCGGGGCCTGAACTCCTTCCGCTGGAACCTCCGCGGCGAGCGGATCGAGCGGCCTGCCGGCGTCGTCCACTGGGGCGGGACGCCGGGCCTTCCCGCGCTTCCGGGGACCTACGAGGTGCGCCTCACCGTCGGCGAGGAGACACACGCCCGCCCGCTCGAAGTCGCCCTGAACCCGAACCTGTCCTCGACGGCGGCAGACCTCGCGAAACAGCGCGAGCTCGGCGAGGCAGTCGCGGACGAGATCGACAGGCTCTTCGGCGCGCTCACCCGCCTCCGCGAGGTGAAGTCCCAGGCCGCCGACATCGTCGCTCGTCTCGACAAGGCGGACCGCTCCGACGAGGAGCTCGGGAACCTCGAGGAGGCGCTCCGCGAGCGGCTGACCGAGATCGAGGAGACGATCACCCAGACGCAGAGCAAGTCCTCCCAGGATCCGATCAACTTCCCGCCACAGATCGACAACCAGCTCGTGACGCTCTACGGCTACATCGTCCAGGCCGACTACGAGCCGACCGCCGGCGCCTGGGAGCGCTTCGACGACCTGAAACCCGAACTCGACGCGATCCACGCCGACCTCGACGCCGCGATCGGCGAGCACCTCGCCCGGTTCAACGCCCGCGTCGCCGCCCTCGGCGTTCCCGCCGTCGTGGTGGCCGCCGACGAGACCGGCTCCGAGTAGCCGACCGACCCGCCCGTAACCCCGGGGGCGCCATCCCGCCCCCGGGCCGGCGTCGGCGTTCCCGCGCCGGCTCGGACCGAGACCGACGGCCCGGTGCGAGGACCCGGCCCCGATCTCCCGTTTGCCCGAGAGAACACCCACGAAGGGCAGCGGCTCGGCTTCGTCCTCGTCCTCGAGCGCGGCCCGAACGATGCCCTGCCGACTCTCCAGGTTGCGAAACAGCGCCTCGATCCGGGCCTTCGTCTTCGGGGAAGGCGACCCCGGCAGCGTCCGCAGGTCCGGGCGTCGGTCACTCGGGCGGGGCGGTTCGTTCAGATAGAAGGTGAGCAGGGGGCGCCGGTAGTGGCGCGCCATCCGCTCGACGAGCGCCCGGCTGGGTAGCTCGTCGCCGCGTTCAAGGGCCTGTAGCCGTTCGGCAGCCGAAACCCCGCGGGCGGGCCCGAGTCGGATCTTCGAGGCGGCTTCCCCGGGCGTCAGACCCGCGGTCTCCCGCGCCCAGACGAGGATCGCCGGATTCACCGGGATCTTCGGATTCACGGCGACCGTCGCTCGGGTCCAGATAGCCGCTGGCGCGCTCGCCCGGATCCGGCGGGTCGAGGCTCTTCAGGCCTCTCGTTCGGCCGCCGGCGGGTCGTCTGCGAGCGGACACGCCCTTTCGACCGCAGCCGCCACCTCCTCCCCGAGCGCGGCGAGCCGATCGGGTTCGATCTTCGCCTGGATCGCCTCGAACAGTTCGCGTTCCTCGGTGCGGATATGGCGGCGGAGCAACTGCCAGAACTCGGTCAGGAGGGGAATGCGGTCCCGGTCGCTCGACCGAGCGAGCCGCCGCACGAGGTCCTCCATCGCCCGGTGGTCGGCGACGAGTCCGTCGACGAGCGTCGCGCCGACATACGGACGCACTGCGGGGAAGAGCGTCTGCTCCTCGACGCGGAAGTGGCCGAGCAGTTCGATTTCCGCCAGCCGGGCGACCTTCGCGGCGAGTTCGAGCGCCTTCGCTCGGGTGGGATTCGCGGCGAGTCCGCGTTCGATGAACACGGTGAGCGCGAGCCCGTGCTGGTGCTGGTGGGAGAGCGGGACGAGCGCCGGGTCGCGCCGGAGGGTCTGTGGCATGGGGACCCGAGTCTAGCCCTCGCGGACCGGGTGGCGCGAGCCGAAGGAGCACCGGCGCCCGAGGGAGGAATCCGTGGCGCGGCGACCGAAGCGCTTCACCTCCTGCGGATAAGGCGCCCCGCATGGGACTCCGTCCTCGAAGAGATGGGGAACCCCCTCGTCCGGGCGGATGCGTGGCGCTTTCCCCACCGGATGGCGGCCCGAATCGCTGGCGCGATCCGTTCCGCCCTCTTTCGCGGGGAGGGAGGCCCCTCCCCGGCGGCGCTTCGCGCCGCGTCGGCGCG
>CAYGAO010000098.1:0-9886 GCA_964347715.1 uncultured Acidobacteriota bacterium
ACGGATCGCGCAAGCGATTCGGGCCGCCATCCGGTGGGGAAAGCGCCCCGCATCCCCCCGAACGACGGGGTTCCCCATCTCTTCGAGGACGGATTCCCATGCGGGGCGCTTTTTCCGCCGGCTGCTGCGGTCGAAGAAGACCCGGCATTCCTCCTTCCCGCGCCTCGGCGCCCGGGCGCCTGACCGCTCCCGCCGCCTCGCCCGCCGACCGTTGACCCTCCTCGCCGGCACCTTCGTCGTTCTCGGGTTCCTCGGACTCGCGTTCGGCGCCGACTGGCTCGTCGAGGGCGCTGCCGGGCTCGCCCGCAGGTTCCGCGTCAGCCCGCTCGTGATCGGGCTCACCGTCGTCGCCTACGGGACCTCGGCGCCCGAGATCGGCGCGAACCTGATCGCGGTGCTCCGCGACAGCCCC
Organism: uncultured Acidobacteriota bacterium; assembly: GCA_964347715.1. GTDB lineage: Bacteria > Acidobacteriota > Vicinamibacteria > Marinacidobacterales > Marinacidobacteraceae > CAYGAO01. The sequence goes on from CAYGAO010000098.1 coordinate 413, forward strand.
GGACTCGCAGTCGGCAACGTGATCGGCTCGAACGCCTCGAACCTCGGGCTGATCCTCGGGATCACCGCCGTGGCGCACCCGTTCGCGGTTCCGGCCGCGTTGCTGCGGCGCGAATTCGTCTTCATGTTCGCGGCGACCTGCCTGCTCTGGCCGTTCGCCGCCTGGGGAGTGATCTCGAGGTCGGCCGGCCTCGCCCTCGTGGCCGTCCTCGTCTCCTTCAACCTGCTCTCGATTCGCTGGAGCCGCCGCGCCGAGGCCGCCGTCGGCCGGGACCCGGCAGGCGAGCGAGCGCCTCCGGCCGGACGAAGCCTCGGGCGCACCCTGGTCGGCCTCGCGGTACTGATCGTCGGGGCGGACCTGCTCGTCCGGGGCGCGACCGACATCGCCCGCGGGTTCGGCGTGAGCGAGACGACGATCGGGTTCACGCTCGTCGCCCTCGGCAGCTCGCTCCCCGAACTCGCCGCCTCGCTCGCCGCCGCGGGCCGCGGGCAGATCCAGATCGCCGCCGGGAACGTGATCGGCTCGAACCTGTTCAACGTGCTCGGCGCGCTCGGACTCGCCGCGGTCGTGGTTCCGGTCCCGATCGAAGCCGAACTGCTCGCCGCCGAGGTCCCGGGGGTCCTGGCGCTGACCCTCCTCGCCGGGGTGTTCCTGCTCACCGGACGCCGCCTCTCGCGGTTCGAGGGGATGCTCCTCATCGCCGCCTACGGTATGTACGTGGCCTTCGTGCTGCTCTGACAGGTTGTGGAGCAAGTCCCTCGCGCGCCGACGCGGCGCGAAGCGCTGCCGGGGAAGGCCCTCCCTCCCCGCGAAAGCGGGCGGAACGGATCGCCCGAGCGATTCGGGCCGCCATCCGGTGGGGGAAGCGCCCCGCATCCCCCCGGACGACGGGGTTCCCCATCGCTTCGAGGACGGATTCCCATGCGGGGCGTCTTGTCCACCGTCTGCTGAACCGGTGCCGGATCGTCTCGTCGTCGCGTTCCGCGAGCCGCTGCCGGACCCGGTCCGGGGGATCGCGGAGGAAGCCCTCGCCGGGTTCGCGGTGCGGATCCCCGAGCCGGGCGCGCCGGACGCCGTCTCCGCCGCCGAGGTGCTGATCGCCCGCCGGCGGCGGATCGGGGACCCGGAGCTCGACCTGGCGAAGCCCGCGCTCGTGCTCGCGCTGGGCCGGAACCCGGTCGCGGTGGACCTCGAAGCGGCGCGGCGACGGGGCATTCCGGTCCGGGCGATTCCCCACCCGGGGGCGATCGCCGTCGCCGACCACACGCTCGCGCTCCTGCTCGCCGTCGCCCGTCGCATCGTCGAGGGCGACCGCGGGGTGCGCGCGGCGGAGTACTGGAAGCGGGGCCTCACTCCGGGCGTGACCAGCGAGCGCTCCTTCGCGTTCAACTGGCTCGGACGGGACGACGCCCTCGTCCTCGAGAATCGGGTGCTCGGACTCGTCGGGTTCGGCGCGATCGGTCAGGAAGTCGCCCGGCGCGCCGCCGGCTTCGGACTGCGGGTCCGCTACTTCCAGCGGGAGCCGCTCCCCCGCGCCTGGAACCGGCGCCTCGGGGTCGAGCCGGCGGACTCGCTCGAGGACCTGCTCCGGAGCGCCGAGGCGCTGAGCCTCCACGCGCCGCACACCGCCGAGACCGAGAACCTCCTCGACGGCCCGGCGCTCGACCGCCTGCCTCGGGGAGCGATCCTGGTGAACACCGCTCGGGGCGGGCTGGTCGACGAAGCCGCGCTCGCCGAAAGGCTCCGGGACGGAAGGCTGGGCGGCGCCGGGCTCGATGTGTTCCGGCGCGAGCCGCTGCCCGCCGGACACCCCTTCGTGGACACTCCGCGGCTCGTGCTCGCCCCGCACACCGGCGGAGCCGGAGCCGGCGGCCAGCGCGAGCTCTATCGGCGAGCCGCCGACGCGATCCGCGAGTTCGCGGAATCGAGCCCGGGAGGAACGAGATGACGAACACGAACGAGCGACTCGCGGTCGGCCCGGTGAGCTGCGCGCCGGGCCGCTTCGCCGCCGGATTCGTCCCGGCGGTCTCGCGGGTGGACGGCGCCGACCTCGGGTTCCCGGTGCTGATCGCGAACGGGGCGGGGCCGGGGCCGGTACTGCTCCTCGACGGCGGCATCCACGGCGACGAGCAGGAAGGAATCCTCGCGGTGGCGGAGTTCGTCCGCGCCCTCGACCCGGGCAGGCTCTCGGGGGCGGTGATCGGCGTGCCGGTGATGAATGTGGGCGCCTTCGAGGCGATGGCGCGCGGCAACCCGCGCGACACCCACACCCACGACATGAACCGCATCTATCCGGGGCGGCCCGCCGGCTATCTCACCGACCGGATCGCCGCCGCCCACGCCGCGACCGCCGGGAGCCTCGCCGACCTCGAGATCACGATCCATTCGGGCGGCAACATCTGCTACCTCGCCGAGACGATCTTCACCGCCACTGCCGACGACGGCGGGTTCGAGCTGGCGCAGGCGATGGGCCCGGACTGGCAGATCGTGCTCGACACCCCCCACCCGGCGGGCTCGCCGATGGCGGCGATGGTCTCCTCGGGCCGGGCGGCGATCACGGTCGAGCTCGGGGGCAGCGCGGCGACGATGCCGGGGCGTCTCCGGGCGAATGTCGAAACGCTGAAGCGGGCGCTCGCGAACGTGTGCCGGCACTACGGACTCCTTGCCGGCGTACCGCGCTACGCCGCCCGGCTGTGGCGCGGGCGGCAGAGCGTGGTGATGGCGGGGCGGAGCGGGATCCTGAGCCCGGACGCGGGTCTCGCCGAGGCGCGCCTGAAGGCGCCAATCCGTTCCGGGCAGACCCTCCTCCGCCTCCACGACCTGCTCGGCGCGCCGGTCGAGGACCTGAACGCGCCCTGCGACGGGGTGCTGTTCGGCTTCCGCACCTGTCCCTCGACGACCGCCGGGGACTGGACGCTCTTCTGCGGCGACGCCGGGTTCGTCGCCGTCGAGCCGCCGCGCCGCCGGGGTCCATCGTGATCGCCGAACCCTCGCTCCCCGAGGCTCCGGGCCGGAGGCCGGGCGACGCATCGTGATCGCCGAACCGCTCCTCCTCCTCGCCTTCCTGCTGCTCGTCGTCGCCGGCGCGCGGGCGGCCGAGGAACGTTTTCCCGTCATCCAGAAGATCAGCTCGGCGGTCGTCTGCACGCTGCTCGGCATCCTGCTCGCGAATCTCGGGGTCATCCCCCGCGGCGGAGAGTTCCTCGACTCGGTCTCCCGCTACGCGATCCCCTACGCGATCGTCCTCTTCGTGCTCTCGACCCGGCTGGCCGACCTGCGGCGCGCCGGGCCCCGGATGGTCGTCGCCTTCGGCGTCGCCGGCTTCGGTACCTTCGTCGGGGCGGTCGGCGCGAGCCTCCTGTTCGCCGACATCCTCGGCCCCGAGACCTGGAAGCTCGGCGGCACCTTCGCCGGAGCCTTCTTCGGCGGGGGACTGAACTTCGCGGCCGTCGGGCAGGGGCTCGAGATGAGCGAGAGCCTCTTCGCCGGGGCCTTCGTCGTGGACAACCTCTCGACGGTCCCCTGGATGCTCGCCCAGGTCGGGCTCGCTACCGCGCTCGCCGCCCGGTTCGCCCGGCGCGCCGGTCCGGGCGCCGCCCGGGAAGCCGAAGCAGCCGGAACCGGGGAACCCGACGCGCTCCGGAAGAGCTGGACCGAGGGATCGCTCTCGATCACCCACCTCGCGATCCTCGCCGCGATCCCGCTGCTCGCACTCGTTGCCGCCGGACTCTTCGCGCGGGCGCTTCCGGGGGTGCCCGAGGTCCTCTGGCTGACGACGATCGCCCTCGTTCTCGGGCAGATCCCGGCGATCTCGCGCCTCCGGGGCTCGGCGATGCTCTCCTACTTCGCCCTCCACCTGTTCTTCCTGGTGATCGGGTCGGCGTCCGATGTCCGCGAAGTGCTGGCGGCGGGTCCCTGGCTCTTCCTCTACATGATCCTGATCGTCGCGGTGCACGCGGTGGTGGTGTACGGCCTCGGCTGGGTCTTCCGGTTCGACCTCGCCACCGTGACGCTCTCGAGCCAGGCGGCGGTGGGGGGTCCGGGATCGGCGCTCGCGCTCGGGATGGCGCTCCAGTGGAAGCGGCGGATCGCCCCGGCGGTGATCGTCGGCATCTTCGGTTACGGCTTCGGCAACTACCTCGGCTTCGCCACCGCGTGGCTCCTCCGCGGGATGCTCCCCGCCTGACAGGCTGTGGAGAAAGTTCCTCGCGCGCCGACGCGGCGCGAAGCGCCGCCGGGGAAGGCCCTCCCTCCCCGCGAAAGCGGGCGGAACGGATCGCCCGAGCGATTCGGACCGCCATCCTTTGGGGAAAGCGCCCCGCATCCGCCCGGACGACGGGGTTCCCCATCGCTTCGAGGACGGATTCCCTTGCGGGGCACCTTGTCCACCGGCTGCTGAGCGATGGGCGGGGCCCTCCGGGGGAAGCGCGTCCTCGTGACCGGGGCGGCGCGGGGACTCGGAGCTTCGGCGGCGGCGGCGCTCGCCGCCGAGGGAGCGGAGTGTCTCCAGCTCGACCGCCTCGAGATGGACCCGGGTCTCGGCCGGGCGCGCCGCTGCGATCTCGGCGACCGGAAGAGCACCCTCGCGGCCGCCGCCTTCGCGAAGCAGGCCGTGGCGGGCGACCTCGCCGCCCTCGTCCACTGCGCCGGGGTGCTCCACCGGGCGCCGCTCGGGGCGACCGGCGATCCCGAGTGGGACGAGACGCTCGCGGTGAACCTGACCTCGGCGTTCCTGCTCGCGCGGGCGCTGCTTCCCGAGCTCGCCGCCGGCGGGGGCGGCTCCGTCGTCCTCACCAGCTCGCGCGCCGGGATCTCCGGGTTCCCGGGCGAGGCCGCCTACTGCGCGAGCAAGTTCGGGGTCGAGGGACTCGCGCGGGCGCTCGCCGGAGAGGTGCGGAGCGCCGGGATCTCCGTGAACACGATCACTCCGGGGAGTATCCGGATCAAGCCCACCGGACTCTCGGACGAGGAGTCGGCGGCGTTACCGGCGGGGGAGCGCGGCTGGCGGTCCTCGGAGCGGCTCGGCCCGGCCTTCGCTGCGCTCGCGCTCCTCCGCGGCGAGCCGAGCGGACGGCGGTTCGAGGCCGACCGGCTGGCGGCCCTCGTCGCGGTGCGGGGGCTGCCGCTGCCGCCGGAGGCGTGGGAGGAGCGGTGAGCCACCGCTGCGGCGTTCCGGTCGCCGACCGCGCCCACGCCCTCCAGGAGGGCCGGGTGCTTCCGGATCCCGGTGTGGCGCTTCCCCCGGAGCACGCCGCTGCACTCCGATCCGCACTGCGGAACGGCGAGACCCACTACTCGCCGCGGATCGGCCTTCCCGAGCTGCGGGCCGCGGTGGCCGGGCGACTCGAGCAGGCGGGAGCGCCCGCCGGGGGCACCGTGGTCATCACCGCGGGGCGCCAGGAGGCGCTCTTCGTGGCCCTCGCCGGCGCTCTGGCGGAAGCGCGCGGCGACCGCCGGGTCTCGCTGTCGCCGTCGCTCGCGAACGACCCCGGGGTCCTCGCCGCCTGCGCCGGACTCGATCTGGTCCCGTCGGGGGAAGGGGGCGCGGTGCGCGTGGCCGCGCCCGCCGAGGCGGAACCCGAGGGGGCGTTCCGGATCGTGGATCTCGGCGACGGGCTGCTCCGGGAAGAGAGCGATCTCGCTTCGCTCCCGAGCGACGCGGTGCTCGTCGGGTCGCTCGACGGGATCCCCGAGCTGGCCTCGTTCCGCGTCGGTTTCTTCCGGGCGCCGGCGGCGCTGCTGCCGCACCTGCGGGCGATCCGGCAGGCGATCTCGATCTGCGCCGCCTCCCCCTCGCAGCGAGCGGCGGCGCTCGTCCTGGGCGCGGGGGCGGCCCCGGCGGAACCGCTCCCGAGCGTGGAGGGCGACGACGCCCGCTACTCGCTCATGGAGCTCGCGGCCCGCCTCCCGGGAGTCGTGAGCCTCGGACGGGGCGACCCCGACGCCGACGCTCCCGAAGCGGCGATCGATGCCGCCTGCGACCGGATCGGCAAGACCGAGCCGCTCGAGCCGCGCGGACAGCGGTGGCTCCGCGAAGCCGTCGCCGCCCGCGAGGCGGAGCGCACCGGCCTCCGTCACGACCCGGACAGCGAGGTCCTCGTGACCGGCGGGGCGCAGGAGGGGATCACCCTCGCGATGCTCGCCCTCGTCGGCGAGGGCGAGGAGGTGCTCCTCGGCGATCCGCGCTACGCCTCCTACGGGCAGGCGATCGCGCTCGCGCGGGGCCGGATGACGCCGGTCCCGTGCGGCGGGGACGGGGACTTCGGCCTCCGCGCCGCAGAGGTCCGCAGGGCGCTCCTGGTGGCGGAGCGGCCGCGCCTGCTGGTGATCGTGAACTTCCAGAACCCGACCGGAGCGCGGACCCGCGCCGGGGAGGTCGAGGCGCTCGGGCGCCTCGCCGACGCCGGGCATCTGTGGGTGCTCTCCGACGAGGTGTATGCCGACCTCGCGCTCGACGGCGAGGGCCCGATCCGCTCGCCCGCGGCGCTCCCCGGCCTCCGCTCCCGGACGCTGACCCTCGGCAGCGTCTCGAAGAGCTACGCGATGACCGGGTTCCGGATCGGCTACCTCACCGGCCCGGCGGACGCGATCGCCGCCTGCGCCCGCGCCCGGACCGCCGTCTCCGGCCCCCCGCCGCTCTTCTCCCAGCGGGCGGCGGCGGCGGCGCTCGCGCTCGGGGACGCCTTCCCCGCGCGCCTCCGGGAGATCTACGCCCCGAGACGGCGGCTCCTCCTCGACGGCCTCGCCGCGCTCGGCATCCCGTGCGCCCCGCACGGCGGCGGCTTCTTCGTCTGGGCGGACATCTCCCGCTTCGGACTGCCCGCCGACCGGTTCTGCCGCCGGCTGCTCGTCGAGCGACGGGTGCTCGCGTTCCCCGGCACCGCGTTCGGGGAGCGCTGGGACCGCTACATCCGGGTCTCGATGCTCCAGCCGGAGGACCGGCTCACCGAGGCGCTCGACCGGATCGCCGCCTTCGCCCGCTGATCCGCTCCGGCCCCGATCGCCAGCTGCCAGCGGCCGACCCCCTGCCCTCGCTCCCGGGTGGACCGGGCGGCTCGGTCGAGCTGCGGGATATCCACGCCCCGGACATCGAGAAGAACCGCGGCGACCGGTCGGCGCGAAGCGTTTCCGGAGCTGTCGGCAGACGGCGGCTCGACGAAGTTCCGATACCCTGGCATTCCGGCCTTCAGGCGCTGCTCGAGTCGCGCCGAGCGTCCGGAATCGGAGGCGCGGGAGCGTCTTGCCGGTGTCGCAAGGTCGGGTCTGGAGGGTTCAGCAGACGCCGCACCTTCAGGACAGCGGTCACACCGAATTCGAAGAGCCCGATGACGAGGGCGACGCTGCTCGCGACGATGTTGACGGTCGCGAAGTAGGCCGCCAGCGCAAGAGTCGCCAGGACGAGGAGGAACGCGAACCACTGCCCACGCGACTGAAGCCTGACGCTGCTCTGCAGTTCGATCTCTTCGAGTCTCATCCGGTGGGTGGACCGGCTCTCCGCCATCTTCAGAATCCGATCACCCGCACCGGGCAGGTTCTGTTCGTACGACCTGAAATCGTCAGGATGCGGTAGCGGTCCGGAGAAGGCCTCGATACTCACCTCATCCCGACCAGGGGAGACGGCCACTTCCGGTTCCCTTTCACTCACCGTGCTCTTCGCCGTAGCCGAGAGCGGCGACGCCGCCTTGCTGCGCGCCCGGGGTTTCTGCCGGACCATCCGCGCGAGTTCGCGTCGGCTTCGACTCAGATGCCGTCCGCGCGCCCCGTCGCGAAGTCGGCCATCGCCACGCGAAGATCGTCGCCCACGGCGCGCCAGTCGGCGGCCAGCGCTTCGCGGTCTCTCCGGAATCCGGTCTCGCGCGGAGGCGGCTCGGACGGTTCCCCCGTCAGATCGAAGGCCCTGGCCACTCCTTCGAGGAACGGTCTCTCGGGGAAACGAAGAGCGCGGTTTCGGCCGGGATCCGCCAGCTCCGGAACCACGCTGTTCGCCGCCATGTCCGGATAACGGCAGTAGATGGCCGCCAGCAGCCGCCGAAAACCGAGGGACTGCACCCACCTCGCCAGTTCGGGGAGATAGCGACCGGCTTCCTCGGGAAGCCGTTTCAGGGCAGCTCTGCCGCGAACGAGGCCGCGCCCGGTCAGTGCCCAGGCCCTTCGGTCCCGACCCGCCACGACGCGCACCTCACCGGACCCCGAGAGTGAATCCAGCTCGTCGAACACGGCCCGGTCGAAGGGCCCGTAGTCGTAGGCGCGGAAGTGGAAGTGCGGCCCACCGACGAGATGCGGTGCTTCCCGGTCGATCAGGAACAGGAGTTTCTGGATTCGAACCGGCTCGAACAGCGTCCCCGCGCCGCCAGCCGCCATGGCCGCGAGCACGACCTCGGACCGCCTCGTCGCATCACGGGGAGCGGGGTTGGGGCCTGCCATCAGGAGCCCCATGCTAGCAGCCCGGGGGTCCCCGTCCGCCGGACGGAGTCGAGGACGGGGGACCGCGCGACGCCGGACCGCGGGACCGGCTGCGCCCCGAGACCCGGGACCGGGCCTAGAATCGGCCCGTGGAAGCGAGGGGCGGCAGGCTCGACAGCAGGGTCGCGGTGGTCACCGGCGCGGCGGCCGGCATCGGGCGGGCCACCGCGGAACTCTTCGCGGCCGAGGGCGCCCCGGTGGTGCTCGCGGACATCGCCGGCGAGGCGGCCGAGGCGGCCGCCGCCGGGATCCGGGCGACGGGCGGCGCGGCGGTCGCCACCGCGAGCGATGTCTCGACCGAGGCCGGAGCCGACGCCGCCGTCGAGGCCGCCGAGAGCCGCTTCGGCCCGGTGGACATCCTCGTGAACAACGCCGGGGTCGAGCTGAAGCAGCTCGTCGAGGACACGACGCTCGCCGACTGGGAGCGGGTTCTCCGCACGAACCTGACCTCGGCGTTCCTGATGTCGCGGCGGGTGTTTCCGGGGATGAAGGAGCGGGGCCGGGGAACGATCGTGATGAACTCCTCGGTCGGGAACTTCATCGCCGCCACCCGGAGCTCGGCCTACGGGGCCTCGAAGGCCGGCATGATGGCGCTCGCCCGCGGACTCGCGCTGGAGGGCGCGTCCCGAGGGGTCCGGGTGAACGCTGTCTGCCCCGGCGTCATCGAGACGCCGATGAACGAGCGGAACCTCGCCCGGAGCGACGACCCCGAGGCGATGCGCCGCTCGTGGTTCGAGGTGACCCCGCTCGGGCGCCTCGGAACGCCCGTCGAGGTGGCGCGGGCGATCCTGTTCCTCGCGAGCGACGAATCGAGCTTCGTCACCGGCGTGCCGCTCGTGATCGACGGCGGCCGGCTCATCCAGTGACCCCCGGTCTCCGGCGGCGCCGGGCCTTGACAGGATGTGGCGAAAGTCGCCCGGGCACAACGGCGCGAAGCGCCGCCGGGGAGGGGTGCCGGGAGGGGGGTCCCGCCCCGCGCAAGCCGGTGGAGCGACTGGGGGGAGCGATTCC
>CAYGAO010000099.1:0-9746 GCA_964347715.1 uncultured Acidobacteriota bacterium
GTGCTGGCCATTCCGGCGTCGGCGACCACGATCCGCCGCCCCACCCGATACTGCTTCATCGTGGAAGCCGACCCGCCCGTTTCTCAACGCCTTGCGCAACCCTCCGCCGGACCAACCGACAAAGTCAGGGCGGCATCCCGGAACAGGTGGCGACGATCGCCTGTTTGCGCTCCGATATGCCATAGCATATACTTCACACATGGTGGATCAGTCCACGCTCGACAGTTCCGTGAGGTCCGCCGAGAAGAAGGCTGATTCCATGAACGACGAGGCAATCGAGAGAAACCCGCGCATTCTGGGCGGAACACCGGTGTTCCGCGGGACCAAGGTTCCCGTGCGGATCCTGATCGAATGGCTGGAAGCCGGAGAACGGCTGGGCGACTTCCTTGAGGAATTCCCCACGGTGTCGCGCGTCCAGGCAACCGCGGCGCTGGAGCAGGCAAAGGCACTGCTTACCGCCAAACGCGATGAGGCTGTTGCTTGACGAATCCGTGCCGAGACGGCTCGCCGCTCGTTTCCCAAGCGAGTGCGAGGTGCCAGACGGTCCAGCGAATGGGCTGGGCCGGCTTCGGGAACGGAGAGGTTCTGCGGCTTGCCGCAGCGCACGGATTCGACGCTTTCGTGACCACGGATCGGGGCATCGCGCATCAGCAGCACCTGGCGGATCTCCCGGTCCCCGTCATCGTGATGACCGCCTTCCGGACCCGCATTCAGGAACTTGCGCCACTCGTTCCTCGGATTGCGGGCATCGTCGCCGGGGGTCTGCGGAAGGACATCTACCTGGTGTGCGCCCCAGGCCTTGAAGACCAGGACGGACGACGCCAGAGATGACCGCTCGGGATCGGGATGGGGTTCCCGCCACGCTGCGAGGTATCCGCGCCACCCTCGACCTGACGCAGGAGCAGTTGGCCGAACGGTTAGGGGTTTCGTTCACGACGGTGAACCGTTGGGAGGCCGGAGTCCGGCGGCCGCAGCGGGCGGCGCGGCTGGCGATCGCCGCGCTCGCCGCCGAATCCGGAGTGGACGGCGCCGTACCGGATGGCGCACCAGCGAAGGCGGCGGCGGGGGTGACGCGCCGGCGGCGGCGACGCCGGGCGGCGGAGGCCGCCGGCTCCACGAAGCCGATGGAGCAGATGCTGTGGGACGCCGCGTGTTCCATCCGCGGCGAAAGGGACGCGGGAAAATTCAAGGACTATCTGCTGCCCCTCCTGTTCCTGAAGCGGCTTTCGGATGTCTTCGACGACGAGCTCGAGCGGCTGGCGGAGGAGTACGGGGGCGACCGGGCGCTCGCCCTGGAGATCGCCGAGAACGATCACGAAGTGCTCCGCTTCCACCTGCCGCCGGAAGCCCGCTGGGGGGTGATCAGCGGGCGGATTCCCTGCGACTGGCCTCCCGACGCGAGGGGGCGCAGTACGCGGCCGCCGGACATCGGCGCGCACCTGACCACCGCGACGCGCGCGGTGGCCAGGGAGAACCCGTCGCTCTCCGGTGTCCTCGATCTGGTGGACTTCGCCGCCGAGCGTAGCGGCGAACGCGACATCAACCCGGCGAAGCTGAAGGCCGTCGTCGAGACCTTTTCGGATCCCCGCTATCGGCTCGGCCTGTCCGATGTCCAGCCCGATTTCCTGGGCCGCGCCTACGAATACCTGCTGCGGAAGTTCGCCGAGGGATCCGGCCAGAGTTCCGGCGAGTTCTTCACTCCCACCGAGGTCGGCTTCCTCATGGCGCGCCTGATGCGGCCGAAGCCCGGCGAGAAGTGCCACGACTACGCCTGCGGCTCCGCCGGGCTGCTCGTGAAGCTCCAACTGGTCGCCCGCGAGCTCGACCCGACCAGCCGCGTGCCCCTCAAGCTCTGCGGGCAGGAACTTCAGGCCGAAAGCTACGCGGTAGCCAGCATGAACGCGGTCATCCACGACATGACAGTGCGGATCGAGCGTGGCGACACGATGATCAATCCCAGGTTCAAGACCGCCACCGGCCGGATCGCCACCCACGACATCGTGGTCGCGAACCCGATGTGGAACCAGCCGTTCTCCCGGGACATCTTCGCGAACGACCCCTTCGACCGCTTCCGCTCCCGGGGCGGGATCACCAGCGGCCGGGGCGATTGGGCCTGGCTCCAGCACACCGCCGCCTGCCTGAACGAGCGAGGCCGGGCGGCGGTGGTGCTCGACACCGGCGCGGTCACCCGCGGTTCCGGCGCGAAGCACGACGACCGGGAGAGGAACATCCGCAGGTGGTTCGTCGAGAACGACCTGATCGAGGGCGTGATCCTGCTCCCGGACAACCTCTTCTACAACACCACGGCGGCGGGAGTGATCGTGGTGCTCTCGAAGCGCAAGCCGGCGGCGCGCAGGGACAAGATCGTCCTGCTGAACGCCAGCCGCCGCGCGAAGAAGGGCCGCCCCAAGAACTACCTCCCCGAAGAGGACATCCCCGCGCTGGCGGCGGCGTTCGCGAAGGGGGAGCCGAGCGACGGCGAGATCGCGGTGATCACCAGCGAGCAGGCGAAGCAGGCGGACTACAACCTGATCCCCAGCCTTTGGGTGGGACAGAAGGAAACTGTGGATCAGCGCCCTATCTCCGATCTCCTTGCCGAGCTGCAACGCCTCGACGAGGAATCTCGCGCCGTGGACGCGTTACTGCGTAAATCCTTGGTCTGCCTGAAATGAATGCCGCTTGGCAATGGCGTCCCCTCGGGTCCCTGTTCACCATTGGAGCGGGGAAGACGATGTCCGTTGCCGCCCGGAGGGGTTCTCCCAAGACGCCGTTCCTGCGAACCGCCAACGTTCTATGGGATGAAATCGATCTGTCATCTATTGATGAAATGGCGATTTCGGGCCATGAACTGCCGGCGAAGCTGCTGCAAGAAGGTGATCTCATGGTGTGCGAGGGAGGCAACATCGGTAGGGCCGCTATCTGGAACGGAGAGGTGGAACCCATGTCCTTCCAGAACCATCTGCACCGTTTGCGGCCCACTACATCGCAGATAGAGCCGCGCTTCTATGTGTACTTTCTGCAGTCCGCGTTTACGCAGCTTGGTCTCTTCGACGGTACGGAGAACAGGACCACGATTCCGAATCTGTCTCGTAATCGCTTGGCAAGTCTTCATGTTCCACTACCGCTCCTTGACGAGCAACGGGCTATCGTTGATGTCCTCTCGCTAGCAAGAGGTGCGATCTCCACTCACCGCCGCTGTATCGAAGCGGCTCGGGCTCTCAGACACGCCGCGATGCGTACTCTATTCGCGCGCGGTCTGCGCGCGGAGCCGACGCGGGAAACCGAGATCGGCCCGATTCCCGAGACTTGGGATGTCATGCCACTCGGAAGGCTCATCGGGAACACAGGTGTCGTTGACATGCGGACCGAAGGCGAGCGCGTCATCGAGTATGTGGATGTGTCCTCCGTCTCCCGGGAGTTCCGTCGGATCGAGTCCACTTCGCGCGTCGTTCTCCGGGACGCGCCGAGCCGCGCCAGGAAGCGCATTCGGCGCGGCGATGTGATCTTCGCCACCGTCCGTCCAACTCTGCTCCGCGTTGCGCGAGTCCCTCCGGAACTCGACGATCAAGTCTGCTCCACGGCATTCTGCGTGCTGCGCGCTGATCAGCGAAGCACCGCGGACGGCTTCCTCTTCCATGTCGTCCAGCGTGACGAGTTCGTTCGGCAGCTCGGCCGGATCGAGACGGGCGCCAGTTACCCAGCGGTGACGGATCGGATCTTCAGGGCGCAGCGAGTGCCGGTTCCGGGCGTCGAGGAGCAGCGGGAGATCGTCGGCATCCTCGACGCCATCGACCGGAAGATCGATCTGCATCGCAGGAAGCGCGCCGTGCTGGACGATCTGTTCAAGACTCTTCTCCACAAGCTGATGACCGGCGACATCCGCGCCTCCGACCTCGACCTTTCGGCAGTCGGCGCCGTGGCGGCCGCTGAAAGAGAGAGACGGCGGGCGTGAAAGGGGCGCGATGGGGGCGCGCAGCGGCCGGACGCTTCAACCTCGATGATGACGGAACTCGACTTCTCCGAGGGGGCGACGGTCCGTTCCCCACGGTCCGCCATGCGGGGGAGGCGGGCCGGACGCCGCTCGCGCCGGGAGCGGCCCCCGGGAACCGGGGCGGCGCCGACACGGATGCGGTTGCGCGAGGAGCACGAGCGCTTGTACTCGGACATGCCGGAGAGAATCACCGAGAATCGGCTGGACCCCAAGGAGGGAACCTCGGTTGTTCCTTGGGATCGAATCCGCCGCCATGTCACAGACTTGCCGTTCCTGATCGTCGCAGCATTCCCGGACCGAGTCCGATGTCACTACGATACGAGGCGTCCGATGGGGCGCGCCAGCTCGTGAGTCAGTGAGTCCAGGGATGATCACGGGGATCCGGATTCGCGGCTTCAAGAGCCTGCGCGAGGTCGAGCTGACGCTTGGCCGAATGAATCTCCTCGTTGGGGCCAACGCCAGCGGGAAGTCGAACTTCCTCGACGCGCTCCGCGTGCTGCAGGGCGTCGGTAACGGCTTCACGGTGAGCGAGATTCTGGACGGCAAGCCGCGCGGTGCGACGAGTGCAGCGTGGGACGGGGTTCGTGGAGGCAGCGCGCAAGCAGGTTTCGAGGGAGCAACGCGAGCGGATGCGTTCACGATCACCGTCAACGGAGAGCGCCCGAATCCGCTTCCAGGGGTCGCTGTAATTCGGAACGGGCCGTACATGGAGCCATGGGAGTACTCGATCACGCTGGCGGCGCGGGAAGGGCGCGTGAGGCGCGAGTACCTGAAAGCCGGGCCCAATGAGCCGCGGCTGTTGTACGACTCGACCAAGGCCGACCGCGGCAGCATTGACGATCCCGTGATCAACGTAAGGTACTACCGAGGGGAAGTGGGGCGACAGCTGAAAATGGAACGGTCGCGGCCCGTGCTGCGGCAGTTCGCGGAGGCAACAGAGGTAGAGCCTGTCCTTGCGGGTGCCGCGACAGAGATCGCCATCCAGTTGGCGGACATCCAGTGGGTCCATCCGGAGCCGGCAGTGTTGCGGGGCTATTCGCAGGCCAGAGAGGTCGAGCGGATGGGGGAGCGGGGGGAGAACTTTGCGGCGCTCGTGAGAACGATCTGCGCCGATCCATCGGCGAGAGCGGCGTACCTGGAATGGCTGCGCGAACTGCGGCCGGAGGAAGTGGACGATGTGGGCACCCTGACCGGCGCGGTTGGTGAGCCGCTCTTCATGCTTCGCGAAGGCGGTCGGGAGTTTCCCGCCCCGGTCCTGAGCGATGGCACCCTGCGGTTTGCCGGGGTGGCGGCGGCATTCTTCCAGCCTGATATGCCGGGGCTGCTGGCGATCGAGGAGATCGAGAATGGTGTCCATGCGAACCGCGCCCGACTGCTGGTCGAACTCCTGCGGCGACACGCCGCGGCAGGACGCTCCCAGGTCGTGGCGACCACACATTCGCCGACCGTCGTTTCATGGCTGAGGCCGGCGGAGCACGCCACGACCTTCTATTGCAGGCGCGATCCGGAAACAGGCGAAGCGAGTGTCACTCCGCTGAGCGATCTCCCGGACTTCGACCGGGTCGCCGCCGGACGGTCCGTCGGCGACCTGCTGGCGGAGGGTTGGATGGAGGCTGTCGGGTGAGCCTCCGCGTGCTCGTGATTCCGGAAGATCCCACGAATAACGGTTACATCCTGAAGCCGCTCGTGCAGATGGTGATGGCGGAGGTCGGCCGACCGAGAGCGAGAATCAGCGTGCTCAACGACCCGCGCGTCCGGGGCTACGACCACGCGATGCGAGTGGTGCGCAACGATCTGGCGCTGCGATACGGCTTCATGGACCTGTGGCTTTTCTTCCCGGACGCCGACCGTGCGGGTGCCGAGGCGATGAGCGAGCTGGAGGATCATCTTCTGCGGCAGGGGGTGACGCTGTTTTGTTCTCCGTCGGCGCCGGAGGTCGAGATCTATGCGTGCGTTGGTTACCGGGCCGAGCTCGGCGATTCCTGGGAAACGATTCGCTCGAACCCGCGGCTGAAGGAAGAGGTCTTCGAGCCCCTGCGCAAGGCTCATGGTGATCCGCGGCAGCCCGGAGGCGGCCGTCGGAAGATGACCGAGAGTTCCATGGTGCGGCGGCGGCACTTCTTTCGGTTGTGCCCGGAGATCGCGCGGCTGCGCGACCGCATCGCGGCGCATCTGGACGGGTGAACCGGCCCCGAGTCTCCGGCAGCCGCAGCGTGCCAGGGGGGTCTTTCGGGGGTCGTTAGGAGTACGACACAGACATTGGCGAAGAAGACGGCCTTTCCTGTCTCCGAGGCGGCCACGGTTCAGCTCCCCATGGTCCGCCACGCGGCGGAGGTGGGCTGGACGCCGCTCGCGCCGGGGGCGGCTCTCGGCAAGCGGGGCGGGGCCGACCGGATGCTGTTCCGTGATGAGCTGGAAGGAGCGCTTCGCCGATTCAATGGCTGGCTGACGGATGCGGCGGTCTGTTCCGTGATCGAGACGCTGGAAGCCCTTCCGCCGACCATCGAGGGGAACCGGGAGACGCTCGGCTGGCTGCGGGGCGAGCGGCAGTGGTACGACGAAGCCGCGAGGCGCTATCGCCCGGTGCGGCTGATTGATTTCGAAACGGCGGGTTTCAATGTGCTTCAGGTCACCTGGGAGTGGAAGATCAAGCCTCCGGGGAGGAGGGGAAACCGCGCCGATGTGATGTTCGTGGTCAACGGCATTCCGGCGGCCATCGTCGAGCACAAGAACCCGACCGACCCCGACGCGATCGGGCGCGGGATCCGGCAACTGCGGAGATACCAGTTGGAAACGCCCGGGCTCATGGGCTCAGCGCAGCTTTTCAATGTGACCCACCTGCTCGACTATTGGTACGGGGTCACCTGGAACCCGGCGCGCCGCTTCATGGCGCGCTGGAAAGGACGCCGGGAAGACACCTACCGGTTTGCGGTCCAGTCGTTCTTCGAGCCGACCGATTTCCTGCGGACGCTCCGGGAATGGATCGTCTTCTACATCGAAGATGGCGAGACGCGGAAGGCGGTGCTGCGCCAGCACCAGCGCCGCGCCGCCGAGCGGATCGTCGCGCGCTGCGCCGAGCCCTCGCGGCGGCGCGGGCTGATCTGGCACACCCAGGGCTCCGGCAAGACCTTCACCCTGCTCACCGCCGCCCGGCTGATCGTTCAGGGCGACCGCTTCGGGAATCCGACGGTGGTGGTCGTGGTGGACCGGAGGGAGCTCGAAGGCCAGTTGGCGGGTTGGGTCGAGCGGCTTCTCGGCGAAGTGCGGCAGCAGGATATTCCGGTCTGGCGCGCCGAATCGAAAACGGAACTTCGGGACCTGCTCCGCACCGACAAGCGCGGGCTGATCCTCTCGACGATCCACAAGTTCGAGGGGATCGAGAAGGACGCCAGCCCTCGGGAGAACATCTTTGTGTTCGTGGACGAGGCGCACCGCTCGGTGGCCGGCGACATGGGCAACTACCTGATGGGGGCGGTTCCGAACGCCACGATCATCGGCTTCACCGGCACTCCGATCGACCGGACCGCGCACGGCAAGGGCACCTTCAAGATCTTCGGCGCCGAGGACGAACGGGGCTACCTCGACAAGTACACCATCGCCGAGTCCATCGAGGACGAGACGACCCTGCCGATCCGCCACACGATGGCGCCGAGCGAGATGACCGTCCCGCTGCACCGGCTCGACCGGGAGTTCTTCGAGTTGGCCGCCGACGAGGGGGTTACCGACATCGATGAGCTCAACGGTGTGCTGGACCGGGCGGTCGGGCTGCGCGCGTTCCTCACCGCCGACGACCGAGTGGAGAAGGTCGCGGCGTTCGTCACTCGGCACTTCAAGGAAAATGTGGAGCCGCTCGGCTTCAAGGCGTTTCTGGTCGGGGTGAATCGGGAGGCATGCGCCCTCTACAAGCGCGCGCTCGACGAGCATCTGCCGCCCGAATGGACCGCGCCGGTCTATACCAGGAACCCCGACGACATCGTGGACCGCGAGCTCGTCGCGGAGTTCCAGCTCTCCGACGAGCAGGAGGCGGCAACGCGGCTCCAGTTCCGAAAGGCCGGCGAAGACCCGAAGATCCTCATCGTCACCGACAAGCTGCTTACCGGCTTCGACGCGCCGCTCCTCTACTGCCTCTATCTCGACAAGCCAATGCGGGACCATGTCCTGCTGCAGGCGATCGCGCGGGTGAACCGCCCCTATGCGGCGGAAGACGGACGGCGCAAGCGCATCGGCCTCGTGGTGGACTTCGTCGGCGTGCTGCGCGAGCTGGAAAAGGCGCTCCGATTCGATTCGCAGGACATCCGCGGCGTCGTCGAAGATCTCGATCTTCTGCTGCGGGACTTCCGCAACAGGATCGCCCAATCCGAGGCCGACTGGCTTCGGGACGAAGGCGCGGGCGGCGCGGACGAGCGTCTTGAGGAGGTCGTTTACGGGCGGTTTCTCGACCCGGAGCGTCGCCGCGAGTTCTTCGACTCGTACCGCGAGCTACGGGATCTCTGGGAGATTCTGTCGCCGTCAGCGGCGCTCCGGGACTCGATCGATACCTACGGCCGGCTGTCCCGCCTTTACGCCGCCGTGCAGAACGGCTACGCGCACCGTCATGACTACGCGGCGGATCTGGGGAAGAAGACCGAGGACCTCGTGGCGCGGGAAACCACCGTCCAGGAGGGCCCCGGGTTCCGCGCCCGGAGCGTGGACTTCGATCTCGAAACCCTCGAAGCGCTCCGCGGGAAGCCGGGACCGGGAGAGAGCAAGGTCTTCAACCTCGTCCGCGGACTGCGCAAGGAAATCCAAGAGAAGCCGGAGGCGCGCGCCGTGCTCGTGCCGCTGAAGGAACGCGCCGAGCGCATCCTGAAGGACATGGAGGATCGCGCGACCTCGGCGCTCGCAGCCCTCGACCGGCTGGCGGACCTCGCCCGCGAGAAGGAGGCTGCCGCTGAGGCCCTTGCGGCAAGCGGCCTCTCGCCGCGGGCGTTCGGTGTGGCGTGGGCGCTCCGGGACGATTCGACGCTCCGGTCCGCAGCCGTCGCGCCGGCCGCGCTGGCGCGGGAGGCGGAGGAACTGCTCGCGCGCTTCCCGGGCGCCGCGGAAAACCCCGAGGAAGAGAGGCGCCTTCGAGCCGCCCTCTACCGGCCGTTGCTGGGAATGGGCGGGACGGAACGGGCGGCCCTGGTGGAGCGCATCCTTGCGATTCTCATCGGTGGTGAGGGTGATGGCGGCGGATGATGAACGGCGCGAGGCGCTGCGCCGCCGCGTGGAGTCCTGGGCCGCAAGACTGAGGGTCCGGCCGCGGGTGGTGCGGGTTCAGCGCATGACCAGGAAATGGGGCTCATGTTCCACCTCCGGGACCGTCACGCTGGCCGCCGACCTCGGAGATCAGGACCCGGGCTTTCAGGACTTCGTCATCGCGCACGAGTTACTGCACCTCCGGGTGCCGAACCACGGCAAACTCTTCAAGGTGCTGATGACCGCCCATGTCCCCGGCTGGAGAAGCCGCCGGGTGGCTCGCTGCGCCGAATGAGAAGCGCAAGGTTCCTGACGGCGGGAGAGGCAGGGGAGGAGGGTTGTGCGGTCGAATCGGAGTTCGGCGCCCGCGACGGACCCGGCATCCCGGCTGTCTGGACGAGAAGGGGACGCCGGTGTGCCTGGAGATGTGGCCGGGGAACGCCACCGAAGCGAAGTCGCTGCTACCGGTGGCGGAGCGGCTGGGAACGCGGTTCGGAGTGCGTTCGGTGTGCCTGGTGGCGGATCAGGGGATGAC
>CAYGAO010000100.1:0-9720 GCA_964347715.1 uncultured Acidobacteriota bacterium
GATGGGGTTCCCCATCGCTTCGAGGACGGATTCCCATGCGGGGCGCTTCATCCACAGGCTGTCAGCGGGACCTCGGCTCGTCGGCCACGAGCTGGCGGCGGGCGAGCCTCCGGAAGGCGCCGTCCCGGGCCATGAGCTCCTGGTACTTGCCGCTCTCGACGATCCGGCCACCCTCGAGGACATGGATCCGGTCCACCGCCTGAACCGTGGAGAGCCGGTGCGCGATCACGATCCGGGTGGAGTTCAGCCGCGCGAGCGACTCCTGCACGATCTCCTGGGTGCGGTTGTCGAGCGCGCTCGTCGCCTCGTCGAAGAGCAGGATGCGCGGCTTCCGGGCGAAGGCGCGCGCGATCAGGAGGCGTTGCTTCTGGCCGCCGGAGAGCGCCGGCACTCCCTCGGAGAGGACGGTGTGCATGCCCATCGGCATCGCCCGGATGTCGTCGGCGATCCCGGCGAGCCGCGCCGCCTCCCAGGCCTCGTCCATGGTGAGCGGCGCGGAACTCGAGATGTTCTTGAAGATGCTCGCGGCGACGAGCTGGCCGTCCTGCATGACGACCCCCATGCGGCTGCGGAGCGAGGACAGGTCGAGAGTCAGCAGGTCGTGCCCGTCGAAGAACACCGACCCCGAGTCCGGCTGCTCGAAGCCGAGCAGGATCCGGTACACCGTGGACTTCCCCGAGCCGGACGGCCCCACGAACGCCACATGGTCGCCGGCGGAGATGCGGAAGCTGACCCGGTCGAGCGCGTTCTGGGCGTCGGGCAGGTAGCGGAAGCTGACCTGGGAGAACTCGATGTCGCCCACGAGGTGGCGCAGGTGGGCGCCGCCGTCGGGGCGCTCGGGACTCGCTTCGAGGATCGGGCGGACGCGCTCGAAGAGCGGCACCGCCGACGCCACCGCGCTGACCGCTCCGGTGAGCCCGGTGGCCGCCCCGGCGAACTGCCCGAAGGCGGCGTTGAACGACAGGAAGGCCGCCAGGTCGAAACCGGGTTGCGCGTTGTCCTCGATGATCGAGTACCAGATGTAGGCGAAGAGCCCGAGCGTAGCGAGCGGCTTGAAACTCGAGTTCACGACGGCCTGCACCGCCGCCCAGCGCCGGGCGGCCAGGGTCTCCCGCTTCTGTCCGGCGAAGCGCTCCGCCCAGCGCGCCAGCGCGAACCCCTCGGCTCCGGCGAGGCGCAGCTTCGAGAGCCCCGAGATCAGCTGGAACACCATGCCGTCGATCCTGCCCTGCTCGGTGAACGCGACCCGGAGGTGTTCCATCTGGCGCCGCGTCAGGAAGTAGCTCGACGCCCCCAGGACCGCGACGAAGCCGAGCGCCACGAGCGCGAGCTTCCAGCTGTAGTAGAAGAGCAGCGCCAGGCTGAACACCGAGAAGATCCCGCTGATCACGGCGGCGGTGGTGGCGCCGGTCATCAGCTGGCGGATCAGCGAGACCCCGTTCGCCCGGTCGGCGAGATCGCCGGCGGTGAACCGCCGGAAGAACGGGACCGGGAGCGAGAGCAGCCGGCTCCAGACCGCCGCCTGGAGCTGTTCGTCGGCGCGGCCTTCCACCCGCAGCATCGCGAGGGCCCGCACCACCTCGAAGACGGCGCTACCGAAGGCGGCGACCAGGAGCGCCGCGAGCATCGCGATCCAGAGCGAGGTGTCCACCCGCGGGATCACCTCGGCGAGGAGCCTCCCGGTGAGGATCGGGGTCACGAGCGCGGTCAGGGCGCCGAGGAGCGCCATCGCCAGCACGACGCCGAGATCGCGGCGGCGCCGCCTCAGGGTCAGGCGCAGCGCGTCCATCCCGCCACGGATCCGGCGCGGCAACGACGGATAGAGCATGAAGCCGAACCCGAAGATCCCGGCGGCGGCTTCCGCCCCGACCGGCGCGGACTCCCGCGTCTTCGGATCCACGACCCGAAAGCCGCCGACGTCCCCGGCGAGCACCGCGACCGGCGACCGGTTCCCGTCGAGCCCCACGAACGAAGGGCCGTCGCGCTTCCACCAGCCCGGCGCCAGCCGGATGCGGCGCGCCCGGAGGCCTCCGGCCTGGGCGAGCTGCGGAATCGCCTCGAGGGGATCCGCCGATTCGGTCAGCCCGGGCGGCAGTTCGAACCCCGCGTCGAGCGACTCCGCGACGATCTGGAGCGCGGCCCGGAGACCGGTCCGGCTCTCGGCGGGCCGGGCGCGGACCGGCTCCTCGGCGCCGAGCACGGACCCGAGTTCCAGGAAGCTCCGGGTGCGCGCCTCCTCCTGGATCCTCCCCGAGATCCGGTAGCGGTTCTTCGCCGCGTCCGCGTGCTCGTCGCGCGTCTTCGCCACGACCTCGAGGACGAGCCGGTTGTGGGCCCTGAGCGCCGGCCAGAGCTGCTTGTGGATGTAGGCAGAGGGAGTCTGGACCGCGGTGACGCGCGAGTCGGAATCGAGTGCGAGCCAGGTGCGCTCCGAGAGCGGCTGCATCGTGTGCGCCGGGATCTCGAGGTCTTCGCGGCCGGTGAAGCGGGTCGGCTGGTCCACCGTGACCCAGACGATGTCGCTGTGGTGGGCGCTCACCGCCGAGCCGTTCGGGTAGGCGACTGCGGGCTCGGCTTCGAGGAGCGCGGCGTTCCGGGGCGGAGGTCCCGGCCCCCGGATCAGGAACTCCGAGAGCCGGTAGATCCAGGTGTCGATCCAGATCAGCGTGTCCAGGTCGAAACCCCGGGGCGAGGCGAGCACCTCGAGGCGTCCCTCGATCAGGACCGCGTCCTGCGAGGGTACGGCGACGAGGCCGGAGCCGGATTCCCCCTCGCGACGCGGCGGCCGGACGGCCGCGCCGAAGACGGTCTCCCCCGCTCCGATCCGGGCGACGAACGGGGAGCGGCTCGCGACCTCGTTCCCCACGATCTCGGCGCCGAACAGGTTCAGGTGGCCCTGCTCCACATGGAACACGCGGCTCGGGTCGTCGAGCAGGAAGGGCCGGTTCGCCCCGGTCCGGATCCGCTTCCCGCCGATCCGGTCCGCGATCGAGGGCTGCTGGAGCATCGGCGTCAACAGCCGGTGGACGAAGCGCCCCGCAGGGGAATCCGTCCTCGAAGCGATGGAGAACCCCATCCTCCGCGCGCAGGCGGGGCGCTTCCTCCACAGGATGGCGCCCCGTATCGCTCGCGCGATCCGGTCCGCCCGCTTTCGCAGGGAGGGAGGACCCTCCCCGGCGGCGCTTCGCGCCGCATCGGCGCGCGAGGGACTTTCTCCACCGCCTTCAACCCGAAGCGATCAGGTTCCGGTAGGCGCCTTCCACGGCGACCAGGTCGTCGTGGGTTCCCCGCTGGACGACTCGTCCCCGCTCGAGCACCACGATCTCGTCCGCGTCGCGGATCGTGCTGAGCCGGTGCGCGACGATCAGGCAGCTGCAGCCGCGCTCCCGGAGCCGGTCGTCGATCTCGAGCTCGGTCGAGGGGTCGAGCGCCGCGGTCGCCTCGTCGAGAACGAGCACCGAAGGATTCGAGGCGAGCGCCCGGGCGATCTCGAGGCGTTGCCGCTGCCCGCCGCTGAAGTTCCGCCCGTTCTCGCCGACCGGGGTCTCGTACTTCTCCGGGCGCTCCATGACCTCGCCGAGGATCGCCGCGTCCCGGAGCGCGCTCGATACATCGTGCTCGCCGATCGCCGAGTTCCAGAGCGTCACGTTCTCCCGGACGCTCGCCTCGAAGAGCAGGCTCTCCTGGTCCACGTACGCCACCGCGTCGGTGAAGTGTCCGGGAGGCAGCTTCCCGACCTCGCGGTCGTCCACGCGCACTTCCCCCGACCACGGCTGCAGCAGGCCGCAGACGAGCCGGCCGACCGTGGACTTCCCGCTTCCCGATCCGCCCACGAGGGCCACGCGCTGCCCCGGCGCGACCCGGAGGCTGAACCCGTCGATCAGCGGCGGCTCCTTCGCGTTGTAGCCGAAGGTCACCTCGTCGAGCTCGACGAAACCGCGGAGCGCCTCCGGCGCCTCCTCGGCCCGGTCGAAGACCGCGGCGACCGCCCGTCGGTCCGGCTCGTGGCGGAGGACATCGTCGAGCCGGGCGATGTCTCCCTTGACGGTCTGCAAGCTCGCGCCGAACTGCACGAGTCCCTCGATCGGCCCCGCGAAGGTTCGCGCCAGCGTCTGGAAGGCGACGAGCCCGCCGATCGTGAGCGCGCCGTCGAGGATCCGCAGCCCCCCGATCCCGAGGATCGCGACCGTGCTCAAGGAGGCGAGCAGCGGCGGGACCGCGTTCAGCAGGTTCGTGAGCGCGCCGAGCTCCTGCTGGGCGGAGAGCGAGTTCGCGTGGACGCCGGCCCAGCGCGAGAAGAACTCGTTCTCGGTCCCGTTCGCCTTGATCGTCTCGATCGTGAAGATCCCGTTCACCGAGGTCCCGGCGACCTTTCCCCGCTCCTTGACGAGACGGCGGTTCCCGTCCTCTCGAGCGCGCGACACGAGGAGCAGCGCGCCCACGTTCAGCGCCGCCATCCCGATCGCGATCAGGGTGAGGACGGCGTCGTAGGTGAACATGACCGCGCCGTAGATGAGCATCGTGAACACGTTCACCGCGTTCGTGGCGAGCTGCCCCGAGATGATCCGGGCCACCTTGTCGTTCGAGGCCACCCGGTCCGCGATGTCGCCGGCGAAACGCTGCCCGAAGAAGGTCATCGGGAGCGTGACCACATGCCAGAAGAACCGGGAGGTCTGGACGAGCGCCAGCTTGATCTCCATCCGCATCAGGACCGTCTGCTGGAGCCAGACGAGCGCGCCCTGCATCACCGCGGCGAGCCCGAGGCCGATGAGGAGCGGGGGGACCAGGTGCTCGCTCCGCGGGACGAGCACATCGTCCACGAACACCTTCTGGAGCGCGGGGATCGCGAGCCCGGGCGCCACGAGGGCCAGCGTCGCGAGGCCGACGAACGCGAGCGGGACGCGCGCCTGGCCGATCCGCGCGGCCAGATCCCGGAGGACCCGCGGCGGCGAGCCGCTCCGCTCGAAGCGGGGGCCTGGCGCGAAGGCGAGGCAGACCCCGGTGAACGCCTCGTCGAACTCCTGCGGCGCGATCTTCCGGGGCCCGTGCGCCGGGTCCACGATGCAGTACTGCCCCTTCTCCATCCCCTCGAGGACGACGAAATGGGAGAACCGCCAGTAGAGGATCATCGGAAACGGCAGGTCGAAGAGCCGCTCCGCGTGCTCCCGCCGGAACCCCTGGGCTTCGAGGCCGTACTCGCGGGCGGCGCGGAGCATGCTGACCGCCTTGCTGCCGTCGCGGGAGACGCCGCAGCGGATCCGCAGCTCCTCGAGCGGCACCCACTTCCCGTAGTGGGCGAGGATCATCCCGAGGCAGGCGGCCCCGCACTCGGTGGCCTCCATCTGGAGGATCGTGGGCGCGCGCCGGCGGCGCCGGCGGCCGGTCAGGTTCGGCTCGAACCGGGAGCTCCCGGTCACAGTCCGAGCAGTTCCCTCAGCAGCGGGATCGCGAGCGCGATCGGTGGCTGGCTCTCCACGCGGACCTCGATGCTCGCCAGCGCCCCGGAGGCGATCATCTGGCTCGCCGCGCGCGGCGAGGTCCAGGCCACCCCGCTGACGGTCCCCTCGTCCGGGGCGAGGGTCACCCGGCTCGCGTAGGGCGGTCCCGCCTCCATGAACGCCTGCGCCAGGTCGCGGTTCTGGAGGATCGCCACCATGCCCTCGACGGTCGCCGGGAAGGCGGAGATGCTCTCCACCTCACCGCGGATGGACCCGTATTCCTCGCGGCGAACCGAGGCGGGCGAGACCAGCGCCTCCATGCCCGCCTGCACCCGGGAACCGTCGGCCGACGGCACATAGGCGAGCACCTCGAGCCGATCCGCCCCGGTGCGGATGCTGAGCACCGGCTGCCCGGTGGCGAGGAGCGCCCCCGGCTGCGCCTTCAGCTCCGTGACCGAGCCGGCCACCGGGGCGGCGATCCGCTGGGTGTCGAGCCGGGTCTCGAGCTCCTGGACCTGGCGCTCGGCGCTGGTGAGCCGCGCCCGCGACTCGGCGAGCCGCACCTGGCGCTCGTTCCGCCGGCGCACCTCGCCGGCTTCGAGGTCGTCGCGCTCCCGGAGGACGGCGAAGAGCTCGCGCCGGGCGCGGTCGAGTTCCTGCTGGGTCTGTTCGACGGTCGAACGGGTGATGATCCCGTCGGCGAGGAGCTCCTGGTGATTGCCGAGCCGCTCCTCGACGGTGGCGAGGGTGTCGCGGTTCGCGGCTTCGAGCCGGTCGAGGTTCTCGCGGCGACGAACGAGGTTCGCCTCCTCGAGCGCGTTCTCCTCGGTGGTGGCGGCTTCGAGCTGGCGCAGCGCGGAGAGCCGTTCGTCCACGAGCGCGAGCGCGCTGCGGTGGCGCTCGAGGATCTCCGGGTTCACCGCCTCGGCGATCACCTCGCCCTCCTCGACGGTCTCTCCGGTCCCGACCAGGATCCGGGTGAGCGTTCCGCCCCCCGGCGCCACCGCGTCCACGACGCGGCCGCCGCGGTGGAGAAAGATCCCCTGCGCGGTGACCCAGGTCGAGACCCGGCCCACGATGGACCAGGCCAGCACCCCGACCACGACGAGCATCAGGGTGCCGACGGCGATCCAGGCCCTCGCCGGGGCGGCCTCGAGCGCCCGGTCGAGCTGCTCGGGGCTCGCGAGCCGCTCGCTGGCGGCAGCCCGGAAGAGCGGGTTCGGCGCGGAATCGGGAGTCACGGTGCTGGGGGCTCGCTCCTGGACGAACCCGCCGAAAGCGTATTCCACCCGAACCGCGCGCCGAACGCGAACCGCCCGACCATCACGCCGCCGGACCCACCGCCGGACACCCCACCAGACGCGCCGCCGGGAACTCCGCCGAGCACACTGCCCGAAACCCTGCCAGGCGCGCCCCCGGGCACACCGCCCGAAACCCTGCCAGGCGCGCCTCCGGGCACCCCGCCCGAAACCCTGCCGGACGCGCTTCCGGGCACACCGCCCGAAACCCTGCCGGGCGCGCCGGGAACCCCGCCGTCTCCGTCCGATTCCACGCGAGCCACCCCGCTCCGGCGACCCGGGTCTCCTCGCTCACCGCTCGGGAGCGACCGCGCCGGCTCCCGCGTCCCGAAGCGAGAGCACCGGGTCGAGCCCGGCGATCTCGGGTGATTCGGCGAGACGGGCGAAGCAGACCGCGAGCGCCGGCAGGCCATCCACCCCGGAGAGGCGGTGGCGGTCGTCGGTCCACCCCTCCGGAAACCAGCTCCCCCGGCGGTCGCGCCCGGCCCGCCGGCGCGCCGCGGCGCGCCGGTCGGGGCAGAGCGGGAGGACGCGCCCGGGTTCGAGCCACGGCTTCAGGCGCGGCAGGCTCGAGGGCGCGTAGCGGCGCACCCTTCCGGGAGGCCCGGGAACCGGCTCGCCGAGCGCCTCCGCGGCGGGACGGAGCCCTTCGGTTCCGGAAGCGAAGTCGGGGCCCGAGAAGCGGTGGCCCTCGCGCGCGACGACCTCGGAGAAGAGCCGGCGCGCGAGCGGCCGCAGCGCCTGGTCCCGGGCGAGCGCCGAGATCAGCCCGCCCACCCCGACCGCGTAGCCGACGCCGGCGCCCAGCGCGAACTCGGGGGCCTCGAGGGCATCCCGGGCGGCGCCCTCGAGGGTCTCGCCGGCGAGGGTGGCGAGCCCGGGCCGGTCGAGCGCGTCCGCCAGCGCTCCGAGCGCGAGGCCGACTCCGGCGCGCCCCGAGAGCACATCGAAGAACAGCGGGGAGAGCAGGCGGCAGCCGGAGAAGACATCGTGTCCGACGCCGATCCAGGTCGGGGCGCCCCGGACATCGCGGACCGCCGCCCCCGAGATCTCCCGGGCGATCTCCTGGGCCCAGGCGAGGAGGTCGCCCGGGGAGGCCGGGGCCGGCGCCTCGGCGACGGGCGCCGGCCGGCGGGTCGCCGGCCGGAGGCCGAACCCGGTGCGGAGCCACCGCACCCGGTCCGCTTCGGGCCAGCGGGCGAGCGTTTCCAGGCGGCGCCGGGTCTCCGCGAGCGCGTCGCGGACGAAGTGGCCGGAAGCGCGCTCGCCCCCCATGCCGTCGAGATCCACCGAGTCGAGCCGGGTCTGGTAGAGCGGCACATCGAGCCGGCGCAGGTCGCGCACGGCCGCCTCGCGCAGCTCGCCGTAGAGCCGGACGCGGGCCGGGATCGCGTCGTGGAGGGCGAGTTCCCGCCACACGCCGTCGGCGAGGTAGCGCGGGGCGAAGGAGCGCCGGATCGCCCGGTAGGCCGTCCAGGTGTCGAGCCGGATGACCCGGATCGGGGCGTCGCGGAACCGCTCGAGCGCCCGGAGCACGAACTCGCGGTTCGCCGGCGTCGCGAGCGTCCGCGAGACCCGGAGGTATCCGTCCTCGAACGCGCCGAAGTGGTCCGAGGCGTCGGCGGGGTTCCCGTCGGCGAAGTGGGGGGCGAACCGGCTCTCGCTCCAGGCGAGGAGTCCGTCGCCCCCCGGGGCGGGCACGGGGGAGCGGTGGGCGCCCGGGCGGCTGAGGCAGCCGATGTCGGTGGGTTCTTCGCCCTCGCGCGTCGGGACCAGGATCGGCAGGATTCCGGTGTCGGAAGGGGAGCAGCGGAAGCGCTCGCCCATCTCGCCGGCGAGGCGTCCGACCGCCGCCGGCGCCGCCGACCGGGGCTGCGTCGCGGTCTCGAAGTCGAAGAACCGGGCGGCGGGCCCGGCGGCGAACAGGTTGTCGAACCAGAAGTCCACGCCGCCGATCCCCTGGAGGAGCGCCGTCCAGCCCCCGAGAGCAGCGTGGAAGCGGTCCGCCTCGCCAGCATCGGCCACGGGCGCGGGCGCGACCACCTCCTCCCAGGCGTGCGCCCCCCGGGTCAGCGGCGCGGAGACCTCCATCCCCGGAATCCCCACCCGCGCAGCGGCCTCGGCGACGGCGAGCGCCACGCGCAGGTCCTTCGGCTTGAACACGACCGGTCCCCGCTCGAAGCGCAGGATGGCGACGGATCGGCCGCCGGCATGCGGATCGCCGAGCCCCGGCTGGATCGCGTCCAGCGCGCCGGGATCCCGCCCGCCGAAGAAGCGATCGGCCAGGAACGACCGGTCCGCCGCCACCGCCGCGCCCAGCTGCCGCAGGTCCGCGAACCAGTCCACCAGCAGGCGGCCGAAGGCGAAGGCGAGCGCCGGGCTCCGGTCGAACCGTTCGGACCAGGCGGGCTCGACGCCGAGCCGCGACTCGACGAGGAGGGTCGGGGTGAGCGCCGTCCCCAGCCGACCGACGAGCGCGTCGAGGGGGCCCTCGAGGGCTTCCGGGGTCCTCGGGACCACGGAGTCCGGCCAGACCGCTTCCGCCCGGAGGCGGGCGTAGGCGCGCACCGGATCGAACGCCGCCCTCCCCTCGCCGAGCCGGGCCCGGATCGCGGCGAAACCCCGCGCCCAGTCGGGCGGGGCGCCCACGAGGCGCACCTCGCCGAGCCGGGCGAGCCAGGCTTCGGCCGGGATCCCGAGCTCCGCCACATGACGCCGGAAGGGCTCGTCCCCACCGAGAGCGGCGACCGCCCGCTCGCGGCGGCGCGCCAGCGACGCGGGATCGCCGGGGTCCAGCGCGAATACGGAACGGTCCTCCCGTTCCGGCGGCGGCGCGGCGCGGGAGACGATCCGGGCGAAGGCCGCCGGCTCCACGAGAACCCCGGAAGGGGCTACCAGCCGGTGGACAGAGCGCCCCGCACGGGAATCTGTCCTCGAAGAGATGGGGAACCCCGTCG
Source organism: uncultured Acidobacteriota bacterium (assembly GCA_964347715.1). Lineage (GTDB taxonomy): Bacteria > Acidobacteriota > Vicinamibacteria > Marinacidobacterales > Marinacidobacteraceae > CAYGAO01. The sequence goes on from CAYGAO010000100.1 coordinate 9,694, forward strand.
TCCGGGCCGATGCGGGGCGCTTCCCCC
>CAYGAO010000101.1:0-9702 GCA_964347715.1 uncultured Acidobacteriota bacterium
CCCCCCCCCCCCCCCCCCCCCCCCCCCCCCCCCCCCCCCCCCCCCCCGAAAGAGGACGCCCTACGGCGCCGGCTCGACGGTGAGCATCACCGCCTCGTCCTCGCCGAGGAAGGCGTCGTCCTGGTGGGTGAACCAGCGGCGGGTCGCGGGGAGGCGGAGGCCGCCGCTCGCGATCTCCCCGGAGAGAAGGATGTATTCCCCGTCGTTCGCCGCCTCGTCGTGGTAGAAGCGGTACCCGATCAGCCTCGCGGTGTCCGGGTCGAAGTAGAAGTACCAGGTGTCCCCGCCCACCTCGGGGTCGTAGGTGACCCGGACCTCGAGCGCCGGGCGGCCGTCGAAGGTCGTCGCCGTCGGCTCGGGGTCCGGGATCGTCCCGGGGTCCCGGAGCTTCATCGGGAGCCCCCAGAGGAACAGGTAGTAGTTCCGCAGCCGCATCACCCGTTCGGGGTCGAGCCCGTGGGCGGCGAGTTCCTCCTCGCCCGGATCCTCCCGGCCGTCCACCGAGCGCCGAACGATGTCCTCCCCGAGCGTCCGGAACGAGACGGTCCCGGAATCGGTCTCGCGGGACACCTCCACCGCGCCGCCGGGCCCGAAGGACACCCGGACCGTGCGCGGGTCGCCGTTCGGACGGCTCTCCACGATCCGGAGGCCGATGCGGGCGACGCCGAAGTGGCCGTTCGGATCGTGGCGCGAGATCGCGCGCTCGATCAGCGTCCCGGCGGAGACTTCCGGCGCCGGGGGCGGCGGTTCGCCGCAGCCGGCGAGCGCCACGGCGAACGACACCCCGACGAACGCCCTCCCGCGCATCAGGGAGCTCCTCCCCCGCCGAACTCGATCCCCTGCGCGAGCGGCAGATCTCTCGACCAGTTGATCGTGTTCGTCTGGCGCCGCATGTACGCCTTCCAGGAGTCGGAGCCCGATTCCCGGCCCCCGCCGGTGTCCTTCTCCCCGCCGAAGGCGCCCCCGATCTCGGCTCCCGAGGTGCCGATGTTCACGTTCGCGATCCCGCAGTCGGAACCCCCCGCCGACAGGAAGCGCTCGGCCTCGCGCAGGCTGTCCGTGAAGATCGCCGACGAGAGGCCCTGCGGCACGGCGTTGTGGAGCGCGAGCGCCTGCTCGAGCGAGTCCGTCTCCAGGATGTACAGGATCGGCGCGAAGGTCTCCTCGGCGACGAGCCGGGTCTGCCCCGGCATGCGGACGATGGCCGGCTCGACATGGTGCGGGCCGAGATCGGGCCGCCTCGCGCCGCCGCAGACGACGGTTCCGCCCCCGGCGACCGCGCGTTCGAGGGCGTTCTCCATCGCGCGCACCGCCGGCTCCGAGATGAGCGGCCCCATCAGCGTCGCCGGGTCCAGCGGGTCTCCGATCGGGATCTGCCGGTAGGCGTCCGCGAGCCGCTCGACGAGCGGCCCGGCGATCTCCCGGTCGGCGAGCACCCGCCGCGTGGTGGTGCAGCGCTGGCCGGTCGTCCCCACCGAGCCGAAGACGATCGCCCGCACCGCCAGATCGAGGTCGGCGTTCCGGCTGACCACGACGGCGTTGTTCCCGCCGAGCTCGAGCAGGCACCGTCCGAGGCGTCCCGCCACTTCGGTGGCCACCCGGCGGCCCACCCTGGTCGAACCGGTGAAGGAGACGAGCGGCAGCCGCCGGTCGGCGGCGAGCCGGGCCCCGAGATCGCCGCCGCCGACCGCGAGGTTGAACACCCCGGAGACGCCGTGGTCGTCCATCACCCGGTTCGCGAGGACCTGCACCGCGGCGGCGCAGAGCGGCGTGTGCTCCGACGGCTTCCAGACCACCGGGTCGCCGCAGACGGCGGCGATCGCCGCGTTCCAGGACCACACCGCCATCGGGAAGTTGAACGCGGTGATCACCGCGACCGGGCCGAGCGGGTGCCACTGCTCGAACATCCGGTGGCCGGGGCGCTCGGACGCCATCGTCAGCCCGTAGAGCTGGCGCGAGAGTCCGACCGCGAAGTCGCAGACATCGATCATCTCCCGGACTTCGCCGTGGCCCTCGGCCCGGATCTTTCCCGCCTCGAGCGCGATCAGGTCGCCGAGCGGCTCCTGGTCCTCCCGCAGCGCGTTGCCCAGGTCGCGCACCAGATCGCCGCGCTTCGGCGCCGGCAGCTCGCGGAACGAGCCGAACGCCCGCCGGGCGGCCCGCACCACCTCCTCGAGCGCCTCGCCGTCCGCCGGGACGACCTCGGCGATCGGCTCTCCGGTGGTCGGGTTCGTCGAGGCGAGGGGCGCCTCGCGGGTCAGGATCCAGCCCTCGGGTCCGTGGCAGGCGCCGGGCATCCCGCGAGCGAGCCCGAGGCGGTCGAGCAGCGAGTCCATTCCCGAAATCCTACCCGGCGCCCCTGCCCCGGGAGCGCCGGCGGCGCGTTCCCGGCTGCCCGACGATCGGCGTATCCACTACCCTGGTGCAGATGCAGTTCCGGCTGACCGAGGATCAGGTCGAGGCGCTTCGACGGCGGGCGCGGGCCGAAGGGCGTTGTGTCGCGGATCTCGTCCGCGAATCCGTGAGCCGGTTCGCGGTTTCGGAAACCCGGCCCCGCCGGGAGGAGCTCGTCCGGCGCGCCCGAGAGGTCCAGGGGCGCTTTCACTCCGGGGTTCCCGACCTCGCCGGGGAGCACGACCGCCATCTCGCCGAAGCCTTCGATCGGTGAACCGGTTCGAGCACACCTCCCGGGGTCCTCGCCCGGCTCGCCGACGATGACCCGCGACCCGGCGCGGTGGCGGCGGCCCGGAACCGGGCGACGGCCGCTCGTGAACTGCATCCTCGTGGAATGCCGGTCGGGAGTCGGCAGAGCGCCATCGCCGACCGGTCGCTCCCGCTCCTCACCCACGAGCGCGCCCGGGCGGCGTTCCTGATCGCCGCTCGGCGGCTCTCCTTCGGGAAGCGTCGCCACGGCATCGGCGAAGCGCTCGCGCTCGACGCCGACTTTCGAACGGCAGGGTTTCCGGCGACTCCCGTAGCGCGATCCGGTTCCGCCCCCCGGGGGGGCGCGGCGATAATCGGCCCGTGATCCGCTTCCGCCCGGTCGCCTCCGCGCTGCTCGCCCTCGCGCTCGGGGCCTGCGCCGGGCTCCCGGGCGGCTCCGATCCGATCCGGCCGCTGAACATCGTCGTGGTCACGCTCGACACCCTCTCGGCGCGCCACCTCGCTCAGTACGGCGGCGAGCGGATCGAGACCCCCGCCTTCGGCCGGGTCGCGCGGGAGGGCGTGCTCTTCGAGCAGGCGACCGCGACGGTTCCGCTCACCCTGCCCTCGCACGCCTCGATCTTCACCGGCGCCTATCCGATGTACCACGGCGTGCGCGACAACGGCGGCTACTACCTCGGCGAGGAAGCGGTGACGCTCGCCGAGACGCTCCGGGCGGCGGGCTACCGCACCGGCGGTTTCGTCGCCGCCTTCGTGTTGGACTCGCGCTGGGGGCTCGATCAGGGATTCGAGCGCTACCACGACGAATTCGACTTCCGCAAGTTCGAGCGCGTCGGCCTGGACACGGTGCAGCGGCCCGGCGACGAGGTGCTCGACGCCGCGTTCGCCTGGATGGACGGCGTTCGGGAGGAGCGCTTCTTCGCCTGGATCCACCTCTACGACCCGCACTGGCCATACCGGGCGCCGGAGCCCTGGCGCTCCCGGATCACCGGCTACGAGGAAGCCGCCTACGACGCCGAGGTCGCGTTCACCGACTCGCTCGTGTCGCGGCTCCTCGACTGGCTGGATGCGAAGGAACTCGCCGGCGACACCCTCCTCGCGCTCATCGGCGACCACGGCGAGAGCCTCGGCCGCCACCGGGAAGCCGCCCACGGGTTCTTCATCTACGACGCCTCGATGCAGGTGCCCTTCCTGCTGCGCGCCCCCTACCGCCAGATCACCCCCGGTCGGCGGGTCTCCGCGCAGGTTCGCGGGATCGACCTGATGCCGACCGTCCTCGAGCTCGTCGGGCTGCCGACGCCGGCGCCGGTCCAGGGGGTGAGCCTCGTCCCGCTCGCCGACGGATCGGTCCCCGACCTCGGCCTCTGGGCCTATTCGGAGAGCCTCTATCCGAGGAACCACTACGGCTGGTCGCCGCTCCATGCGCTCCGGAACGGTCTGCTCCACTTCATCTCGGCCCCGCGAGCCGAGCTCTTCGAGGTGCTCGAAGACCCCGAGCAGCGCCGGAACCTCGCGCCCGAGCGGCCGGGACAGGTCCGCCAGCTCCAGCGGCGGCTCGACGAGCTCCTCGCCACGCTCGGGAGCGACACCGCCGCGGAGGCGGCCCCGGAGACGCTCGACCAGGAGACGCGCGCCCGGCTCCAGGCGCTCGGTTACCTCGGCGGCGCCTCGCGCGTCCGGGTCGCCGAAGGGGCCGAACTCGCGGATCCGAAGGACAAGATCGGCCTCTACAACCTGCTGAAGGCCGCGGGGACCGACTCGACCGAGGACCGGATCGAGGAGGCGATGGAAAAGGTGCGCCGGGTCCTCGCCGAAGACCCCGGCATCCTCGAAGCCCATCTCGTGCTCGGCAACCTGTTCGTGAAGCGCGAGGACTGGGACGGCGCGATCTCCGCCTACCGGGAGGCGCTGACGCTCGACCCGGAATACTTGTCCGCGATCCTCGGCCTCGCCGACGCCTACCGACTCGCCGGCCGCGCGGAAGACGCCCGGGCGGGCTACCGGCGGCTCCTCGAACTCGACCCGCGCGACCAGAAGGCGCACTTCCACCTCGCCGAGATCCACGCTGCCGAGGAGGATTACGAGGCGGCGCTCGAAGTGCTGGCGCGGCTCGAGGCGACCGGGGAGGAACGGGCGCCGGCCCACAACCTGAAGGGGCAGTGCCTGCTCGAACTCGGCAGGCTGGAAGAAGCCGAGGCCGCGTTCCGGCTCGCGCTCTCGATGGACGCGCAGCTCTCGGACGCCTGGTACCACCTCGCGCTCCTCCACGAGCAGCGCGGCGACGCGGCCCGCGCCATCGAGGCCTACGAGGCCCGCCTCGAGACGGCCCCCCGGGACTTCCGCTCCCACTTCAATATTGCGCGGCTCCACGGGGCGATGGGAGACCGGGACCGGATGGAGGCCTCGTTCCGCGCCGCCGTCGAGCACCACCCGGAGTTCGCGGTGGGCTGGCTCTACCTGGCGAAGGCGCTCTTCGATCGGGGCGAGCTCGCCGAAGCCGAGGAGAGCGCGCTCCGGGGGCTCGGACTCGGGCCCGAACCGGAGATGGCGCCGCTCGGCCACTTCGTGCTCGCCGACATCTACAGCCGCCAGGGACGCCTCCGGGAGGCGGAACGAGAGCTCCGCCGGGCGCGGGCGCCGGGTCGCTGAAGGCGGCGCCGAAGACAGAATTCGGAGTGCGGCTCGCTTGCCGCCCCCAGGAGGCAATCCCGATGACGATCCGTTCTCTCGCCGGCGCCGCCGCGCTCGTGGCCGCCGGCTGCAATCCCCCGATGGAGGATCCGGTGGCCGAAAACCCCTTCTTCGCCCCGAGCGAGCTGCCCTACGGGCTCCCGCCCTTCGACCGGATCGAGGAGGGGCACTACCGCGACGCCTTCGAGCGCGGCATGGCCGAACACCTCGCCGAGGTGGAGGCCATCGCCGCCTCGCCGGAGGCGCCGACGCTCGACAACACGCTCGTCGCGCTCGAACGCTCGGGGCGGCTCCTCGACCGGGTGGCGCGGGTCTTCTTCAGCCTCACCGCCGCCGACACGAACGACGAGCTGAACGCGATCCGCGCCGAGATCGCGCCGAAGCTCGCCGCCCACAGCGACGAGATCCTGTTGAACCCGGATCTCTTCGCGCGCGTCGAGGCGCTCTGGGAAGAGCGCGAGGACACCGGGTTCTCGCCCGAGGAGCGGCGCCTCGTGGAGCGCTACCGGCGCGACTTCACCCGCGCCGGCGCCCGGCTCGCCGAGGCGCAGAAGGCGCGGATGCGGGAGATCAACGCCGAACTCGCCTCGCTCTCGGCCGCCTTCACCGAGAACACGCTCGACGAGGTGAACGCCTCGGCGGTGGTCGTGGACTCGGTCGAGGAGCTCGCCGGGCTCTCCGAGGGGGAGATCGCCGCCGCCGCCGAAGCCGCCCGCGCCCGCGATCTGGAGGGCAGGTTCGTGATCGCGCTGCTGAACACGAGCGGCCAGCCCGCGCTCGCCTCGCTCGAGGACCGGTCGCTGCGCGAGCGGATCATGCAGGTCTCGCTCGCCCGCGGCAGCCGGGGCGGCGAGCACGACAACCGCGAGGTGATCGTCCGGATCGCCGCCCTCCGCGCCGAGCGCGCCGCTCTCCTCGGCTATCCGCACCACGCCGCCTTCTCGCTCGAGGTACAGACCGCGCAGACGATCGAGGCGGTGGACCAGCGACTCGCCGGTCTCACCCCGGCCGCGGTCCGGAACGCGCGCCGCGAGGCCGCGGATCTCGAAGCGCTGGCCCGCGCCGAGGGCGCGGACCTCGATATCGCCGCCTGGGACTGGTCCTACTACACCGAGAAGCTCCGCGCCGAGCGGTTCTCGTTCGACGAAGCGCAGCTGAAGCCGTACTTCGAGATGAACGGCGTGCTCGAGAACGGCGTGTTCCACGCCGCCACCCGGCTCTTCGGCCTCCGCTTCGAGGAGCGCCCCGAGCTGCCGGTGTATCACCCCGATGTCCGGATCTGGGAGGTGTTCGAGGAGGACGGAACCCCGCTCGGGCTCTTCCTCGGCGACTTCCACGCCCGTCCGTCGAAGCGCGGCGGCGCCTGGATGAACGCCTATGTCTCGCAGTCCGGCCTCCTCGGCACGAAGCCGGTCGTGGCGAACCACCTGAACATCCCGAAGCCCCCCGCCGGCGAGCCCACGCTGCTGACCTTCGACGAGGTCATCACCCTCTTCCACGAGTTCGGGCACGCGCTCCACGGGCTGTTCTCGGATGTCCGCTTCCCCTATTTCGCCGGCACCTCGGTCCCGCGGGACTTCGTGGAATACCCGTCGCAGGTGAACGAGATGTGGGCGACCTGGCCCGAGGTGCTGGCGAACTACGCGGTCCACCACGAGACCGGCGAGGCGATCCCGCAGGAACTGCTCGACCGGGTGCTCGCGGCGCGCACCTTCAACGAGGGCTTCGCGACGACGGAATACCTCGCCGCCACCCTGCTCGATCTCGCCTGGCACCGGCTCGGGGTCGGCGAGACCCCGGACGCCGACGGCGTGCTCGCCTTCGAGGAGGCGGCCCTCGAAGCCGCCGGCGTCGCCTTCGCCCCGGCGCCGCCACGCTACCGGACCACCTACTTCTCCCACATCTGGGGAGGCGGCTACGCCGCGGGCTACTACTCCTACATCTGGAGCGAGGTCCTCGACGCCGACTCCGTCGAGTGGTTCCGCGAGAACGGCGGGCTGACCCGCGAGAACGGCGACCACTTCCGGCGCGCGCTGCTCTCGAAGGGCGGCAGCGTCGAGGCGATGGACCTCTATCGCGCCTTCCGGGGTCGCGACGCCGAGGTGGAACCCCTGCTCCGCCGCCGCGGCCTGAACTGACCCCGGACCACCGGCACCCTCCGGCGATCGCCAACGAGGTCCTCCGCGATCGCTCCCGGACGCCGAGCCGCTCGAACGGGAGATCCGCGATGGCCGTTGATGCGGCGGAGTACGCCGCACTCGTCGGAGACGCCCACCGGAAAGCTCTCGGGCAGTTCTTCACGCCTCCCGCGGTGGCGCGGTTCATGGTGGACTGGGCCCTCTCGTCCGGCGCCCGGACGATGCACGATCCGGCGTTCGGACTCGGCGCCTTCCTCGACGCCGCCGCGAAACACGCCGTCTGCTGCAGTGGCAGCGAAGTCGACCCGGCCGTCCTGCGGTACTCCCGGCGAGCAACCGGTTCCGCAACGATCTTCGAGGAGGACTACCTCCGTTCGTGGGGCCGGCGCCACGACGCCATCGTCTGCAACCCGCCGTATCTCAGGTTCCAGAACTTCCGGGGCCGGAAAGAGGTGCTGGCGGAGTTCGAGCGGAGGCTCGGCGTCCGGCTGTCCGGTTACACGAACTGCGCCTCGGCGTTCCTGGTCAAGTCGCTCGCCGAGCTGCGGCCGGGAGGGCGGCTCGCGTATGTGATGCCGCTCGAATTCCTGAACACCGGGTACGGCGCGGCGATCAAGGAGCGGCTCGCCGCCGGGCGTCCGTGGCTGACGCTCATCCGGCTGGGCTGCGAGAAGGAGGTCTTCCCCGACGCGGTCACCTCGGTCGGGATCATCCTCCTCGACACCGCCAGACCCGCCGACTCGGCAGCCTTCGTTTCCGTGAGATCACTCGAGGCTCTCCGCCCGGCCCTGACCGCGGAACCGACATCGAGGGTTCCCTGGGGGGATCTCCGGCCCGACGACAAGTGGCTGGTCCATTTCCGGGACGATGCACTGCGGGTCGACGGGACCAGAACCTGCCCGCTGCGCCGCTACGGCCGCTTCCAGCGAGGAATCGCAACCGGAGCGAACGCGTTCTTCGTGCTTCGCCCTTCCGAGGTTCGTCGGCTGGGTCTCGACCGCGCGGAGATCGCGCCGTGCATCTCGAAGAGCCGCCATCTGACGAACCCGGTCCTCACCGAGAGCGATCTGGAGAGTCTCGTCGACGCGGACGAGCCGGTCCTCTTCTTCCGGCCCGGCCCCCGGCCCTCGCCAGCGGCGGCGGCCCATGTCGAGGACGGGGAGCGGCGCCGCCTCCACGAGCGCTTCCTGCTGCGCCACCGCAACCCGTGGCATCGCGCCGAAACCCGCAGGCCGGCGCCGATCCTCCTGGGCGTCTTCTGGAGGGGGAACTACAAGGTGGTGCGGAACCGAAGCCGGGCGCTCCATCTGACCTGCTTCCACGGCTTCTCGCCCGGACTGCTCGCCGCGAGCCTGGTCGACCGCATCTTCGTCTATCTGTCGTCGAAAACCGGCCGGCGCCTGCTCTCGCACCATGCCCGGGCGTACGGGGATTCGCTCACGAAGTTCGAACCCGACGACCTGAACGGCGCTCCCGCGCCGCGGCCCGAGATCCTCGAGCAGATCGGCGACGCCGAGACGGCGGACGCCGTCGAGCGACTCCGACGCGGCGAGGGGGTCCCGGAGAGCGTCGAAGACCGGTTCCGGGCCGTGCTGTCCTGACGCATCCCGATCGTCGCGCCGCAAGAACAGACCGTGAGCAGTCCGAACCTGCACTGGATCGCCGGCTTCCTCTGGGGAATCGCCGACGAGGTCCTCCGCGATGTGTACAAGCGCGGGAAGTACCGCGATGTCATCCTGCCGATGACCGTCCTGCGCCGCCTCGACGCGGTCCTGGAGGACACGAAGGACGCCGTGCTCGATATGAAGGCCCGGCTCGACGAGGCGAAGGTCGACGAGCAGGATGCGACGCTGCGGAACGCGGCGGGGCATGCCTTCTACAACACCTCCCGGTTCACCCTGCGCGCCCTCCGTTCCCGCGCAACCCGCCAGCAGCTCGAGGCCGATTTCCGCGCCTTCCTCGACGGCTTCTCGCCGAATGTGCAGGACATCCTCGACAAGTTCCGGTTCCGAGACCAGATCCCGACGCTCTCGGAGCGGGACCTGCTCGGCAGGCTGATCGAGAAGTTCACCGCTCCCGAGGTGAACCTCGGACCGCGCCCGGTGATGGATCCCGACGGCTCGGTCCGGCATCCGGCTCTCGACAACCACGCCGTGGGCACGATCTTCGAGGAACTGGTGCGCCGCTTCAACGAGGAGAACAACGAGGA
>CAYGAO010000102.1:0-9556 GCA_964347715.1 uncultured Acidobacteriota bacterium
TAAAGCGCCCCGCATGGGAATCCGTCCTCGAAGAGATGGGGAACCCCACCGTCCGCGCGGTGGCGGGGCGCTTCCCCCACCGGACGGCGGACCGTTTCGCTGGCGCGATCCGTTCCGCCCTCTTTCGCGGGGAGGAAGAACCCTCCCCGGCGGCACTGCGCGCCGCGTCAGCGTACGAGGGACTTTCTCCACAGCCTGCTATACTGGAAGGGCGCTCGGGGGGTCAGCCCGGCAGCGGGCTGGTGTCGCTGGGCGCTCCCGACCCGCGCCGCGGTAGCCGGGCCATTCCAGGCGGGGCCCTTCCTGGCGGATCTGGCCGGGCGACCGGACGACGCGTTTCGGGGCCGCCCCGTTACCCGTTGCCAGACCGCCGGATGGCGGCCGGGCGATCGCGCCGGCCCCCGAGCGGGGGCCGGCAGCGGGTTCGGGCGCGAACGCGAGGCCCGGGCGGCCGGACCCCGGAACCGGGGAATCCGACATCTCGGGAGCACGGATCAGCGGGCGCCGGATCAGCAGACGCCCGCCCACCCGGGTCCGGGCCGCCGAGGCGCCGCGCCACCGAGAGAACCGAACACCGCCCGCACTCCAAGACATCCCCGACCCGAACGCCGCGCCCGGGCGCCACTCCCGCCGGGAACCCCGGCCACCTCCCCCGGCAGCGTCGCCTGCGCCGGCAGCGTCCTCCCGGACCCTCCCGGGGGGGCTCCGGCGCGCCGTCACCGTGCTCGCCCACTCCTGGCCGGGCCGGATCCTGCTCGCGGTGGGGGTCGTCTGGGCGCTCTCGCTGGTCGGGGCGCTCCCGCGGTCCTGGGCCGGGGACGCCGGTTTCGCGTTCCTCGTCACCCTCGCGGTGGTTCTGGCCCATTTCGCCCGCGACCTGCTCCAGTGGCTCCTCTACCCGGTCCGCCGCAAGCTCGCGATCTCCTATTTCTTCATCGGGTTCCTGCCGGTCGTCCTGCTCACCTCGTTCTTCCTCCTGGCCTTCTATGTGGCGCTCGGGCAGTTCGGGTTCTACGCCCTCCAGGCGAACCTGAGCGCCCGCGGCGCGACGCTCTCCGGAATCACGAAGCAGATCCTGCTCGAGGTCGGAGAGAACGCCGCGGCGGGAGAGATCGAGGCGGCGCTCGCCCGCGCCGCCGCCGCCGCCGCGGAGGTGGCTCCCGGGGCGGCCGCCTGGTACCTGGAACTCGACGGACGGGACATCCGCCGCTACGCCGCCTCGACCGAGGGCGGCCCCATCTCGGCGGCGGAGCCGGTCCCGGAGTGGGCGACCGGGGGCCACGAGGGCGTCGTGCAGACGGCGGCGGCGGAGTGGTTCGGCGCCACCGCGCCGGATCCCGCGGGGGGCCGCATCGCGGCGGTCCTGGCGCCGCTCGTCCCGGTCCTCCGCCAGAGCGCCCGCGAGGAGGATCTCTACCTCCGCGCGCTGCTCACGAACGAGCGCCCGCTGGCGCCGGTGGACCTCGCCGACCCCGAGGCGGACCGCTTCTCGATCGGCTGGGTCGAGGGGTTGTGGCTCGAGGCGGAGCCCTGGAACCCGGGGCTCCGGGGCGGGACGGTCATCGTCTCCTTCGGCTTCGCCCCGATCCACCTGATCCAGGGCACCACGAGCCGACTCCCGGAATCCATCGCGACGAACAACCCCGAGATCGGGAGCAGCCTGCTGATCGTGCTCGCCGGGCTCGGAGTCGTCTTCGTGCTGCTCGAGGCGGCGGCGCTCACCATGGGTCTCCGGCTCGCGCGCTCGATCACCCGATCGGTCCAGGCGCTCAGCGGCGGAACCGACCATGTGCGCAGCGGGAACTTCGGCCACCAGGTCCGGGCCGCGTCGCGGGATCAGCTCGGCGAACTCGCCACCTCGTTCAACATCATGACCGCGAAGATCGCCGACGACATGGGGCGGCTGCGACGCGCGGCGGTGCTCGAGCAGGAGATGGAGACCGCGCGGCAGTCGCAGGCGCTGCTCCTCCCCGCCGAGGGATCGGTCTCGGTGCCCGGCTTCACCGTGGCGGCGGTGTGCCGGCCGGCCACGGAAGTCGGCGGCGACTACTACGACCTGATTCCTCTCGGAGAGGGGCGACTCGGCGTGGTGATCGCCGATGTCTCCGGGACGGGGACCCGCGCCGCCTTCACCATGGCGGAACTGAAGGGACTCATGCTCGCGCTCAGCCGGGTCCACGAGTCGCCGAAGCAGGTCCTGATCGAGGCGAACCGGGTGCTCCACGACGCGCTCGACTCGCGCACCTTCATCACGATCACCTACGCGGTGTTCGATTCGACGACCCGCCAGGTCACCTTCGCGCGCGCCGGGCACAGCCCGCTCTTGCACCTGAGCCGGAAGGACGGGGGCTGGCCGCGCTCGGAGGCGCTCGTTCCGAACGGCCTCGGGCTGGCGCTCGATCCGGGGCCGGTCTTCGAGGCGGTCCTCGAAGAGCGTTCGGAACCCCTCCGCCCGGGAGAGACCTGGCTCTTTTTCACCGACGGAGTGTCGGAAGCCATGAATGGGGAAGCAGACATGTTTGGAGAGGAGAGGCTCATGCGGTTGCTCGAGGAGGGCGCCGCGCTGGCGCCGGCAGACCTGCAGCGGACCGTCGAGGACGCGGTGCTCGAGTTCACCGGCGCCAGGGTCCACGCCGACGATCTGACGATGGTCTTCGTCCGGGTGGCCTGAGTTGAGCCGACGCAGAAGGCGCGGGCGGCGCGCCACGGCCGAAGCGACCCACCTTCCCGCAGTGGAGGTCGCCGGCGGCTTCGGCCACCGCTTCCGCCGGACCGGGCTCCTCCAGGAGGCGCTGACCCACGGCTCCTACCGGAACGACCACGAGGTCGCCGATTACGAACGGCTCGAGTTCCTGGGCGACGCCACCCTCGGGCTGGTGGTGACCGAGGCGATCCACTTCCAGCGGCCGCACTGGTCGGGGCAGCGGCGCCAGGAGGCGAAGTCCGAGCTCGTGAGCAACCAGTCGCTCGCCGGCGCGGCGCGCACGCTCGCGCTCGAGGAAGCGATCCGGGTCGGGGGTGGCCACGGCACCGGGGAGGCGGTCCGCTCTTCGGATCGGATCCTGGCGAACGTCTTCGAGGCGGTGCTCGGAGCGGCCTACCTCGACGGCGGGCTCCCGGCGGCGCGCGCCGTCGTGCGCGCCGCGCTCGGAAAGCGGCTCGGCCAGCTCGGTTTCGCCCCTCCGGATCAGGCCCCGAGCCCGGCGCCGGGCGCCCGGGGACGGCTGCGCGCCGCCGGCGGCCTGCTCACCCGCGTCGCCCGCCGGCTCACCCGGCGCCGGGGTGCGCACGAACGCGCGCTCGGCTACACCTTCGTGGATCCCGCGCTCCTCGAGCGGGCTCTCGAAGCGGGCGGAGAGGCGCCGGCAGCCGGGCAGGGCCGCCGGCGCCGCCGGCGGCGGGAGTCGTCGCGGACGGCGGCGGGCGGCCCCCGGAAGCAGGCGCTCCGGTTCCTCGGGCGGGATGTCATGCAGCTCGTCGCCGCCGATGCGCTCCTGAAGCGCTTCCCCGAGTGGGACGAAGGCCGCATGACCCTCGCCCGGATGCGACTCCAGGAGCGCGACTTCACCAGCGGGCTGAGCCGCCACTGGTCGCTCGGAACCGGCGCCGAAGCGGCCGGGAACGCCGAGGCGCTCCTCGGCGCGCTCTACCTCGACGGCGACCTGTCCGCCGCCCGCCGGGCGCTCGGAAAGCCCTTCGAGGCGGCGCTCCGGGATCTTCAGGACCCGGACCTCGAACTCCTCGACCCGAAGACGCAGCTCCAGAACCGGCTGGCGAAGGAAGGGCGCGAGGCGCCGCAGTACTCGGTTCGCCGGGCCGGAGACGGGGCCCGCCAGAACGGCGAGGTCGCGGTCACCCTCCGGCTCGAGGGCGGCATCCGGGAGATCGGCCGGGGCCGCGGCCTCAAGGAGGCGGAGAAGAACGCGGCGCAACGGGCGCTCGACCGCCTCGACCGGGCGGCCGAGCAGCGGCGCGGCGGAGGCGGCCGGCCGAACCCCTCCCCGGGAAAGCCGAACGGCGGAGACCGAGCCCGCCCCGCCCCCGAGCCGGCGAATGCGGAAGCCCCGGCCGCGAGCGCCGACAACCCCAAGGGCGCCCTCCAGGAGACGCTGGTGAAGCAGGAGGGCCGCCTCCCGGTGTACCGCGTGATCTCGGAGAGCGGCCCCGAGCACGAGAAGACGTTCGTCGTCGAGGTGCTCGTCGCCGGCCGCCGGCTGGGCCGGGGGTCCGGGCGGAGCAAGCGGAAGGCGGAGGCGGAGGCGGCCGCCGCCGCGCTGGAGGCGGGGGTCTGACCGCCCGCGGACAGCGCCCCCGGCGCCGCGCCTCCCGGCTCGGACCACCCGCTCACGAGGCGGTCGTCCGGCTCCCGCAGCGCGCCGCCGGCGGACCGGGTCCTCCGGCCTTCGCCCGGCCCGGCTCCCGCCGGCGCCGCTCTCGGCTTCGCCACCCGCGAGGTCGCCCCACCCGGTATCCCTTCCTCGCGCGCCTCGTCGAACGGGTGGCGGGCCGCTCCCTCGGCTCGCGCCACTCGCCCGCCGGATCGAGCCGGGCCGGGGGCGCTCCCCGAGCCCGGACCGCCCATATACTCCGCGCCCCGGTCGGCGGCGGCGGCGAAGAAGGAAACGATGCGACTTGGCTGAGCGCCTGAACTTCGAGCTGACCGGCGAGCAGCGGGCGGCCGAGTCCCTGGTCCGCGACTTCGCCGCCCGCGAGGTCGCGCCCCACATCCGCGAGAACGACGCGAACCGGGTCTTCGACCGGAACCTCCTGAAGGGGATGGCGGAGCTCGGCATCCTCGGGATCTCGGTCCCCGAGCGCTACGGGGGGGCCGGACTCGACTACATCGCGCTCGGACTCGCCTGCGAGGAGCTCGAGTTCGTGGACACCTCGCTGCGCGTCATCCTGTCGGTGCACGCCGGCCTGAACTCGCTCTCGCTGCTCGCCTGGGGCAGCGAGGAGATCCGGGAGCGCTACCTGCGGCCCCAGGCGGAGGGCCGCCAGATCGCCACCTACGGGCTGACCGAGCCGGACGCCGGGAGCGACGCCGTCGGCATCCGCTCGACCGCCCGCCGGGACGGCGGCGGCTACCTGCTCTCGGGCGAAAAGCACTGGATCTCGCTCGCCGAGATCGCCGACAACTTCCTCGTGATCGCCTGGACCGACCGGGAGAAGCAGGCCCGCCGCGACCACTCGGGGCTCTCGGCGTTCATCGTCGAACGCTCCTTCGACGGCTTCGAGACCGGGAACATGACCCACAAGTGGGGGATCCGCGCCGGGAACACGGGGTGGTTCCGGATGAACGAGGTGCGCGTGCCCGCCGCGAATCGGCTCGGCGAAGAGGGCGAGGGCTTCAAGATCGCCATGTTCGCGCTGGACCAGGGCCGCTACACGGTCGCCGCCGGGGCCACCGGGCTGATTCGCGCCTGCCGCGACCAGAGCGTCCGCTGGGCGCGTTCGCGGACGACCTTCGGGCAGGAGATCGGCCGGCACCAGCTCGTCAAGCAGATGATCGCCAACATGGAGCGGGACTACGAGATCTCGCGGCTGCTGTGGCTCCGGGCCGGCGAGATGAAGAACCGCGGGCTCCGGAACACCCGCGAGACCTCGCTCGCGAAGTGGGTGTCCACGGTGGCTTCCGAACGGGCCGCCGGGGACGCGATCCAGATCCACGGTTCCTACGGCTACTCCGACGAGTACCCGGTGGGCCGCTTCTGGAGGAACTCGAAGGGCGCGGTGATCTACGAGGGGACCCGGGAGATCCACACGCTGATGCAGGCCGACTACGCCCTCGGCTACCGGCGGGACCGGCCCACGCGGGTCTCGCTGCCGCCGTCTCCCGCGAGCCCCCCGGCGGAAGCACCCGGGTAGGCGGATGGCGGGCGATCCTTCCCCGAACGGCGTCGCGGCCCACCTCGTCCGGGCCGTCGAGGCCGCCGCGGTCGCATCCGCCCGGACGATCGGCCGCGGCGACCGCCACCGCTCCGATGGAGTCGCCGTGGCCGCGATGCGCGAGGTGCTCGGCGCGGCCCCGGTCCGCGGCCGCGTCGTCATCGGCGAGGGGGAGCGCGACCGGGCCCCGATGCTGTGGAGCGGCGAGGAGTTCGGAGACGGCGGCGACGACGCCCCCGCGGTGGACATCGCGGTGGACCCGCTCGAGGGCACGAACCTCTGCGCCACCGGCGCCCCGGGCGCGATCGCGGTGCTCGCCGCCTCCGAGCGGGGGGGGCTCCTCACCGCGCCCGACATCTACATGGACAAGATCATGGTCGGGCCGGCTTCGCGGGAGCGGCTCGGAAGCGAGATCCGGCTCGACCGCTCCCCGGAGCAGAACCTCCACGCGATCGCGGAAGCCGAGGGCTGCCCGGCGAACGAGGTGACGGTCGTGATCCTCGACCGCCCGCGGCACGAGGAGCTGATCGCCGGAGCGCGACGGGCCGGCGCCCGGGTCCGACTGATCGGCGACGGCGACCTGTCCGCCGGAGTCCTGAGCGCGACGCCCGGCTCCGGGATCCACGCGGCGATGGGCTCCGGAGGCGCTCCCGAGGGGGTGATCGCCGCCGCCGCGCTGCGGTGCCTCGGCGGGGGGATGCTCGGGCGGCTGCTCGTTCGTGGCGATGCGGACCGGAACCGCCTCGAGGAGACCGGGGTGCGGGATCCGGGCCGGGTGCTCGGAGCCGAGGAGCTGGCCCCCGGCCGACGGTTGCTCTTCCTGGCCACCGGGGTCACCGACGGAGCGCTCGTCCGGGGCGTCCGGTTCGGCGCGGACGCCATCGAGACGGACACGCTTCGCTTCGGGAACGACCCTCCCGAGACCTGCCGCATCACGAGGAAGCGTCGGTGCGACGAGGCCTCCGGACGCGCGCGCGGGGCAGTTCGTCTTCGTCCCCGAGATCCCGGCCCCGGCGGAATTCACGAGACCTCCGGACGCGCGCGCGGGGCAGTTCCCGATCCGGCCCCGGTAGTGCCACCCCCAAGCGCCGCCGGACACGCGCGCGCGGGGCAGTTGCCGTAGCCGAACCTGGTTCGGTACTCTCTCCGGGAAGGCGTTCCGCGGGCGGCTCGCCCGCGGGGGACTTTTCCGACGACAGCGAAGCGGCCGTGGCAGTGGATCCCTCCGTGCTCGAGGCGCTCGTCGCCGCCTTCGTGGACGACGGCCCCGAACGGACCTACTACTACGACCACGACACCGCCCGGGTGGTCAGCGTGTCGGAGAGCCGCGACGACCCCTCGAACGAGGACATCGTCTGGCAGCTCGAAGCGGACACCCGGGGACGTTTTCTCCAGGTCCCGAAGCCACGGCTCGAGGATGTTCTCGAGGAGCAGGACGCCTTCGTGGAATCGCTGCCGAAAGGCGCGATGCGGAGCCGCCTCGAAAAGCTCGTGGAAGAGGATCCGGACGGCAGCAAGCTCGCGCGGCTCGTGACCCGGGATCCCGTGGTCCGGCCCGCCTGGCGGCGTTTCCGCGCCGACCGCGCCCGCGCCCAGGCGGCGGAGTTCGCGGCTCGGCTCGCTTGACCGCCGTCGGGCCGGTCGGCGGGAACGGCCCGTCGCCCGGCCGACGAGGCGGGCGCGGGCGGGGGGACGCCGGGCGGCCCGCCCGGTCCGGTCCCGGTCGGGCCCCTTCCCGCCCCCTGCCGGCCGACCGGCTCGGGTCGGGCAGAATGCTCCTTCCGGCATGACGCTTGCGCCGACCGCAGGAGGCAGCGCCCGAGGAGGCTCGCCAATGACGCACCGCAAGGACAGGACGCACCGCGAAACCACGAGGGACGGGGGTGGGATCCGCCGCGGCCCGTGGCTCCTCGCCGGACCCGCACTCCTCGGGCTGTCGCTCGGCCTGCCCCCGGGGGCGCTCGCGCAGTCCGGGGAGGAGAGCGGCCGCTCCTACGCCTACGGGAGCCTCACCTTCGTCGAGGGCGATGTCTGGCATCAGCGCGCGGACGACTTCGGTGCGCACGAAGCCGAGAGCGGGAGCCCGTTCCTCCCGGGCGACCGCATCTGGACGCGCGAACCCGGCCAGGTCGAGCTGCGGTTCGCCGGGGAAGTCGTCGCCTGGATGGACGAGCGGACGAAACTCGACTATGTGGAGGGCGACCTTCCGCACCGGCTCGGTTTCTGGACCGGAAGCCTCATCGTCGCGGTGGGCGACGACGCCGAACTCGTGATCGAGACTCCCGGCGGGACGCTGGTTCCCCAGGGCCAGGGGGAATACCGGACCGATCTGCTCGACGACGGACGCACGGTCCAGTTCGTCGTGCGGGAAGGCGTCGCCACGGTCTCCACCGAGTCGGGGTCCGTCCTGGTGGGCGCCGGCCAGCGGACGCTCGCGACTGCCGGCGCCGCGCCGAGCGCCGCCGAGCGGTATCGGGACGACGGCGACTTCCAGGCGTGGGCGGAGCAGCGCGACTCCCGGGCCGCCCGGGTCACGGACGCGCCCTACGAGGAGTTGCCCGAGGAGGTGCGCGAACATGTCCACGACCTCCACGACCACGGACACTGGCGCCACGATGTCCACCTCGGCTGGGTCTGGTACCCGCGGGTCTCCGTCGGCTGGGCGCCCTACCGCATCGGACGCTGGGCGCGCACCCCGTTCGGCTACACCTGGATTTCCCACGATCCCTGGGGCTGGGCGCCCTTCCACTACGGGCGCTGGGGACACGGCCCCCACGGCTGGTACTGGCTGCCGGGGTCCGTGTGGTCTCCGGGGTGGGTCTCCTGGAGCTACGGGGCCGACTGGATCGGCTGGGCGCCACTGAGCTACTACGGCTATCCCGTGTACGGCTTCCACGACTACCGCGGGGCCTACGGGGTTCGGCGCCTCCGGCGCGGCACGGTGCTCGGCCAGGCGGTTCCGCGCGGCTCCGCAGTGAACCGGAAGGCCTGGAGCTTCACGAACCGGAGCGCCCTCGGGAGGCCGGCATCGAGGAAGCGCCTCGCCGCCTCGAGCCTCCGGAACGTGGAGAAGGCGCGGCTCCTGACGCGCGGGGCGGTTCTGGATCGGGCGAACACCGGCGTCCGGCAGCGAGGCGTGGGAGCGACGGCGATGGCCCGCTCCGCGAAGGCCACCACCCGGCGGATCTCGAACGCCCGCGCCGTCGCCACCCGGACCGCGACCGCCCCCGGCGCGACGGCTCGCGCCGTTCGGCGCACCGCGGTCGGACAACGGGTCGCCGCCCCGGCCGGGGCAGCCCGCGCCCGCAGCGCCGCTCGGGCGCGGCCGCGGCCCTCGGCGACGACCGTCGGCCGGTCGGCGACCGGTGGCGTTCGGTCGGCGACCGGTGGCGTCCGGTCTCGATCCGGGGCGGCGAGCTCAGCCAGGGGAACGAGGAGTTCCGCCGGGGGGGCCACGCGGGCGCCCCGCCCCCGCGCAAGCGGATCGGGAAGCCGCGCGGTACGGCGCCGGCCCTCCTCGGTTCGTCCACCCGCGAGCAGCAGCTCCACGAGCCGGCCGCGTCCGAACTCCGCAGCCCCACGCCGCCCCAACTCCGCCGCCCGACGCCGCCCCAACTCCCCAGCCCGCCGCCGCCCCAACTCCGCACCCACCAGCCGGCCCCACTCC
>CAYGAO010000103.1:0-9533 GCA_964347715.1 uncultured Acidobacteriota bacterium
GTTCCTCTTCTCTCCGAGGACGGATTCTCATGCGGGGCGTTTTCTCCACAGGCTGCTGAGCGGGGGGGAGGAGCATGGCGCGAGACGAACCGGCGTACGTGGAGTTCGCCGGGGTCAGCAAGACCTACGACGGGGTGACCCCGGTGGTCGACGGCCTCGACCTCGAGGTCCGCCGGGGCGAGTTCCTGACCCTGCTCGGGCCCTCGGGATCCGGGAAGACGACCTGCCTGATGATGCTCGCCGGGTTCGAGGCGCCGACCGCCGGCGCGATCCGCCTGCGGGGGCGCGAGGTCACCCTGGTCCCTCCCCGGAAACGCGGGATCGGGTTCGTCTTCCAGCGCTATGCGCTCTTCCCGCACCTGACGGTCGCCGAGAACCTCGCGTTTCCGCTCGAGGTCCGGGGGATCCGCCCCGAGGCGCGCCGGGAGCGCGTGGGCCGGGCGCTCGGCCTCGTCCGCCTCGAAGGGTTCGGGGACCGCCGCCCGGCCGAGCTCTCGGGCGGGCAGGCGCAGCGGGTGGCGATCGCGCGGGCGCTCGTCTTCGAGCCGGACCTGGTGCTCATGGACGAGCCGCTCGGGGCGCTCGACCGCCGGCTGCGGGAAGAGATGCAGTACGAGATCCGCCGCCTCCAGCGCTCGCTCGGGGTGACCGTCGTCTATGTGACCCACGACCAGCAGGAGGCGATGGTCCTCTCCGACCGGATCGCCGTCTTCGCCGGCGGGGTCCTGCAGCAGGTCTCCACCCCCGAGGGGCTCTACGAGGAGCCGCAGCGCACCTTCGTCGCGCGCTTCGTCGGGGAGACGAACGAGCTCCCCGGGGTGGTCCGCCAGCTCGACCCGGAGGTGCCCTGCGATGTCGAGGTGTCCGGCGCGATCGTCCGGGCGCTCCCGATCGCCCCCCTCGAGGTCGGCTCGCGGACGACGCTCTCGATCCGCCCGGAGCGGATCGCCCTCTCTGCGCCCCCCGGGACCCACGCGAACGAGTTCGAGGCCGAGGTCACGGACCTCGCCTTCCTCGGCGACCACCTGCGGGTCACCGCGCGGCTGTTCGGCAGGGACGGGTTCATCGTGAAGATCCCGAACATCGTCGGCCACGGCGCGGTGCTCCCGGGGGACCGGGTGCGGGTGGGGTGGACCCCGACCGACTGCCGGGCGCTCGACGCCGGCGCCGCCCCGGAGTGACCCGCTTCCGCGCCGGGCTCGCGCTCGCGCTCCTTTCGGCCGGCTGCGGCGGCGAGGAACGCCCGACGATGGTCTCCTGGGGCGGCTCCTACGGGCGGGCGCTCCAGGCGGCCGGGCTCGATCCCTTCTTCCGGGAGACCGGAACCGAGGTCCGCATGGAGGACTTCAGCGGCGGGCTGGCGCAGATCCGGGCGCAGGTGGACACCGGGGATGTCCACTGGGACCTCGTGGACCTCGAGTTCGTGGACGCGCTGCGGGGCTGCGACGAGGGACTCCTGGAGCCGGTCCCCCCCGACCTGCCGGGGCCCGGCGCCGACGGGAGCCCGGCGTCCGAGGACTTCCTCGAGGGCGCGCTCACCGAGTGCGCGGTGGGCCTCCTCTCCTACTCCACGGTCATCGCCTTCCACCGGGACGCCTTCCCGGACGGGCCGCCGACCCGGGTCGCCGACTTCTTCGACCTCGAACGGTTTCCCGGGCGGCGGGGGATGCGCCGGTCGCCGCTCGCGAACTTCGAGTTCGCCCTGCTGGCCGACGGGGTGCCGAAGAACCGGGTGTACGAGGTCCTCGCCGGCCCCGGCGGCGTGGAGCGGGCGTTCCGGAAACTGGACACGATCCGTGACGAGGTCGTCTGGTGGGAGGCCGGCGCGCAGCCGCCGCAGCTGCTCGCCGACCGCGAGGTGACGATGAGCACCGCCTACAACGGACGCATCTTCAACGCCCAGGTCGTCGAGGGGCAGCCGTTCGGGATCCTCTGGTCCGGACACCTCCTCGACCTCGGGCAGACCGCCATCGTCGCCGGCACGAGGCGGCTCGAAACCGCGCGGGAGTTCCTGCGCTTCCTGGCGAGCGCCGAGACGATGGCGCGCCTGACCGGCCACATCGCCTACGGCCCGACCCGCCGCTCCGCGTTCCCCCTGATCCCGCGCCACTACGCGACCGGGGCCGAGATGCCGCCGCACCTGCCGACGAACCCCGACCACGCCCCAGGGGCGCTGCGCACGGATTCGCGCTGGTGGGCCGGCCATCTCGACGAGATGAACGAACGGTTCAGCGTCTGGCTCACCCGGTGAGCGGCTCGCCCGCCCGGCGCGCCTTCGGGCTCACGCTGCCGCTGCTCGCCTTCATCGGGGTCACCCTGCTGGTCCCGCTCGGGCGGATGCTCGCGCTGAGCGTCCACGACCCGGTGGTCGCCGACGCGCTGCCGCAGACGCTCGCGCTCCTCGAGGACTGGGACGGGCGGAGCGCGCCCGACGAGGCGGTCTTCGCCGCCGTCGCCGCCGAGCTCGCCGCCGTGCGGGAGGCGCGCGGGGCGGGCCGGCTCGGCGGGCGGGTGAACCGGATCCGGAGCGGCATGCGCAGCGTGATCGGCCTCGGCGCCCGGCGGGCGGCGGAACCGCCCGAAGGCTCCTGGAGGGCGGCGCTCGTCGCCGCCCACCCGGACTGGGCCGAGCCCGCCGCCTGGCGGGCGATCCGGAGCGCCGGCGAGCGGTTCACCGCGCGGAACTACCTCCACGCGCTCGACCTCGAGCGGAACGAGGACGGCGGGATCGCCCGGCACCCGCCGGAACGGCGGATCCACCTGCCGCTCTTCGGGCGCACCCTCCTGGTCGCGCTCACCGTGACCCTCCTCTGCCTCGTCCTCGGCTACCCGCTCGCGCACTGGATCGCCCACGCGCCGCCGCGCCGCGCCCGGCGGCTGCTCCTGCTGGTGCTCGTGCCGTTCTGGACCTCGCTGCTCGTGCGCACGACCTCGTGGATCGTGCTGCTCCAGCAGCGCGGGGTGGTGAACGACCTGCTCGTCGCCATCGGGCTCCTCCCCGACGACGGGCGCCTCTCGCTGATCTACAACCTGACCGGGACGCTCGTGGCGATGACGCAGGTGCTGCTGCCGTTCATGGTCCTCCCGCTCTTTTCGGTGATGAAGGGGATCCCCGGCGGGCTCCTGACCGCGGCGGAGTCGCTCGGGGCGACGCCCCGGCAGGCGTTCGTCCGCGTTTACTGGCCGCTCTCGCTTCCGGGAGTGGCGGCCGGGTCGCTGCTCGTCTTCATCCTGGCGATCGGCTACTACATCACCCCGGCCCTCGTCGGCGGGAGCAGCGGCCAGCTGATCTCGAACCAGATCGCCTACCACATGCAGACCTCGCTCGACTGGGGCCTCGCGGCGGCGCTCGGCGCCGTGCTGCTCCTCGTGGTGGGGACGCTCTACCGGGCCTGGGACCGGCTGGTCGGCGCCGGAACGCTGCGGCTCGGATGATCCGGAACCCCCGGAGCCTCGGGCGCTGGCTCCACCTCGGCTGGTGCGGGGCGGTCCTCGCGTTCCTCGTCGCGCCGATCCTCGTGGTGGTCCCGCTCTCCTTCAACGCCGAGCCCTACTTCTCCTTCACTCCCGGGATGCTCCGTCTCGACCCGGACGCCTGGTCGCTCCGCTGGTACGAGCAGGTGGTCTCCGGCGGCGAGTGGACCCGCGCGCTCGGGAACAGCCTGCTCATCGGGGTGGCGGCGGCGCTCCTCGCCACCGCGCTCGGGACGGCGGCGGCGCTCGGCCTCGCGAACCCCCGGATGCCGGCGCGCCGCCTGGTGACCGCGCTCCTGATCTCGCCGATGGTGATCCCGCTCGTCGTCGCCGCGGCGGGGATGTTCTTCTTCTACGCCGAACTCGGGCTCGTCCGCACCCACCTCGGGCTCGTCCTCGCCCACGCCGCGCTCGGCTCGCCGTTCGTGGTGATCACCGTGACCGCGACGCTCGCCGGGTTCGACCGCGACCTGACCCGCGCCGCCCAGAGCCTCGGCGCCGACGGGCTGACCACCTTCCGCCGGGTGCAGCTGCCGCTGATCGCCCCCGGGGTGATCTCGGGCGCGCTCTTCGCCTTCGCGGCCTCGTTCGACGAGGTCGTGGTGGTGCTCTTCCTCGGCGGCATCGACCAGCGGACGATCCCCCGCGAGATGTGGTCGGGGATCCGCGAGGAGATCAGCCCGGCGATCCTCGCCGCCGCGACCTTCCTGATCCTGCTCGCGGTGGCGCTGCTGTTCGCGGTCGAACGCCTGCGCGGGAACGCCGCCGCCGGGAAGCGGTAGGGTTCCGTCCGGTGCCCGCCTGCCTCCTCGCCCTCGCCGCCCTCGCCGCCCCGCGGGTGGTGCTCGTGCTCGTGTGGGTGTTCTCCGACTGGTTCGGGCGCGCCTTCGACGGGGTCCTGTTCATCGTGCTCGGCCTGTTCTTCCTGCCGCTCACCACGCTGACCTGGGCGTGGGCGATCCACGCGAACGGCTCGCTCGAAGGCGGCTACCTGGTGGCGCTCGTGATCGCGGTGGTCGTGGATCTGGGCGCCGGGCCGTTCGCGCGGAAACGCTCGCCCGACTGACACGCCCGTGGAACCGGGAGCCGGGCCGCTCGCGCGGAACCGCTCCCCCGACCGACACGCCCCTGGAACCGGGAGCCGCCGCTCGCGCAGAACCGCTCGCCCGACCGACACGCCCGTGGAACCGGGAGCCGCCGCTCGCGCAGAACCGCTCGCCCGACCGACACGCATTCCCCGACCGGGGCGCCGGTTCAGCGGCGGGCGCTGACGATCTGGCCGCCGGCCATCACCAGCCGGACCCGGTGGAGGGCGGTGAGGTCCGCCACCGGATCGCCTTCCACCACGACGAGGTCGGCGGCGTAGCCGGGGGCGACGGTCCCGATCTCGTCGCCGAGGCCGAGCGACTCGGCGGCGAGCGAGGTCATCCCGACGAGCACCGCCGCCGGATCCTGCCCGCCCTGCTCGGCGCGGGCGATGGCCTCGCGGGCGTTCTGCCCGTGCGCGCCGGCGACCGCGTCGGTCCCGAAGACGATCCGCAGCCCCTCGGTGGCGAGCGCCATCCGGAAGGTCGCGAGCGCCCGCTCGGCCCCGGTTTCCATCGCCGCGAACCCCGCGGCGGTGTAGTTCCCGATCCCGAGGTAGCGGTCGCGGTTCTCGAAGTAGTTCTGGAAGATCAGGTGGATGTTCGGGTCGTAGAAGGTGCCGTTCGCCGCGAGCAGGTCGAGCGTCTCCTGGTCGAGGAGGGCGCCGTGCTCGATCGTGGTGCAGCCGGCCTCCGAGGCGCGCCGGGCGCTCACCGGGCCGTGGGCGTGGACGAGCGTCCGGAGGCCCCGCTCCCCGGCGGCCCCGCAGGCGGCGTCGAGTTCTTCCTGGCTGAGCGTCGGGCCGCCGCCGACGCGGATGCTCTCCGAGGCGAAGATCTTGATCGCGTCCGCCCCGGCGTCGGCGAGCCGGTGCACCTCGGCGACGAGCTCCGCCGCGCCTCCGGTGCTCCGGGAGAGCTGCCCGAGCGAGGTCAGGATCCGGGGGCCCGGGATCACCCCGCGGTTCACCGCGTCGCGCACGACGCCGTCCACCGGGCTGCCGAGGCTCTGCACGGTGGTGAACCCGGCGTCGAGCATCCGCAGCCCGTTCTCCACCGCGTGGAGCGCGCTGACCTCGGCCGGGGCGCCCCGGGCGAGCTTCCCGTCCTCGCCGAAGTGCCAGCTCAGGTGCACATGAGTGTCGATGAGCCCCGGGAGGATCGAGCCGCCGGGGAAGTCGAGCCGCCGTCCCGCTCCCGGCGCGGCGGCGGCCGGCCCGACCGAGACGATCCGACCCTCGCGGACCACCACGGCGTGGTCCTCGAACACGCCGCCCCCGCCGTCGAACACGCGGTCGGCGGTGAGCACGACCAGTCCCTCGTCCACCGCCTCCGGGGCGGGCGCGCAGGCCGCGAGAAGCGCGAGCGCGACGAGCGAGCGAGTCATCGCCCCGAGTGTACGGGGCGGTGGATGCGCCCGGCGCGCACCACGAGCCGCACCCGGGCGAGCGCCCCGACCTCGCGGCGGGGATCGCCCTCCACGACGACCAGGTCGGCGGCGTGGCCGGGCGCGACGATCCCGATCTCGTCGGCGAGTCCGAGCGACTCCGCCGCGAGCGAGGTGAGGCTCACGATCAGGTCGCCCGGGTCCTGCCCGCCCCGCTCCGCCCGCGCGAGCGCCTCGCGGATGTTCTGGCCGTGGGCGCCGGCGACCGCGTCGGTGCCGAACACGACGCGCAGCCCCTCGGTGGCGAGCGCCCGGCGGAAGACCTCCATCCGGCCGTCCCGGCCCCGCTCCATGAGCCGGAAACCCTCCTCGGTGTAGTTCCCGATGCCGAGGTAGCGCTCCCGGTTCTCGAGGTAGTTCGCCACGATGAGATGGGTGTTCGGGTCGTAGAACACCCCCTTCGCCGCGAGCAGGTCGAGGGTGGGCTGGTCGAGGAGCGACCCGTGCTCGACGGTGGTGCAGCCGGCGCGCGCCGCCCGCGCGGCGCTCACCGGCCCGTGGGCGTGGACGAGCGTTCGGAGGCCGCGCTCCCGGGCGGCGGCGCAGGCGGCGTCGAGCTGCGCCTGCGAGAGGGTCGGGCCGCCGCCGTCGCGGCTGCTCGCCGAGGCGAAGATCTTGATCGCGTCGGCGCCCCGGTCGGCGAGCTGGCCCACTCGCGCGGCCAGTTCCTCGGGGCCGCCGGTCGCCGCGCCCACGCTGCCGAGCGAGGTGAGGATCCGCGGACCCGGGATCACCCCGCGCGCCACCGCGTCGCGGACCGGGCCGTCCACCGGGCTGCCGAGGCTCTGCACGGTGGTGAACCCGGCCTCGAGCATCCGGATGCCGTTCTCGAGGGCGTGGAGCGCGGCGACTTCCGGCGGGGCGTCGCGCGCCAGCCGGCCGTCGGGGCCGAAATGCCAGCTCAGGTGGACATGCGTGTCCACGAATCCGGGGAGGATCGAGCCGCCGGGGAAGTCCAGCCGCCGCTCCCCCCGGGGCAGGTCGGCGAGCGGGAGGACGGCGGCGATCCGCTCGCCCCGGACCACCACGCCGTGGCCCTCGAGCACCCCGCCCCGGCCGTCGAACACCCGGTCGGCGGCGAGCACCAGCGTCCCCGGGTCGGGCGGCGCGCCGGCGCACCCGAAGAGCGCCAGGACCAGCGGGATCGCCCGCAGCCGGCCCACCGGCCGTCAGACCTCGGCGGCGAGCGCGGCGGCGGTGCGCAGCGAGAGCGCGGCGAAGGTGAGCGTGCCGTTGTTGCAACCCGAGGAGACGATCGTCGGGGCGCCGGCGATCCAGAGGTTCTCGTGGTCGTGGGCGCGCCCGAAGCGGTCCACCACGCTGTCCGCGGGATCGTCCCCCATCCGACAGCCCCCGCCCGGATGGTCGTGGTCGGAGGCGAAGGCGATGTCGAGCAGCTCGCCGCCGCCGGCGCGGAGGATCTCGCGGAACCGCTCCTCGATCTTCGCCTCGGTGTATCCCCGCAGCTCCGCCGAGACCGGATCGTCCACGAAGTCGATGCGGGGGAGCGGGTCGCCCCACGGGTTCCGGCGTCCGGGCTCGAGGGTGAGCGCGCTCTCGCGCGCCGGGATCACATCGTAGTAGCCGCGCAGCCGCAGCGCCCCGGACCGGATCCGCCCGCGCCAGTCGTCGAGCGCGGCCTGCCCGAGCAGCAGCTCGCCGCCGTCCCCCCGGAGCCGGGCGCGCCGGCCGAAGTCGGACTCCCAGATGCGGAGGTCGTGCCGGATGTACTTCCCGTCGGGCTGCGCCTCCCGGTCCTGGTGCTGGAAGCGCTTCGAGAGCAGGCTGTCCTGGCGGTACACCCCCGGGAAGAGGCGCATCGGGACCGAGACGAAGGCGTTCACCCAGCGGTGCCCGGTGACGAAGCGGCCCACCGTCCCCGAGCGGTTCGCGATGCCGTCCGGGAACCGCCCGCCGGCACTCAGCAGGAGCAGGTGCGACGACCAGGCGTAGCCGGCGGCGAGGACGAACTGCCGGGCGCGGATCCGGACCGGCTCGTCGGGCCGGTCGCGGTGGAACGCCTGCGCCTCGGCGATCCGGTCCGAACGGGTCTCGACGCGCAGCCGGCGCACCACCGTGCGGTCGTGGAGCGTGATCCGGCCGGCGGCGAGGAGCGCCCGGAAGGTGAAGTCGGGGCTGTACTTCGCCCCGGTCGGGCAGATCGAGCAGGTGTCGCAGCGGAGGCAGGCGCGCCGTCCCCGGTAGGGGCGCGAGTTCTTCGAGACCGGGTTCCGCCAGAACGGGATGCCTGATGCCCGGGCCCACTCCTGCGCGAGCCCCAGGTTGTACGAGGTCGGGAGCGGGGCCATCGGGTAACCGGCGGACCTCGGGTCGTACTCGGGCGGCCCCGGCTCGCCGGCGACCCCGATCCGCTCCTCGGCCTCGAGGTAGAACGGCTCGAGGTCCTCCCAGGAGATCGGCCAGTCACGGCCCACCCCGAAGCGGCTGCGGAGGCGGAAGTCTTCGGGCGAGTAGCGCGGCGTGGTCCCGCCCCAGTGCATCGCCAGCCCGCCGACGGACATCGAGCGCGACTGGCCGTTCCGGCAGCTGTGCCCCCGGAGGTGGGCGCCCGGGTAGGGGTTCTCGCCGTAGTCGAGGAAGCGGCGCCGGGTCTCGAACCGCCGTTCGAAGTCGAAGATGCGGTTCCCGGCCTCGACCACCGCGATCCGGGCCGTCGTGTCCTCGGCGAGCCGCTCCGCGACCATCGCGGCGCTGATCCCGGCGCCGAGGATGGCGATGTCCGCCTCGAGGACGCGGGCCACGGTCAGGCCCCGGGGAGCGGAGTCGGCGCGACGGCGCCCTGGGCCAGGTCGCGGCAGGCGGCGGCGTTGATGCGCGCGCCGTAGGCGAGGTCGGCCGCTGCCGGGCGGGCGTAGAACCGGGCCAGCAGCCCGACCGCGAGGTGGGAGGCGGACGCCGGCTGTGGCAGCCGGCCGTCCGGGAGCTGGCCGGCGAGGTCCCGGGCGACGAGCGCCCGGCGCGCTTCGGGCGGCAGCGCCCCGAAGCCGGTCCCGTGGCGCTTTCGGGAGAGGAGGTCGAGCGCCTCGAGCTGCGACGCCCACCGCGGCGCCGGGTCCGCGGGCCCGTAGCGCACCTCGTCCGAGGAGAGGTAGGGGTGCGGGAGCTCGGCGACCGGCTCGAACCCCGCGAGCCAGCGCCGGAAATCGCGGGTGGCTTCCTGCACCCCGGCGGGCCCGATCTCTTCCGGAAGCACCGCTTCGGCGAGGGCCTCGAGGAGCTGCGGGTCGAAACCCTCGGCCCGCTCCTGGCCCGCCGCGCCGGGCGCGGCGACCGCGGCGACCGCCGCGCCCGAGGCGGTCAGGAACTCCCGGCGGCTCGCCATCGGAGCCGATTCTACCCGGGGGGGTCAGCAGCCGGTGGACAAGGCGCCCCGCATGGGAATCCTTCCGCGAAGCGATGGGGAACCCCGTCGTCCGGGCCGAGGCGGGGCGCTCTCCCCACCGGATGGCGCCCCGAATCGCTCGCGCGATCCGTTCCGCCCTCTTTCGCGGGGAGGGAGGACCCTC
>CAYGAO010000104.1:0-9453 GCA_964347715.1 uncultured Acidobacteriota bacterium
CCCCGGCGGCGCTGCGCGCCGCGTCTGTACCCGGGGGGACTTTCACCACAGCCTGTTATCCGAAGGCGTCGCTGATCAGCCGCGAACCGCCCACGAAGGTCCCGATCGCGCTCCCGATGGTGGGGAGCACGAAGGCGAGGATGATCCGGAGGGCCCGGTTGCGGAACCAGCGGCGGGGCGCGAGCGCGTCGGTCTTCAGCGCCCGGAGCTCGAAGACCCGCGGCGGGCGGATCCACGCCTGGACGAACGCGGTCACATAGCCGGCGCCCATGAGCGGGGTCAGGCTCGTGAAGGGGGCCGCGACGAAAGCGGCGAGCACGGTGATCGGGTGGGCGAGCGCCACCGCGGCGCCGAGCGCCGCCGGGACCGAGTTCACCGCGATCCAGAAGATCGCTCCGTCGGAGGCGGCGTCGGCCCCGCGCGTCGCCCAGGTCCACGCGAGCGCCCCCAGGATCACGCCGGGGATCGCGAAGCCGAGGATCCGGGAGAGCTTCCCGGGGGGCGGGATCTCGGCGAGCGGCCCGGTGGCCACCGGTTCCGGATCGAGGAGGCGCCGCTCCACGCCGTCGAGGTGGCCGGCGCCGACCACGACCACGAGCCGGTGTCCCGGGGTCGCCCGCACCCGTTCGCCGATCCAGGTGTCCCGCTCGTCGATCACGACCTCCTTCAGGGTCGGGAACGCCTCGCCGAGCTCGGCGACGAGCCGCGACACCACATCGCCGGAGAGCAGCGCCTCGACCTCTTCCGGCAGCGTCTCGGCGGCGCTCCCCGAGCCCGCTCCCCCCGCGAGCAGCTTCACCTTCTGGAAGAACCCGGTCCGCCGCCACACCCGGAGCAGGGTGACCCGGACCTCGCGGTCCACGAGCTCGACCGACGCCGCCACGCCCTTCGCCGCGCGCGCCGCTTCCCGGAGCTCGGCCCCGGGTTCGACCCCGAGCCGCAGACCCATCCGCGCCTGACAGGCCCCGAGCGCGACGCTCGCGAGGAGCGGCAGGAGCCTTCGTTCCCGAACGACCTGCTTCAGATCGAGCCGCTCGATGCTCTCCGGGTCCATGAGCGCGTCGAAGCGCGCCTGGTCGAGCTCGATGCAGACGGCGTCGGGCCGCTCCCGCTCGATCGTCTCGCGCACGAGCCGCACGGAATCCGGCGAGATGTGGGCGGTCCCGACGAGCACGACCTCGCGCCCTTCCGGCCACTCCGGCCGGCGCACCCGGCGGACCAGCGACGGTGGGGTGGCGCCGCTCATCTGCGGGAGAACCGTCCTTCCTGGTCCATCAACCGGTCCGCCCCCACCCGAACGGCCCGACCCGCTGGCAGTCGCCGTTCCCGAGCGGCGGCGGGAGCAGGGCGGATCTCCGGGATTCTCGACTCACTCGGGACGCCGGGAGGCGGCGATCAGGTTCCCGAGCAGGCGGAACGCCCCCGGAACGCCCTCGGGGAGCTGGCGGTGGAGCGCGTAGGCGAAGTAGGTGTAGCGTCCGGCGCCGACCTCGGCGGTGAGCGCGCCGCCGCGCTGGGGCGCCTGCCCGGCGTCGGCGGTCTCGAAGAGCGGGGTGTAGGCCGGATCCCAGGCGCTCCAGAACTTGGATCCGCGCTGCTCGACCCAGCCCTCGAAGTCGGCGGGGCCGATCCGGTGCGGCCAGGTCAGGAGCGGGTGCTCCGGCGCGAGGATCGTGAGCGGGCTGTCCTCCTCGGAAACCTCCTCGGCGCGCCGGGTCAGCTCGCCCGGGTAGGCCGCGTGCTCGTCGGGGACCAGCTCGTTCGTGTTGTAGAGCACGATCAGGTGCCCGCCTCCCCGGGCGTGGTCGAGGAGCCGTTCGGTCGCCGCGGCAAGGCCGGGGCGGGTCGCCCACGCGCGGGTCCCGGTGACGACCGCGTCGAAGCCGCCGAGGTCGGCGCCGTGGAGCGCCTCGTCGTCGAGGAGGGTGACCGAGGCGCCGAGCGCCCGGATCGCTTCGGGAACCTCGTCGCCGGAGCCGACGACATAGCCCACCCGGAGGCCACGCGGGACCTCGAGGTCGAGCGCCGTCACCCGGAGCGAGGCGGGGCGGACGAGGTAGCGGAGCGGGAGGTCCCGGGGAGCGATGCGCCGGTATCCGGTCGCGGGCTCGAACCCGGCGCCCGAGTCCACGCTCGCGGTGATCCGGAAGGAGCCTGCCGGGACGGCGCCGGGGCGCACGCGGAACCGGAGGCTCGCTTCGTCTCCGGGCCGGGCGAGCGCGACCTCCGCCTCGGCGGGCTCGGACCGGAAACCGGGGGGCAGCTCGAGGCGGACGCGGAAGGCTCCCGCCCGGCGCCCGGTGACCGCCAGCGAGGCCGCGAAGGCGGCGTCCTCGTCCGCATCGGGAAAGACCGCGAATCCCGGCTCGAAGGCGGCCGAGACCGGCGGCAGGATCTCGAGTTCCCGCCGCTCGTGGCCGTACGGCAGGTTCGATTCGAGGCGGACGACCGGAACCGTGAGCGAGACCGGAACCGTTTCCTCGCCCGCCGGAACCCGGACGGTGAGGGTCGCGGTCACGGCGGGGGGCGGCGCGGTCAGGCTCGGATCGCCGTTCACCCGGTAGCGGCTCTCGCCGATCCCGGAGCGCTCGATCCCGGGGCGGAGCACGGGAGCGTCGGGGGCGAGCCGGACCAGGAACCGGGCGCCGCCCGGTAGCTCCTCGACCTCGCCGGGAGCCTGGATCGTGACGCTTTCGAGCTGCGCCGGCGCGAGCAGGCTCGCCCGGGCGTGGACCTCGAACTCCTGCCCGGGAACCACCGGCCCGAGGGTCGGCGGCGGCGCGAAGGGGGAAGCGTCGTCGGAAGCGCCGGGCTCCCGCGCCACCGCATCGAACGAGAGGCCGGCCGCATGCCGCACCGCCCGGGCGAGCTGTTCCTCCTTCCGCGCCAGCTCGTGGCGCACATCGAAGAACGCCGACGGGGACCTCTCGCCCAGCAGCTCCCGGACCTCGGCGAGCGCCGCGCCGAGCCGCGGGACGCTCGCCTCGGGGACGAGCCAGTCGAACGCGGCGGCGATCTCCCGGAACGCGATGTCGAGCCGGGCGAGCGCGTCGCCGAGCCGCGCCGGAACCACCGGGCCGAAGCGGGCCGAGAGCGAGGCGTTCTCGGGGCTCAGGATGGCGAGCAGGTCGTCTTCCGGACCCGCTCCCGGGTCGGACCGGACGAGCCGCGCGGTTCTCCTCCCGGCGCCCGGACGCCGGACCCCGCTCGTCTGCGAACGCTGCCTGGAGAGCCCGATGGCGCCCAGCTCGGCGAACGAGTGATCGAGCCACGGCCGGGATCCCGAGAGATCCAGATCCCAGGCCGGCTCCTCGCCGCGCCCCCGGTGGAAGAACGCGACCGGAAGGAAGGGTCTCCGGCCCTCCCGCGGCGGAACCGCCGTCCCGTCGCCCGCGGCCTCGAACGCGCGCGGCGCGATCCGGCCGGCGAACTGGTGCTGGCCGTGCCCGTCTCGGGGATCGCCGGTGAAGCGCGACAGGATCACCATCGGCCGCTCGCGGCGGATCACCTCGACCACATCGGCGAGCGCCGTCGCCTCGTCCCAGGAGCGGAGCGCTTCGTCGAGGTTCTTCGAGTAGCCGTAGTCGGCGAGCGCCGTGAAGTGGATCCCGTCCAGCCCGTACCAGTGCCCGGCCGCCTCGAGTTCCTCGGCGCGGATGATCCCGAGCCCGTCGAAGAGCTCCGGACCGATCGCGTTCGCGCCGGCTTCGCCGCGGGTGAGGCTGAGGAGCACCGTCCGCACCCCGTGGCCGCGGCTCAGGAGCGCGAGGAGCGCGCCGTTCTCGTCGTCGGGATGCGCGGTGATCTGCAGCACCGACCCGGTGGTCTGGAGCTTCTGGATCTGATGCCAGGCCAGCGCCGCCCGCCCCTGGCCGGGCCCGGGCGGCTGCGCCGACGCCAGCGCGCCGGCCAGCAGGAGGCCGCACGAGACGGCGACGAAGCGGCGACGGTCGGACACGGGGCCGGGAGAGTGTAGGAGGGGACCCTTCCGAGGGGCGCCGCGAAAGCGGCGGCGCCGCGCCCGCCGCTCCGCTCTCCTCCCCGCAGAATCAGCCCGATTCCGTCGCTCCTGATCTGCAATGTAGCAAAAACGACATCGTATAGTTGTTTTTACGCTGATGCTGGCGAGAAGAGCACACCGAGCGGTCCTCCGCGCGCTGGACCGCCAACCCGTCGTGGCGCTCCTCGGCCCGCGCCAGTGCGGCAAGACCACCCTCGCCCGGGAGATCGCCGGGACGACGGACTCCGTCTATCTCGACCTCGGCGATCCCGGCCAGGCGGCCCGCCTGGCCGAGCCGCGCGCGTTTCTGGCGCGCCACGAGAAGCGGCTCGTGGTTCTCGACGAGATCCATCATGCCCCCGACCTGTTCCTCCCGCTGCGCGCGCTCTGCGACGATGGACGTCGCCGGGGTCTCGCCCGCCGGCGGTTCCTGATCCTCGGCTCGGCGGCGCTGCACCTCCTCCGCCAATCCAGCGAAACGCTCACCGGACGGATCGCGGTCGAAGCGCTCGCCCCGTTCGATCCGACCGAGGTGCTCCCGGTTTGCGGGGACGCGGACCGGCTGTGGTTGCGAGGCGGCTTCCCGACGAGTTTCCTCGCGCCGGACGAACGAACGAGTCTGGACCTCCGCCGGGACCTGATCGCCACCATCCTCGGAAGGGACATTCCCGAGTTTGCTCCCGGGCGGCTCCCCCTCGATACGCTGCGGCGCTTCTTCACGATGCTGGCGCACCAGCAGGGAGGGCCGGTGAACCGGGCGGCCATGGCGTCCGGGCTCGGAATCCGCGAGGCGACGGTGGCCCGCTATCTCGACCGGTTCGTGGACCTGCTGCTCGTCCGCCGGATCGAGCCCTGGACCTCGAACACCGGCAAGCGGCTGCGGAAGTCGCCCCGCATCCTCATCCGCGACAGTGGCCTGGTCCACGCGCTGCTCGGCATCCGGTCGCTGGACGAACTCCTCGGGCACCCGGTGGCCGGCCCGAGCTGGGAGGCGTTCGTGATCGAGAACCTGCTCCGCGTCGCCCCTCCGATCGCCGCTTTCGGCGGTTACCGCACGCTGCGCGGCGCCGAGTGCGACCTGGTGCTGCGCCCGCGTCCGGACGAGGTCTGGGCGATCGAGGTGAAGCGCGCGGCCGCCCCGACGCTCGAACGCGGATTCCACGAGGCCTGCGCGGACATCCGCCCCACGCGACGCTTCGTCGTCCATCCGGGCCCCGACCGGTTCCCCCTCGGGAGGGGCGTCGAGGCGATCGGGGTCGCCGATCTGATGGGCGAGGTCGCCGCGACCGAATCGGACCCGTGAACACCGCGCCTCCCGCCCGGGTCGTCGGTCCGGCTGCGGGGCGCCGGGGGCGATGACCTGGTGGCCGCCACCGAAGCGCCGACGCCGCGGGGAGCACCGGGAGAACCGGGCGGGCCAGCGGGAACGGGTAGCCTCCGCAGCCGATGGATACCGGACCCGGCCGGCGGGGCTCCTCCGTCGCCCGGCTGTTGATCGCCGGGGAGACCTTCGAGGACCTGATCTTCGCCGGCCTCCCGCGCCTTCCGGGGCCGGGCGAAGAAGTCCGGACCACCGCCTTCGAACGCACCCTCGGCGGCGGGGCGCTCATCTCGGCGGCCTGGGCGCGCCGCGAAGGGCTCGAGGTGGATCTCCTCTCGGCGCTCCCGCCGGAGGCGCGGCCGGTGCTCGCCGCCGAGGGGATCCGGTTTCGCGATCTCCGCGCCCCGGCCGAGCCCCACGCGGTGACCGCGTGCCTCTCGTTCGGGGCGGAACGGAGCTTTGCGACCTTCGTCGGCGCGAACCCCGAGCTCGAGCAGCGGATCCGGCGCGCGCTGCGGCGACCCGAGGCGGTCGCGCCCTTCGGCGCGGTCCTCCTGGCGATGCCCCCGCGCGGCTGCGTCGCCTGGGCGGAACTGCTCTCCGGGATCGGCCCGGCGGAGGTGTTCTGGGACTTCGGCCACGACGGGGAGCTGCCCCGGCGCGAGGGGTTCGCCGAGCTCCTCGAACGCGCCGCCGGGATCTTCGTGAACGCGCGCGAAGCCGGGCTCTACGACGGCCCCGGTCGCCTCCTCGAACGCGCAGGCGACGCCGGCACGCTCGTGATCGTGAAGCGCGGGGCCGGCGGCGCCGAGGTGTTCGGACGGCCGGAGACCCGGGTCGAGGCGCCGGTCCCGCTCCTCGGCGTCCGGGACACGACCGGCGCCGGCGACGCCTTCGCCGCCGGATTCCTGGCGAGGCGGCTCCTCGGGGGTTCGATCACCGAACAGCTGCGGGCCGGGAACGCCTGCGGGGCCCGCTCGGTCCAGCGCCTCGGCGGGCTCCCCGAACGGCCCTGGAGGCAGGGATGAGGGTCGCGCTCCTCGGCGGGGCCGGGCTCCGGGCGCCGCTGCTCGCGCGGGCGCTCGCCCGGAGCGGGCTCGGCGTCCGGGAACTCGCGCTCTTCGACCGGGACCCGGCCCGGCTGGCCCGCATCGCTCCGCTGGCGCGGGGGCTCGCGCCGGGGCTTCGGATCCGGGAGACGACGGACGCTGCCGCCGCGGTGCGGGGGAGCCGCGTCGTGATCGCCGCGATCCGGGTCGGCGGCCAGGAAGCGCGCGCCCGCGACGAGCGAATCTGCCTCGAGGCGGGGGTGCTCGGACAGGAGACGGTGGGCGCCGCCGGCGCGGCGCTCGCGATGCGGAACGTGCCCGCGGTGGTCGGGCTCGCCCGGATCGTCGAGCGCGAAGCGCCGGAGGCGATCCTCCTGAACTACACGAACCCGGCGGGGCTCGTCAGCGAAGCGCTCCTCGGGGAGACCTCGCTCGAGGTGATCGGGATCTGCGACACCCCCGCCGAAGTCGCCGGGCGGGTCGCCCGCCTGCTGTACCTGGACCCCGACCGCTGCCTCCCGGGCTGGTCGGGGGTCAACCATCTGGGGTGGCTCACCGCCCTCTACCATCCTGTGGACAAGACGCCCCGCATGGGAATCCGTCCTCGAAGAGATGCGGAACCCCGTCGTCCGGGCGGATGCGGGGCGCTTTCCCCACCGGATGGCGACCCGAATCGCTGGCGCGATCCGGTCCGCCGTCTTTCGCGGGGAGGGAGGACCCTCCCCGGCGGCGCTTCGCGCCGCGTCGGCGGGCGAGGGACTTTCTCCACAGCCTGCTACGGGCCGGAGGAAGGCCCGTTCCCGCCGACCGACCGGCTCACCGAGCTGTTCCGGGACCCCGACCGGCTGCTCCGGGTCCATCCGGGACCGCTCTTCGCCGAAGCAGAGCTGGCCGGGGCGGTCCCTTCCGAATACGTCTTCCTCCACCTGCATCCCGAGCGGGCCCGCGACGGCGCGCGCCGCGCCGGGACCACGCGGGGAAGCCAGGTCCTCGCGCTCGAGGCGCGCCTCTTCGCCGAACTCGCCGCCACCCGGGGGGATCCGCTCGCCGCCTACCGCGCCGTGATGGCGGCGCGCGACGGCTCCTACTTCGGGATCGAGGCGCGGGGGGAGGCGGAACCCGCGACGGCCGCCGAGGACGCCCCCTCGGGCTACGACCGGATCGGGATCCAGGTGCTCCGGGCGCGGTTCGGGATCGAGCCCCGGGACATCGTGGTGAACGCGAGGAACCGGACGCGGGCGGGCGGGCCGGCGGTCCCGGAACTCCTTCCGGACGATGTGGTCGAGGTGACGGCGCGGGTGGGGCCGGACGGCGTCGAACCGGTCCCGCAACGGCCGCTCCCGCGCCGGGCGGGGGCCCTGCTCCGCCGGGTGCGGGCGGTCGAGCGCGAGATCCTCCGGTCGGCGCTCACCGGCGACCCGCGATTCGCCGAGGCGGCGCTCGCCGAACATCCCGCGGGCGGCCCCGGGGCGGCGGCGGTGTTCCGCGAGCTCGGTCTCCCTCCGGTTGGTAGGATGCGGAGCGGCAGCGTTCCGGTCCCATGAAGAAACAGATAGCCGCCGGGTTCCTCGCGATCCTCGCGGGCGCCGCCCTCGTCTCGGCGCAGCCGCTGCCGCAGCCGGGCGACCCCTTCGGCGAGGATCCCTTCGGGAACCGCTTCGGAGCGAACGACGACGCCGATGTGGACGCGCTGGTCCGCACCGCCTTCTTCGGCCGGAACGCCGCCTCCCGCAACCGGGCGCTCCGCCATCTCGTCGAGCGGGGCGAGCGGGATGTGATTCCGGCGTTCATCGCGGTGCTGCGCGTCCTGCCCGACGAGGACGGGCGGCTCCTGCGGGCGCTGCAGCGGCTCGCCCGCGCTCCGATCGGGCGCGACTGGAAGGCGTGGACCGAGTGGCAGGAAGAGCATTCCGGGATCCGCCCCTACCGCGGCTTCGACGGCTTCAAGGCCGACATCCTCGCCGGGATCGACCCGAACTTCCGCGACTTCCTCCACGCCGGGGTGCGGCGCGAGATCCGGATCGAGGAGATCGTCTGGGGAGGGGTGAAGAAGGACGGCATCCCGGCGCTCGTGAACGCCGAGCAGATACCGGCGAGCGAGGCCGATTACCTGACGGACCGGGAGCTCGTCTTCGGCGTCAGCCTGAACGGCGACGCCCGCGCCTACCCGCTCCGGATCCTCGACTGGCACGAGATGTTCAACGATGTCGTCGGCGGGATTCCGGTGTCGCTCGCCTACTGCACGCTGTGCGGGTCGGGCATCCTCTTCGACACCCGCGTTCCCGGGCGGAGCGAGCCCTTCGTCTTCGGCTCCTCGGGGCTCCTCTACCGCTCGAACAAGCTGATGTACGACACCGAGACCGAGTCGCTGTGGAACCAGTTCACCGGGCGCCCGGTCGTCGGGGAACTCACCGGGTCGGGGATCGAGCTCGAGATCCTCCCGGTAGTGATCACCAGCTGGGAGGCGTGGCGCGCGAGCAATCCGGCGACGACGGTGCTCTCGCTCGACACCGGCTTCGAGCGCGACTACCGGCCGGGGCAGCCCTACGGCGCCTACTTCCGCAGCCCGGAGCTCATGTTCCCGGTCGTGGTGCGGGACCGCCGGCTCGACCCCAAGGACCGGATCTTCGTCCTCCGGGAGGGCGAGAGCGAGATGGCGTGGGCGCTCTCGCTGTTCGGCGACGGAACGGTCCTCCACGACCGGGTGGGCGGACGGGGCGTGGTCCTGATCGGGAGCGCCGGGACGGAGACCGTGCGCGCCTACGAATCGGCGGGGCGGACCTTCGCGCTCGTTCCGGGCGACCCCGCGGCCGTTTCGAGCGAGGGGGCGCGGTGGGCCGTCTCCGAGGAGGCGCTCACCGGCCCGGAGGGCGAGCGGCTCGTCCGGCTTCCGGGGCACATCGCCTACTGGTTCGCCTGGCAGAGCTACAAGGACGGACGCCCGCTGCGCGTCGAATGACCCGGATCGGACACCCCGGGCCGCTTGCCAGGCGGTGGCGAAAGTCCCCCGGGTACAGACGCGGCGCGCAGCGCCGCCGGGGAGGGTCCTCCCTCCCCGCGAAAGACGGCGGAACGGATCGCGC
>CAYGAO010000105.1:0-9367 GCA_964347715.1 uncultured Acidobacteriota bacterium
CGCCCAGGTCCGACGCGATATCAAGCCGCTCGCCACCGCCGCATGATTGCCCCCAACACAATGTCCGAAAAACCGGGAGCAGTACACGACCGCCATCTCATCCGGGGCATGGGCATGGCGGTGGTCGAGACGGAGTCTATTGTAGCGATGAATGTCGCGATCCAGGATCCGCTCGACTCTCGCGCGGGCGAGGTCCCGGCGGTTGTAGGGGATGGGGTTCGTGACGAAGAACAGGTTGCCGTAAACGAGGTTCTGGCGGCGAAGATTCGCGGTCTCGCCGAGCTGCCCCTCGAAGTAGTTGATCGCGTTCTGGCGGTAGTTGGACATCACGAACTCGACGCTGACCACCGCCAGGTCTTCCCCGTCGCGACGGACGAGCACATCCACCGCCTTGTCGTGGTACTCGCCCCGAACCCGGGCTTCCTTCTTCGAAGTCTCGCTCCGGCCGACGAACTCCCACGGTTCTTCGTCCCCGAGCGCCCGGGTCAGCTCGCGCTGCACCCAGCCGTGCAGCGGCGCGAGCCGCCTGGGGGATCGGGAACCATGTTCCAGAAAGAGCGCGTACGCATCGCGCATCGCCTTCAGATAGCGGGCGACGCCCGATGCGTCGGTCACCGTCTTTCGTCCCCGGTTCGTCCGCCTGCGGGCGGCGCAGCGATTCCACGGTCCGCCGGGGGCCGACCGCGCCCGGATCCGAGGGACGGCCTCTGGTCGGCCGCGACCGGCGATGTCTTCGGCAGCGCCCGGATGCCGCCGTCCGAACCCGGCGACCGGCTCGCCACGCTCGACGCCGGGGCCTTCCTCGTCCGCCCGGGCGAGACCCCCGCCGCCCGACCGCCGGGGGGCGCCGGTCAGCGCTCCTCCGGGGAGGCGGCGACCGCGCCGCTGATCCCGGCTTCCCCGAGCGCGCGGTTCAGCTCGGCGATCCCGGCGCCGAGCTGTCGGGCGAGACGGTCGAGGATCGGTCGCGCCTCGGCCTCGAGGTCCGCGAGCCGCTCGTACGAGCCCGCGGTCGGCCGGCCGTAGTTTCGGGCGATGTGGCCGTAGAGATACGCGATCTGGTTGTCGAGGCGCGGCGGGAAGTTGATCGGATCCTGACTCGCCTCGTTGCGGGTCTGGATCAGCTCTTCCTCGGCCTCGGCGAGCGCGCTCTCGAGCGCCCCGACCCGCTCCTCGAGCGCGTCGCTCCAGGAGTCCGCCGCCCGCTCCCGGACGGCCCCGAGCTGATCCCGCGCCTCGCGGAGCGCGCCGAGCCGGGCGTGGACGGTTTCGAGGAGTTCCTGCGCCCGCTCCGTCAGCTCCTCCTGGGCTTCGAGGTCGGCGGCGGTCGCCGGGTTCCGGGGATCGGGGAGCACCGCGAACCGCACCGGCTCGCCGCCGCCCCGCGAGAGCGCGGCGGCGTAGGTCCCCGGCGCCGCGAACCTGCCGCCGGTGTAGGAGATGGACATCACCGCGCCCTCGAGGAGCTCCGGCGGGCGATGCTTCAGGTCCCAGACGACCCGGTGGAGCCCGGCCTCGGCCTCGAGGATGGCGTCGGGATCCGGGCCTTCCTCGCCCGGGGCCGGCGCCCTCGTGAACTCCCGGAGCGTCTCCCCGCCCGCGCCCCGGACCGTCAGCGACAGCGCCTCCTCGGGGCCGAGATCCTCCGGGAGGTAGTAGTGGAGGAGCGCTCCCGGAGGCCGGTTCTCCGGCGCGCCCGGGCCGCGGAACGGCCGGCTCCCGCCGGTGGCGAGCCGCACCGCATCGCCCGCCGGGAGGAGCGCCGGCTGGTCCCAGCCCCGCCCGGCGAGCGCCCGCACCGGGGTCAGGTCGTCGAGCACCCAGAAGGAGCGCCCCTGGGTGGCCACGAGCAGCTCGTCGCCGGCCACCTGCAGGTCCGTGATCGGGGTCGCCGGCAGATCACCGAACGGGACGAAGGCTTCCCCGCCGTCGAGGCTCAGGAAGAGCCCGAACTCGGTCCCGAGGTAGAGGACGCTCTCTTCGAGCGGATCCTGGCGCGCGACCCGGACGGGGTGCCCGGCCGGGACTCCGGCGCCGAGCCGCTCCCAGCTCGCCCCGAAGTCCGTCGTCCGGAACAGGTACGGCTCGAAGTCGTTCTCGCGGTAGCGCTGCACGGCGAGGATCGCGCCGCCGTCCCGGTGGAGCGAGGCCTCGGCGGTGTTCACCGTGCCGCCCGGCGGCGTCCCGGGCGGGGTCA
Organism: uncultured Acidobacteriota bacterium; assembly: GCA_964347715.1. Lineage (GTDB taxonomy): Bacteria > Acidobacteriota > Vicinamibacteria > Marinacidobacterales > Marinacidobacteraceae > CAYGAO01. The sequence continues at coordinate 2,198 of CAYGAO010000105.1, forward strand.
CCTCGACCCAGCTGGCGCCGTCGTCGCGCGAGAGGTGGACGCGCCCGTCGTCGCTCCCCGCCCAGAGGACGCCCGCGAGTCGGGGCGATTCGGCGAGCGCGAACACGGTTCCGTAAACCTCGACCCCGGTGTGGTCGTGCTGGACCGGGCCGCCGGGGAGCGCCTGCTTCTCGGGATCGCCGACCGTCAGGTCCGGAGAGATCGTGGTCCACGACATCCCGCCGTCCGTCGTCCGGTGGACATGGTTCGAGGCGTGGAGGACCACCTCGGGGTCGTGTCGGGAGACCAGGATCGGCGCGTTCCACTGGAAGCGGAAGCGGAGGTCGCGCGGGGCCACCCCGTCGGCGAGCTGCGGATAGACGATCACGTTCCGCGCCCCGGCCCCGGAGCGGTCCTGGCGGTCGATCTGGCCGATGTAGTTCCCGGCGTAGGTCAGCTCGGGACGGCCCGGCGTCACCGCGATGTGGCCGCTCTCGCCGCCGGCCACCTCGAGCCAGTGGGCCTCGGGGGAGAGCCCGCCGTCCGTCCACGCCGGGACGCTGATCGTCGAGTTGTCCTGCTGCGCCCCGTAGAGCCGGCGGGGGAAGCCGTCGTCCACGGTGAGCCGGTAGAACTCGGCCGTGGGCTGGTTGTGGATGGAGGACCAGGTCTCGCCGCCGTCGAGGGTCACCACCGCGCCGCCGTCGTTCGCCTCGACCATGATGCGGGAGTCGTTCGGGTTGATCCAGAGGTCGTGGTGATCCCCGTGCGGCAAGACCACCGTCTCGAAAGAGACGCCGGCGTCCACGGACTTCAGGAACGGGGCGTTCAGGACATGGACGGTATTCGGATCGGTCGGGTCGGCGATCACATGGCTGTAGTACCAGCCGCGGCTCCGGAGGCGGCGGTCGCCGTTGACCCGCGACCAGGTGTCGCCGCCGTCGTCGCTGCGGTAGAGGCCTCCCCGGTCTTCCGCCGCGGTCACGAGCGCATAGACGCGCGAGGGGTCGGAGGCGGCGATCGAGACCCCGATGCGCCCGACGGGTTCCTCCTCGGTGGCGACCGGCAGCCCGCCGCCGACGAGCTGCCAGGTGTCGCCGCCGTCGCGCGTCCGGTAGAGCCCGCTCTCGGCGCCCCCGTCGAGAAGCGTCCAGGGCTTCCGTTCCGCCCGCCAGCGGGCGGCGAAGAGTTCGCGCGGGTTCGCCGGGTTCATCACCAGGTCCGCCGCGCCGGCGGTGTCGGATCCGGCGAGCACCACCTCCCAGGTGTCGCCGCCGTCCTCGGTGCGATAGACGCCGCGCTCGGGAGAGCGGCCGAAGATCTGGCCGAGGACGGCGACGAAGGCGCGGTCCGGGTCGCGCGGGTCCACGACGATCCGGGAGATCAGACCGGCCTCGGGGAGGCCGATGTGGTCCCAGGTGCGCCCGCCGTCGGTGCTGCGGTAGGCGCCGTTCCCGACGGAAACGTTGCCCCGCGGGCACGCCGAGCCGGTCCCGACATAGAGGACATTCGGATCGGAGGGCGCCACCACGACCGCGCCGATGGATCCGACCGCGAACGCATCGTCCGAGATGTTCGTCCAGGACCTGCCCGCGTTCTCGGTCTTCCACACCCCGCCGCCGGTCGAGCCGGCGTAGAAGACATGCGGCTCCGCGGGAATGCCGGTCACGGTGGTGACCCGCCCGCCGCGGGACGGCCCGACCATGCGGAAGTCGAATCCGCCGAGGACCTCCGCCGGAACGGGATAGCCCTCCGGGACCTCCGCGCGCTCCACCGGCCCCTGCGCGAACGCCGGCGCCGCCGCGAGCGCCAGCGCGAGGAGACGCGAGAGCATCGTGCGCCCTCCCCGGATCCGTGTCGGCGCCGCCGCGGACGCCAGCGCGAGAACGCGCGCCGGGATCACGAGTCCCGCTCCCGCGCCGCCGAACCGACGACCGCCTCCGCCTCGATCTCGACCAGGTATTCCTCGCCGACCAGCGGCGCGAAGGTCAGGGTGCAGGCCGGACGGACCGTCCCGAACACCTCGCCGTGCACCCGCGCCACCGCTTCCCAGTCGGCCCCCGGCCGCACCTGGATCCGGGTGCGCGCGACTTCCTCGATCCTGCCCCCGAGCGATTCGATCGCGCTCTGGATCTTCCCGAGCGCGAACCGCGCCTGCGCGCCGGCGTCCCCGGGCGCCACCGGCCCGTCCGGCCCGGTCGCGGTCGTTCCCGAGACCAGGATGCGGTCGCCGATCCGGGTCGCCCGGCAGTAGCCGAACTCGTCCTCCCAGGCGACCCCGCTCCCGACGGACCGCCGGCTCATCTCCGCGCCACGGTCATGTGGGGAGTGATTCTACGGATGCCGCCAGACCACGCCGCCCACTCCCCGGGACCGGCTCCTGCTCTTCGAGGCTCGCGGCTCGTCGCGCGCGGTCCCCCGAGTGTGAGGGCGCCCGACTCCGAACCGTCTCGTTCCATCGGCGCCAACCTCCCGTTGGCGTGCCCCGTCCCCGCCGGGTCCCCGTTACCGCTTCGTGAGCTTGGGACCCACATATACGACGTACAGAGATTCTGCCGCTCGGACCGGCCAGGAGAAGTGGATCCGGAACTGCGGCGATTTCACCTTTCCGTGCCAGGTGCAGAACAGCGACTCACCGGGCCGCGCCGGGTTCGGGAAGGTCAGTTCCGTCCTGAAGTCGCGCTTCTCCGTCGCCGAGGAATCGGAGAACCACGCCCTGTCGCCCGTGAAGTGCTTCTGGTTGAGCCGGTGCCCGGCCGGCGTGCGCCGGCCGCGCTCGTCGAAGGAGCCCGTGAACTCCTGCAGCACGATCAGCCGCGACAGGAGCTTCCGGGCAACGCCTGGCTGGAACGGCCGTCCACGAAGCGGCCGGAAGCTGTCCCGTGCGAACGCGAGATCCGGACACCGACTGCGCGCCGCCGCCTCCATGTCTTCCCAGGACCCGAGCGGCGGCTCCCGTTCCGCCAGTTCGGCCTCCAGAACGTCGACATCCCACCAGTTGCGAACTCCGACTCGCCGGACGCCGGCCTCTCCATGCCATTCGATGCGAACCGGGGACACGCACCACGACGACGGCGCCATGCTCACCAGCCCGCGCTCGGTCCCGTGGAAACAGCCGTACGCCGCTTCTCCGACCGACGTGTCCGTCACGACGCACTCTTCGTGCTCGAAGCAGGCCAAGTAGTCGTCTGCGCCGTGCTCTCGTTCCTCTTCCCAGAACGGGCCCTGGCGCGTGAGCCAGCTCATCAACGCGCGCCGGCTGTTCCGGTCCAGACCTCGTAACGCGTCCGGAATCGTCGAATCCCGCGTCACCCTGCGGCTGACCACGTTCCGATGACAGTAGAGGTCGCGCCCACTCTGCCGCAGGCGAGAGCGGATGGCCATGATCCGGCCGACTGCTGCTCTGAAGGCCCCGACATCTGCAAATTGTCCTTCGACGGAGAGTTCGTTGAAGAGCAGCTCCATGTCAGTCACCCCACCCGGCGAAGTGATTCATGTCCTTGTCGAACTGGTCGAAGAATCCGTCCGGCCACACGTCGATGTTCCCCGTCGCATCGAGCACCGGGCTCTGCACCTGCGCTCCCCCCTCGTACCGCGGCCGGAAGAAGTGGATCGCGACCTCCTCCGGCAAGAGGCCGCCAGCCCTGACGGCGCGCCGTATCCCGTTGAGCACATGATCGCTGTGGGTTTCCACGACGATCTGCACACCGGCATGGGCCACGGTCGCCAGGAACTCGCCCATCAACGCCTGGCCCGCCGGGTGCAGATGGACCTCCGGGTTCTCGATCAGCAGGATGCCCCCCTCAGGCGCCGACAACGCCGCGACGACGATCGGCAGGACCTGAGTCAGACCGAACCCCGTATGGACGGGCCGATGGAACACGGTTTCCCGTGAGGTGCGCAACCCCAGCGCCACGGCGTTCGTCCATGGCAATCGGAGGTCCACCTCGCAGCCGGGGAAGAGCGCGCGCATTCTCGCCTCGACTTGCTGCAGCAGGTGCGGCGCAGCAGTCCTCAGAACAAGCGCCTCGGGCACGAGATCGTCCCGCCTCCAATGCAGGACACTCACTGTATGCTCGCCCCGCGTTCCGACGACATCGGCATCGTCCGGATCATCGAGCGCGTATACCTCCTGGGGCGGGACTCGCTCAGCCGTGATGTAGGTCAACCCCCGAATTCGGGACGCCACGCGCCGGCTGCGGGGATCGCCCAAGGGCAGCAGATGTCTCAACCGGTCTGGTTTAGCGACGACATCTCCGTCGAGAGACATGCGAAGGACCCGCAACGACATCGCCCGCCGTTCGCCGCCGAAGAGCCAACGAGCGGAGGCATCACCGAAACCAACGCCGATCCCGAAATCGTTCCGGCCATGCAATTCGTCGACCACGTCCACGACCGTACCCAGGCGAACGGCACTACCGTTGAGTGCCAGGCGGGTTGCCCACTCGCGCTCGCGCATCGTCTGGTGAAGCAGGACGAGGGCCTGCAGAACAGACGACTTGCCCGAAGAATTCGGGCCGGACAGCAAAGTCAGCGGCGCGATCGGCAGGCTCAGCAGCTCGAAACACTTGAAGCACCGCAGATCAAGAAGCTTCAGCATCGATCACTCCGTCGAGCATCGCTCGCACCGCGGAAAAGCGATACCGAACCTTTCTGGGATCGTTGGGACCGTAGGTGATCGCGTTTACGAAGTCCGCATTCTCCATCAAGCCGTAGAAGGCCTCCCTCAGTGGTTCGACGTAGCGCTCGACGATCGGTACTTCGTACCGGGAAAACCCGGTCGACATTACATCCCACAGCGAAGCGTTGAGTACCGTTCGGGCGCCCTGGTCGCGCCCGTGCTTCCTGAACGCATGTTTACCGAACAGAATGAGGTTGTTCTTGAGACTGGTCCGGAGATCCAGAGACAGTCGATCCAGCAAGCCCGATTCCTTGTTCATCTTCATCAGACATGCCGCGAGAAACTGGTCCATGTCCCGGTATCGTTCAAGTTCCAGGATCTGGAACGCACAGAATCGATTGACGAATTCCCGGTCTCGCATCGTTCCCGATTTCAGGCTTCGTCCGGTGGCGACCTGGAATAGCACGTCGTTTGCCTCCGTCCTCAGGAACCGGGTCGCTGCACCGGTGTACAGGCTGTTGCGCATCTGCTGGCGGGTCAGGGGCACACCGCTGTTGACTCGGTCGAAGATGTCGAGGCGCGCCTGTTCTGGCACCTTCTGGTCGATCACATAGAGGATCAGGTTGCAATCCTCGACGCGGTTCTGGAGTTTCGGAGTGAGGTCGCTGAAATGTTTTCGGTGCAGACTCGGCCGGGCGGGAAGCGTGAGACGCAATTCGTCATCAACGAAACGCTTGAGTGTCGACAGCCGTTGCAAGCCATCCACGACGATCATCCGCCCCTCGTCATCTTCCGCCAGATAGAGGACGGGGAGCGGAATCCGCATGATGATCGATTCGATCAGCCTGCTCTGCTTGCCATCGTCCCAGATGAAATCACGCTGGAAGTCGGGGTCCATGATGAACCGCCCCCGCGCGATTCGGCGCAGAACGTCGTAAACCGTACGGCTTTCGTGCCGAATCAGCAGATCGTCGATCGGATAGTCTCGCCAGATTCCACCCTGGACTTCGCCCACCCCTTCGATCTGCTCTTGCCTCGCGTCGGTCTGGTAGGTGGGCATGTGGCTCCAAGGGGCACCGTCGGTCGCGTGAGAGAGAGTAACGGTTCGGAGACACGGAGTGTACCTGTGGAGGTGGTCCCCCACACCTGAACGGATTCGGGTCGAGCGATTGCCCTCCTTGGGGGTCGGTAACTGCCTCGTCCAGCGGGCAACGGAGACGCTCCCCGGTGGCGCCAGCGGTCGTGGCCGCCAGCCCGATGTCGGGTTCGCCGCCGACCCGAACGCCCTGCGCCGCCCCGGGCGGCAGGCCGCCGCTCTGCGGGGTCGGGGCCTCCACGAACATGGCGTCGCCGTAGGAGTAGAAGCGGTACCGGCGGCGCACCGCGTCGCGGTAGGCGGCGAGCACCGGTTCCCGGCCGCCGAAGGCGGCGACGAGCATGAGCAGCGAGCTCTCGGGCAGGTGGAAGTTCGTCAGCATCGCGGAGACGACCCGGAAGCGGTGGCCGGGGAGGATCAGGAGCGAGGTCTCGCCGGAGCCGGCATCCGCTTCGAGGACGCCCGGCGTCTCGAGGACGCGCACGGTGGTGGTGCCGACGGCGACGACCCGGCGGGCGGCGGCGAGCCGCGCGCGGACCGCGCGCCGCGTGGTCTCCGGGAGGGAGAAGGACTCGGGGTCGAGGTCGTGCCGCCGCGGGTCGTCGGCGCGGACCGGCCGGAAGGTGCCGTAGCCGACCCGGAGATCGAGGTCGGCGATCTCGACGCCCTGTGCTTCGAGCCGCCGGAACATCGCCTCGTCGAAGTGGAAGCCTGCGGTGGGCGCCGCCACGGACCCGGGGCTCCGGGCGTACACCGTCTGGTAGCGCTCCCGGTCGGCGGGCTCCGGCGCTTCGCCGGGGCGGATGTACGGGGGGAGCGGCGTCTCGCCCACGCGCTCGGCGAGTTCGACCGCGCTGGCGGCCCCGCCGAGGATCCGCACCCGGCGGCGCCCGTCGCCGAGGTACTCGCCGATCTCGAGGAGCGCCGCCCCGGCCTCGAGGCGCGCTCCGGGGCGGACGGCGGGGCGGGTCAGCGCGAGGAAGTCCGCGCCGTCGTCGCGCCGGGGCAGCATGAGCAGCTCGACCGCGCCGCCCGTCGCCTCCCGGCGGGCGCGGATCCGGGCCGGGATGACGCGGGTGATGTTCCGAACCAGGAGGTCGCCGGGCCGGAGCAGCGTCGGGAAGTCCCGAAACCCGAGGTGGTGGCGGCCCCCGTCCGCGTCGAGGTGGAGGAGGCGGGAGTCGCCGCGTTCCGGGGTCGGCCGCTGGGCGATCAGCCCGGCGGGCAGCTCGAAGCGGAAGTCCGAGGTCCGCACCGCGGGGGACCGTCGCTCAGCAGCCTGCGGATAGAGCGCCCCGCATGGGAATCCGTCCTCGAAGAGATGGGGAACCCCGTCGTCCGGGCGGATGCGGGGCGCTTTCCGCACCGGATGGCGGCCCGAATCGCTCGCGCGATCCGTTCCGCCCGCTTTCGCGGGGAGGGCGGACCCTCCCCGCACCCCTCCCCGGCGGCGCTTCGCGCCGCGTCGGCGCGC
>CAYGAO010000106.1:0-9361 GCA_964347715.1 uncultured Acidobacteriota bacterium
CTCCCCGGCGGCGCTTCGCGCCGCGTCGGCGCGCGAGGGACTTTCTCCACAGCCGTATAGGCGACAGCCCCTCCTCGCGCCGCCGCTTCCGGAACCGGCCGCCACCCGGGGCACTGGAAGTCCCGTCGAGGATCTCGCCCGGTCTCGCCGCTACCGGGAGCGCTGCCGACGCTCGGCGAGGGTGATCTCGCGCGCGGCGGCGGGGGAGACGATCTCGAAGCGCACTTCGGCACCGGGGAGAGCCTGGGCGAGGCGGGCGAGGTCCGGGGCGACGACGCTGCCGAGCTTCGGATAGCCGCCCGTCGTTCCCTGGTCCGCGCCCATCACGATGGGGCGCCCGCCGGGCGGAACCTGGACCGTCCCCGGCGGGTTCGCGTCGGAGACGATCTCCTCGCGCCCGGGGCGGTGGTCGAGGGGAGGGCCGTCGAGCCGGACGCCCATGCGGTTCGAGTCGTTCGAGACGGTGAAGCGCCGCTCGCCGAGCGTTCGCCGGCACTCCCCGGAGAAGCAGTCGTGCTGCGGCCCGAGGCTCAGCCGTAGCGGGAGTGCGCCCCGGAACGGCGGGCGGCGCGCGCGGGGGCAGTAGCGCCCCTCGCGGGCGGCGGGGGGGGTGGGTCCGGTCGCGAGCCGGTCGCCGGCGCGGAGGGGGCGGCCTTCGAGGCCGCCGAAGCCGGCGGTGAGGTAGGTCGAGCGCGAACCGAGGACCGGCGGCGCCTCGATGCCGCCGGCGAGGGCGAGGCAGGCGCGGAGTCCCGCCGGCGGTCCGTCGAAGCGGAGGACGCTCCCCGCCGGAGCGAGGAACGAAGTGCCCACCGGGACGCGCCAGGCGTTTCCGCCGGGAAGTCTCAGGATCGCCCCGTGGTCGGCCCCGCCGAGAGCGGCGAGCACCGCCCGGCGGAACCGGAGCACCGGCCCCGGAAGCGTGGTCTCGAGCCCGGCGGCGCCGTCCGGGTTCCCGACCGCGCGGTTCGCCCAGGCGAGCGCCACCGGATCGGCGGCGCCCGAGACCGGGACCCCGTAGCGCCGGAATCCCGGCCGGCCGAGGTCCTGGACGGTCGTCAGCAGGCCGCCCCGCTCCACCTCGAGCGTGGGGGGGGCGGCGGCAGCCGGCGGTTCGGGCCGCTTCGGCGCCCGGTCCGGCAGCCGGGCGACCGGGACGAACCGCACGCGGTCGCCCGGAAGACACGCGCTCGGCGGAGTGCGCCCGGGATCGAAGAGCAGCGCCGGGTCGGTCCGTCCGATCAGGTGCCAGCCGCCCGGACTGACCCACGGATAGACGCCCGTCTGCGCCCGCGCGACCGCGACCGAGCCCGCCGGAACCCGCACCCTCGGGGTCGCGCGGCGCGGGAGGTCGAGGCGCGGGTCGGCCATCCCGAGGTAGGGGAAACCGGGAGTGAAGCCGATCAGGAACACCCGGTAGTCGCGCTCCGCGTGCATCCGGACCAGCTCCGCCGCCGAGACCCCGACCGCGGCGGCCACGGACGCGAGGTCCTCGCCGTCATAGACGCAGGGCAGCTCGATCCGGCGCCCCGGAACCCCGGGCTCTTGTCCGGCGCGCCGGGCGAGGGACCCGGCGTGGCGGCGGCTCGCCTCCGGATCCGCTTCCGGATCGTGGAGGACGAGGACCGAGCGGAAGGTGGGGACCGCTTCCCGGAACCCGTCGAAGGGTTCCCGCTCGAGGAGCGCCGCGAGCGCCGTGGCGCGCGCGCTCAGCCCGGTCGAGATCCCGTTCCCGAACTCGACGACGAACGCCTCGGCGCCGGCGTCCAGGATCCGCACGGCGCCCCCGCGTTCTTCAGCCGAGCGGACGCACCGCCACTCCCGCCGCCTCGAGGCGCCGCCGGACGGTGCGGGCGTTTTCGAGCGCCGCGGGATTGTCCCCGTGGAGGCACAGCGTCTCGGCGGCCACCGGCACCTCGGTCCCGTCGTGGGCGGTGACCGACCCCCCGGCGATCGCCACCGCCTGCGCCGCGGCCCGCTCCGGGTCGTGGATCACCGAGCCGGGAATCCGGCGCGACTGCAAGGTGCCGTCCGGGTTGTACACCCGGTCGGCGAACGCCTCGCCGGCGAAGCGGAGGCCTTCTCCCTCGGCTGCCGTTCGCATCGCTTCCGAGGTGGCGAGGCCGACGAAGACGAGGTTCCGGTCGGCGCGGGCCACCGCCCGGGCGAGCGCTCCGGCGAGGGCCGGGTCGGAGACCGCCTGGTTGTAGAGCGCCCCGTGCGGCTTCACATGGACCAGGCGCCTCCCCCGCGAACGGACGAACGCGGCGAGCGCGCCGACCTGGTAGAGGACATCGGCCTCGACCTCCTCCGGCGCCGCCTGGATCGGGCGGCGGCCGAAGCCGCGCAGGTCGTGGTGGCCGGGATGCGCGCCGATCGCCACTCCCCGCTCGCCGGCGAGCTCCACGGTGCGGTCCATGATGAGCGGATCGCCGGCGTGGAAGCCGCAGGCGATATTCGCCGAGGTGACGATCTCGAGGATCTCTTCGTCGCAGCCGAGTTCGTAGTTGCCGAAGCTCTCGCCCAGGTCGCAGTTCAGATCGATGCGCATCGGCCGATTCTACGGTTAGGATTCCCGGTCATGGGAAAAGGCGACCGGCGAACGAAGCGCGGCAAGATCTTCCAGGGAACCACCGGGAAGCGACGGCCGAAGCAGCGCCAGAAGAAGTAGGCGGGCCGCCCGGCGGCGGCTTCCTCCGGTACCTCCGGGCGAAACGCTCCGTGGACGCGCGGGCGGCGCACCCCGGCGTCTTCGGGGCGGCCGGGACCGCGCTACAGCGTCTGCCGCGGGACCGGACGCTCCGGATCGTCGAGCTCGGCGGCGGGGCGGGGGGCGCGTTCGGGCGCTGGATGGAACTCGCGGCCCCGTTCCCGCACGTCGAGTTCACCGCGACGGACCGGAACCCGAAACTCCTCGCCGCCTACCGGGCGGAAGCGGTCGCCTGGGCGCACCGGGCCGGCTACGGGTGCTCCGGGCTTCGCTTCGCCGCCGGGGGGCGGACCGTCGCCCTGCGCCTCCTCCGGGCCGAGGCGCCCGGCGATTTCGCGGGCTGGCCGCCGGGCGGATTCGACGCCGTGGTCGCGCAGTCGCTGTGGGATCTCGTCCCGCCGGGAACCGCGGCGCCGCTCGCCCGGCGCCTGCTCCGTCCGGGAGGCGTCTTCCACGCCGCGCTGACCTTCGCCGGGAGCACCCGCTTCGACCCGCCGCTCGGCGAGCTCGACCGCTTCGTCCTCGACCGCTACCACCAGAGCATGGCGAACCCCTCGGCGGGGACCCGGCTGACCGAGGAGTTCCGGGCGGCGGGTTCCGGCTTCGTCGGGCTGGCCGTCGGCGCCTCGGACTGGCGGGTCGCCCCGACGGATCGTGGCTATCCCGGGGACGAGGCCTTCTTCCTCGAGACGCTGCTCGGCTTCGTCGAGAAGGAACTCCGGGGCGCCGGCGCGAGCGCCCGCTGGCTCGAGGTCCGGCGGCGGCAGCTACGCGAGGGCCGGCTTCGCTTCGCCGCCGCCCAGCGCGACCTCACCGCCCGCCGCGCCCCGGCTGGAGATCAGGCGGTCGAGTTCGCTACGTAGCCGGGGCAGGATCTCGCCGTAGGGGAAGGCGCCGACGGTCTCGGGACCGCGCTTCAGGTTCACGAACGCCGGGCCGCACCAGAGGCCGAGGTCGGCGTCGTCGGTCTCGCCGGGGCCGTTCACGCGGCAGCCCATGACCGCGATCGTGACCTGGTGGTCCTCGGCGTAGCGGGTGAGCTCGCGGACTTCCTCGGCGAGCTCGACGAACTTCTCGTTCTCGACGCGGGAACACGAGGGGCAGGAGATGATGTTCAGCCGGTCCTTCGGGAACTCCGGGACCGAGCGGAAGCGCCCGGCGGCGATGTCCGCGAGGATCTGGTGGCCGACCTCGACCTCCTCCGGTTTCCGCGCGTTCGGCAGCGTGAGCGAGACCCGGACGGTGTCGCCGATGCCCTGCGCGAGGAGCTGCTCGAAGGCGATCCGGGTCTTGATGATCCCCTCGGGCGGCATTCCCGCCTCGGTGACCCCGAGATGGAGCGGCACCTCGGGCCGCTCGGCGGCGAAGCGCCGGTTCCCCTCGATCACCTGCGCCGGGTCGGAGTCCTTCAGCGAGACGACATAGCGGGTGAACCCGATCCGGTCGAGCAGCTCGCAGTGCTCGACGGCGGAAGCCACTATCGCCCCCACCGGGTCGTCGTCGAAGCGGCCCCGGTGCGCCGGATCGATGGAACCGCAGTTCACCCCGATGCGGATCGCGCAGTCGTGCTCCCCGGCCACTTCCGCGAGATAGCGCACCTTGTCGGCGACCGGCCGCGAGGTCTCATGGTGCCAGAGGTGGCCGGGGTTGTAGCGGATCTTGTCCACCTGCGGGGCCACGCTCCCGGCGAGCCGGTAGCTCTCCTGGAGGTCCACCGCGAGGTTCGCGGTGGTCCGCTTCCGGACCTCGGCGAGCGCCTCGGCGTCGCGGCGGCTGTCCACGGCGACCCGCACCACCCCGGCGCCGGCCTCGCGGAGGGCTTCGGCCTGGGCTGCCGTCGCCGCCACCTCGCGCGTCGGCGTGGCGCACATGCTCTGGACCGCGACGGGCTCCCCGCCCCCGACCACGATGCTCCCGATCCGGACGCGCCGGGTGGGATTCCGCTGGATCATCCCCGGAATGCTACGCGGACCGGTCGGGCGGCGCCGCTCCCCGAAGGAGGCGGCCACGCTCCGGGACCCTTCCCCATGCCCTCGAGCAGCGCTCCCCCCGCCGCGACGGGGCTGCAGAACCGCCAGGCGCGAGGGAACGAGAACGCTGCGCCGAACCGGCTGGGGAGAAAGTCCCTCGTGCGCCGACGCGGCGCGGAATGCTGTGCGAGCGAGGCGGCGCGCCACGCCATAGGATTCGCGGCTCGTCGCGCGCCGGGACGACGGCGCGGCGCGAAGCGCCGGGAGAGCACGCCATGAAGTTCGAACCGTTCGTGATGGAACGAGACCTCTGCCGGTGGGAGAACACCGTCCGCTGGAACATCTCCGAGAGCGGGGTGCACCCGCTGACCCTCGCCGAGCTCGCCGGCGGCGCCGACCTCGGCGACACCCTCCTCGGGTATCCGCAGTCGAACGGGACGATCCCGCTGCGCGAACGGATCGCGGCGCTCTACCCGGGCGCGGGGCCGGATCAGGTGATCGTCACGAACGGCGCCGCGGAGGCGAACTTCCTCTCCGTGCTGACGACCCTGTCGCCGGGAGACGAGGCCGTCGTCATGCTGCCCAACTACATGCAGATCGTCGGCGCCTGCCGTTCGCTCGGGGCTCGGGTGACGCCGTTCCCGCTCCGGGAAGGGCCGCGCGGCTGGCGACCCGACCTCGAGGCGTTCGACGCCGCAGTGAGCGAGCGGACGCGCCTCGTCGCGGTCTGCAATCCTAACAACCCCACCGGAGCCATCCTGACCGGCCCCGAGATGAACCACATCGCCGCCGTCGCGAACCGGTCCGGCGCCTGGCTGCTCGCCGACGAGGTGTACCGGGGCGCCGAGCTCTCGGGCCGGGAATGCCCGAGTTTCTGGGGCCGCGCCGAACGGATCCTGCTGAACGCCGGCCTCTCCAAGGCGTTCGGGCTCCCCGGGCTCCGGATCGGGTGGACGGTCACTTCGGCGGAGAAGGCCGCCGAGCTCTGGGCCCACCACGACTACAACACCCTCTCGGGCAACCCGCTCTCGGATCGCCTCGCGCAGATCGCGCTCGATCGCCGGCCCGGGATCCTGGAGCGGACGCGCGGCATCTGCCGCCGCCAGCTCCCGCTCGTCGAGGACTGGATCGAGGCCCACGAGAGCCATCCGGTGCGCCTCGGCTGGACGCCACCCGAGGCGGGGGCGATCGCCTGGGTCCGGTACGACCATCCGGTCGCCTCGGCGGAACTCGCCGAACGGCTGCGGCTCACCCGGGACCTGCTCGTGGTCCCGGCGGCCCACTTCGAGACGGAGGGTTTCCTGCGGATCGGCTACGGCGCCGAGCCCGAGGTCGTGGAGACGAGCCTCGGACTGATCAGCGCGACGCTCGCCGAGGTCGCCGCCGAAACGCCGGTCCCGGCATGAACCTCCCGCCGGCGGGCGCCCCCGGGGGGACCGGGGGGCAGGAGCGGGATCCCCGGCCGGTCTCGGCCGGGGAGCAGCCCGGTGCGGGCCGGGTCAGCCTCGGTGTCCGGCTTCGTCCCCCGGCCGGTCGCGCGGCGGGACCGGGCGCTTCCCCTCGCCGAGATAGATCTGCTTCGGCCGGGCGATCCGCTGCTCGGGGTCCTCGAGCATCTCCTGCCACTGGGCGAGCCAGCCGGACATCCGGGGCACGGCGAAGAGCACCGTGAAGAGCGCCGGCGGGAAGCCGAGCGCCTCGTAGATGATCCCGGAGTAGAAGTCCACGTTCGGGTAGAGCCGCCGCTTCACGAAGTAGTCCTCCCGAAGCGCGATCCGTTCGAGCTCGAGCGCGATCTCGATCTTCGGGTTCCTCCCGGTGACCTCGAAGACCTCCCAGGCCTGCCGCCGGATGATCGTCGCGCGCGGGTCGTAGCTCTTGTACACCCGGTGCCCGAAGCCCATGAGCCGTCGCTTCCCGGAACGGACCTCGTCGAGGAAGGGCGGTACCCGGTCGCGGCTGCCGATCTCGGCGAGCATCCGGAGCACCGCTTCGTTCGCGCCGCCGTGGAGCGGCCCGTAGAGCGCCGCCGCGGCCGCGGCGGCGGCGGAGTACGGGTCGGCGTTCGAGCTGCCCACCCCGCGCATCGCCGAGGTGGAACAGTTCTGCTCGTGGTCCGCGTGGAGGATGAAGAGCACCTCCATCGCCCGCTCGAGCACCGGGTTCACCTCGTAACCCGAATCGTCCCCGCCGAACATCAGGTTCAGGAAGTTCGCGGCGAAGCCGAGGTCGCCCCGCGGCGCCACCGGGGCGAGCCCGCGACCGTGGCGGAAGGCCATCGCCGCGAGCGGGGCCGCCGCGGCGATGAGCCGACGGATGTGGACGGCGCGAACCTCCGGATCCCGCACCGCCTTCGAGTCCGGGTGCATCGCCCCGAGTCCGGAGAGGAGCGCGATGAACATCGCCATCGGGTGCGCATCGGGAGCGAACCCCGCGAGCAGCCCCGGCAGGGGCGGCTCGATCGTCTGGCGGCCGGCGATCTCGGCGCCCCAGCGGTCGCTCTCGGCGGGAGTCGGCAGCTCGCCGTTCAGGAGCAGCCAGGCGACCTCGAGGTAGCTCGACCGCTCGGCCAGTTCCTCGATCGGGTACCCGCGGTAGCGCAGGATGCCGCGATCCCCGTCGATGCAGGTGATCCGGCTGATGCAGGATGCGGTGTTCAGGAACGCCGGGTCGTAGGCGACCAGCCCCGGATCGTCGGCTCCGCGCCTGATCCTTCCGAGTTCGGCGCTCCGGATCGCCCCGTGCTCGATCCCGAGCTCGTAACGGTCGCCGGTGCGGGCGTCGGTGATCTCCAGGGCGCCGGGATCCCCCCGGCGCAGAAGCTCGGTCTCGGCGTTTTCGGGCAAGAGGCGTAATTCTACCGGGAGGAGACGCGGAACCACATGACGGGAACCGACCCGACCCCGCCCCGCGCGGGCGCCCTCCCGCCCGTTCCCCGGAGCCGCACCGCCGCAGTCGCGATCATCGGGGGCGGGGTCATCGGCGCTTCCATCGCCGCGCACCTGGCCGAGCGCCGGATCGGCCGCGTCGTGGTCTTCGAGCGCGAGGACGAGCTCGGAACCGGCTCCACCGCGAAGGCCGCCGGCGGCGTCCGGCTCCAGTTCACCACCGCGGCGAATGTGGCGCTCTCGCGCTACAGCATCGAGGAGATCCGGAACTTCGAGGCGCGCACCGGGGTGGACGCGGACTTCACCCGGGACGGATACCTCTTCCTGCTGGACCGCGAGGCGGATCTCGGGGATTTCCGCGAGACCGCCCGCCGGCAGCGCGCGCTCGGGGCGCCGGTCGAGGTGATCTCCCCCGAAATCGCGGCGCGAATCCTGCCCGGACTCCGCCTCGAAGGGCTGGTCGGCGCGACCTTCTGCGCCGAGGACGGGGTAGCGACGCCGGCGGCCCTCGTCGCCGGCTACGCGGCGCTCGCCCGCCGGAGCGGCGCCGAACTCCGCCGGGGGGCGGCCGTGACCGCCGCCTCCCCCGAACCGGGGGGCGGATTCCGGTTCACCGCCGGGGGCGAGACCTGGGCGAGCGAGTGGCTCGTGAACGCCGCCGGGCCCTGGGCGGCGGAGGTCGGGCGGCTCCTCGGCGTGGAGGTTCCGGTGGTCCCCGTGCGCCGGCAGTTCCTCACCACCGAACCCCTCGCCTGGGTCCCCGAGCGGATGCCGCTGACGATCGACTGGGGCGCCGGGGTGTATATGCACCGGCACAGCGGCGGAATGCTCCTCGGCGCCTCCGACCCGGACGAGCCCCCCGGCTTCTCGGTGACCCCGGACCTCGACTACCTCGGCGAGGTCTGGGCCGCCGCCGCCGAGCGCCTGCCGCGCCTCGCCGACGCCGCGCTCCGGACCGCGAACGCCGGCCTCTACGAGGTCTCGCCCGACCACAACGCGATCCTCGGCCCGGTTCCGCAGCACCCCCGCTTCCTCCTCGCGAACGGGTTCTCCGGGCACGGCATGCAGCACGCCCCCGCGGTCGGGAGGGCGATCTCCGAGCTCGTCGCCGACGGCGTCTCGAGCACGCTGGACATCACGCCGTTCTCCATCACGCGCTTCTCGGAGTCCGGAACGGCGCCCGAGGGCCGCGTGATCTGACCGCGCACCGGGCCGGACGGTGGTAGAATCGGGACCGTCTATGGCCGTTCGGAAAGCGAAATTCCTGGTCGGCGGGGGCCTCTTCGCGGGAGCGCTCGCGGCGCTCCTCGCGACCGGCTTCGAGGAAGGCAAGGCCTACTACCAGACCGTCGGCGAACTCCGGGCGCTGGGGAACGGCGCCGAGGGGCGCCGGGTCCGCGTGGCCGGGGATGTGGTTCCCGGCACCATCGCTTCCGTCGGCGAGGGGCGCGTCCGCTTCGACATCGAGCACGAGGGCGCCCGCCTCGCGGTGCTCTACACGGGGCGCGAGCCGCTGCCGGACACGCTCGTGGACCGGGCGCAGGCGGTCGCCGAGGGCGAGCTGCTCCCGGACGGATCGTTCGAGGCGAGCCGGGTCCAGGCCAAGTGCGCCTCCAAGTACGACGCCGCCTACGAAGAGACCGACACCGCGGCGCCGGATCCGGGGCGCCCGACCGGCGGCCCGAACGGCGGATCCTGATCCGCATCCGGTGGTCCGCTGACAGGCCGAGGAGAAAGGCCCTCGTGCGCCGACGCGGCGCGAAGCGCCGCCGGGGAGGGGTGCGGGGAGGGTC
>CAYGAO010000107.1:0-9352 GCA_964347715.1 uncultured Acidobacteriota bacterium
TTTCGCGGGGAGGGAGGACCCTCCCCGGCGGCGCTTCGCGCCGCGTCGGCGCACGGGGGACTTTCTCCACAGCCTGCCAGCAACTCGGAACCCCCCGCCCGGGAGCCGGGAAGCACCGGGTCCGGGAAGCGGGGGCCGCGCTGCGTTTCGGAGGTCGCTCAGGGTTCGGCGGCGCCCCCGGCCCCGGGCCAGATGCCGGCTTCCCGGTAGAAGCGCTCGGCGCCCGGATGGAAGGGGATCCCGGTGTCGCGGGCGGCGTTGCCCGCCTGGATCGCCCGGCCGGCGGGGTGTTTTTCGACGACTGCGGCGCGCCGCTCCCAGAGCGTCCGGGTCACCCGGTAGATCGACTCGGGGTCCGCGTCGCTCCGGGTGATCAGGTGCATCGAGCCCACATCGAGCCCGTGGAAGTCCTCTTCCTGGCCCCGGTAGGTCCCGGCCGGGATCACCGCCTCCCGATAGAACGGGAAGCGCCCGGGAAGGGCGCTCCGCACCTCGGGATCGAACGGCAGGAGGAGGGCGTCCATCCCGGCGGTCGCCTGGACGATCGACGCGGTCGGGACCGCGCCGCCGAGGAAGGCCGCCGCCGCCGTTCCGTCGGTCAGCATGTCCACCGCGCCCGCCTGGGTGTTGTAGAGCGGGGTGAAGTCGTCGTAGGTGATCCCGTGCGCCTCGAGGATCGGACGGATGAAGTGCTCGAACCCGGCGCCGGCGACGCCGACGACGACGCGCCGGCCGACGAGATCCCGGAGTTCTTCGACTTCCTGGAACCTCGGGGCGACGAAGAGTGCGACATTCGGCGCGAGGGTCATCACCGCCCGGACCGGGTACTCCCGACCCCAGCCGTCCTCGCCGCGGGCGGCGAAATAGGTCACGGCGGCGTTCGAGAGCGCGAGATCGAGCTCGCCCCGGGCGAGCCGCCGGATGTTCTCGCCGGAGCCCTTCGTGGCCTCGGCGGTCACCGACAGCCCCGATTCGCCGAGCACTTCGGCGAGTGCTCCCCCCACGACGAAGAACGCCCCGCCCGGCGGGGCGGTGCCGAGGCTCAGGAAGGTCCGCCCCGGATCGGCGCCGTCGCCACCACAGGCGGCGCCGAGGAGAACGGCGAGGGCGGCGGGCGCGAGGCGCCGCGACGAGAACGCTCGCCCCGCCGCGGGGCGGGGCGAAGCTCCGGGAACCGCTGCCATGCGCGAAAGGATACCGGGCGCGCCGGAATCAGACGGGGGGAAGTTCCTCGCCCCAGCCGGTCCGCAGCTCGTAGGCGTGGGCGACGCGGAGGATCAGCGGTTCGGAGAACGGCGGGCCGTAGATCTGGAGCGCGAGCGGGCGCTTCGGCGCCTCGGCGGTGAACCCGCACGGCATCGTGAGCGCGGGCAGCCCGGTCAGGTTTCCGAGAAAGGTGTTTCCCGGGCGCGATTCGACGGCGTCGGGGTCGGCCCCCTCGCGGACATCGCTCCGGGCGGCTTCGGGAGTCCGGAGCGGTTCCGCCGGGGAGAGCGAGCTCGGCACGATCATCACATCGCACCGCTCGAAGACCCGCGCCATCTCCTGCTGCAGGATCGTGCGCAGCCGCAGCGCCTTCAGGTAGTCGGTGGCGGGATAGAACTTCGCCACCTCGAGCCGCTCCCGGACCAGCGGGTCGAGCGCATCCGGCGTTTCCGCGAGCCGCCGCTCGTGGAAGGTGGCCGCCTCCGCCATCGCCACGATCCAGCCGGCGCTCCCGGCGAGGTGGGCGTGCGGAACCTCCGCCTCGACGATCTCGGCCCCGTCGCCGGCGAGCAGCGAGACCGCGTCGCGGACCGCCCGCTCGACCTCGGGGGTGGCGATCTCGAAGAAGCCGGACACCGGGATCCCGATCCGGATGCCGCGGACCTCGCCGGTGAGCCCCCGGAGGTAGTCGGGGACCGGGTGCGAGGTGGCGGTCGGATCGGCCGGGTCGGGCCCGGCGATCGCGCCCAGGACCGCCGCCGCATCCCGGACGGTCCGGGTCATCGGCCCGGCGTGGTCGAGGGTCCAGCTCAGGGTGGTCACCCCGTGGCGGCTCACGCGGCCGTAGGTCTGTTTCAGGCCGACGACGCCGCAGGCTGCCGCCGGTCCCCGGATCGAGCCGCCGGTATCCGTGCCGATCGAGAGCGGCGCCATGCGGGCGGCGAGCAACGCCCCCGATCCGGAGGAGGAACCCGAAGGGCTGTAGCCGGGCGCCCAGGGGTTCCGGGTCGGGCCGAAACCGGAGAGCACCCCGCTCCCCATGGCGAACTCGAGCAGGTTCGCCTTGCCGAGGAGGATCGCGCCGGCGTCGTTCAGGCGGGCGGTGATCGTGGACTCGTGATCCGGAAACCAGTCGGCGGTGGCGCGCGAGCCGTTCGTCGTCCGGATCCCGGCGGTGGCGAGGATGTCCTTCGGGGCGTACGGAATCCCGTGGAGCGGGCCGCGCCACTCGCCGGCGCCGATCTCGGCTTCACACTCGGCGGCGCGTTCGCGCGCGTGGCTGGCGGTCACGGTGATGAAGGCGTTGATCTCCCGGTCCGCCGCCTCGAGGTGGGCGAGGTGGGCTTCCACCACCTCGACCGGAGAGAGCTCGCGCCGCCGCAGGCGCTCCGAGAGCGCGAGGGCGTCGAGGCGGCAGATCTCCGGGATCACGGGTTCGGGGACCGGGACCCCTCGGCCCGGAACTGCACCGCCGGCTCGACCGGATCCCCGATCTCGAGGGCGCGCACCGGCCGGAAGAAGGCGTGGTTCAGGCGAACCGCGGGGAGGATCCGGGCGAGGCGGTCCTCGGTGACCGGGTTCGCCACCATCGCGTTCAGGTGGCGCATGGCCTCGAGCGTCACGCCCCCGTCGCGAACGGCCGGGGCGCAACCGGCGAGCAGGGCCGGGACGGCGGCGCCCTGGAGCAGGCGCCGCCGCGTCAACGACGGCGGGGAGAGAGGCGGTCGGGACATGGGCGGCTCCTCGGGAACGGGCTCGGGAAATCCTGGGTGGGCACCGTTTCGGTATCCTCTCACGACCGGGTCATGGTCGGATCTCTCGGCGCCGCGCGCTCCTCGGGAGCCGGCTGGCGCGTATCGCGGCGACGGGCGCTCGGCCTGCTCGGAGGGGCGGCCGGAATCGGCCTCGCCGATGGGGCGGCGCCCGCCGGCGCGGCGCCGTTCACCGACGCTTCCGTCGAGGATCTCGGGCGGCGGATCCACGCCGTCCGGCGGCGGTTCGGCTTCACCTACGGGCTCGGGGTCCACATCGAGCACCTTCTGAGCCGGACGACGCTCTTCAGCTACAACGAGGATCGGCCGTACGTGCCGGCCTCCGGGATGAAGCTGCCGGTGATGGCCGCGTGCCTCTACTACCTCGGCCCGAACTACCGCTTCCCGACGCGCCTGTTCGTGGATCGGCCCCCGAACGCCGCCGGGGTCGTCGAGGGGCCGCTCCGCATCGTGGGTTCGGGCGACCCCTCGCTGAACCACCTGGACATGGAGTTCATCGCCGAATCGCTCGCGGGGGCCGGAATCAGCGAGGTCACCGGCGATTTCCTCCTCGACGACTCCTTCTTCGAGCCCCAGGAGACGGACCGCGAGCTGGTCCAGCGCCGGCTGCGGCGGCGGGAACCGATCCAGAGCGCCCTCGGCTACGAGTGGAACCAGGTCGTCGTCGGCGGAACACCGGGAGCGGGGCCCCGGCCCGAGGTCCGCGACGAGGGTTACGGCTACTACGCCGTGGACAACCGGATGGTGCTCAGCAACACCGGGAGACCCTTCGTCCTGGCTCGTCGGCGGGGAGCCCGGCGGATCCGGCTCGAGGGGCGGATCCTCCGGGGCGGCGACGAGCGGCTCGCCCGCTTCACCGCGACCGAGCCGGCGCTCTACTTCGGCCACGCGCTCCGGGGCAAGCTCCGCGAGCGGGGGGTCTCGGCTCCCGGCGAGGTGCGCCGCGAGACCCGGGGAGCGTCGCGAGGCCGCGAACTCCTGCATGTCCACGAGTCCGCGCCGCTCACCCAGGTGGTCGAGGCGCTCGGGAAGTACAGCAACAACTGGTCGGCGGAGCAGTTGCTGTTCGCGGTGGGCGCACATCGCTGGGGCCCTCCCGGCACGCTCGAAAAGGGGCAGCGCGCGCTCGAGGAATACCTCGTGGGGCTCGGGTTTCGCGCGGATTCCTTCCGGATCGCCGACGGCTCGGGGCTGTCCCGCGAGAACCGGCTGACGCCGCGGCTCCTGGTGGGCGTCGTTCAGGATCTCTACCGCCAGCCCGCGCTCCGGGACGACTTCCTCTGCTCGCTCGCGGTGTCCGGGGTGGACGGGACCCTGGCGCGGCGCCTCCGGGGGCCGGAGACCCTCGGTCGGATCATCGCCAAGACCGGCAGCCTGAGCTCGGTCAGTTCGCTGTCCGGCGTGGTCTTCCCGGGCGACGGGGAGCCGCTCGCCTTCTCGGTGGTGACGAACGGGCTCCGGGAACAGTGGAGCGGCGATGCGGTGGAGAACCGGATCGCCTCGGAGCTGGTCCGCTGGGGCGGCGCCGCCACCTGACCGGTTCGCCGGGGCGGGCCGCGGTGGGGCAGCCCCGGTGAAGGGGATCCCCGGGCTCGACCCCCCGGAGTACATCGCCTGGGCCGAGGAGCCGGCGCTCGTCCGCGAGTTCGGGGCGCGGGCCTTCGCGGAGCCAGCCCGCGCCGGGGTCCTCGAAGGCCTCTCCGAAGCCCGGCGGCTCGCGCTCTACCGCGGCCTCGTGCGGAACCGGCTCCACGATATCCAGCTGAAGCGCTGGGTGCGCTCGGGGGTGCTGTCGAAGGCGTGGCTCGGGGTCGGCGAGGAAGCGGTCACCGTCGGCGCCTGCCACGCGCTCGAGGCGGGGGATGCGGTGGGGCCGATGATCCGGAACGCGGGCGCCGCTCACGAGCGCGGGATGCCGCTCGAGGCGATGTTCCGGGGGGCGCTCGGGACCGGGGACGGCCCGGCCCGGGGGCGCGACCTCCACTTCGGCGATCTCTCGCTCGGAGTGGTCGCCCCGATCAGCATGGTGGGCTCGCTGGTTCCGGTGTGCGCCGGGGTCGCCCTCGCGTACCGCCTCCGGGGAGAGGCGCGGGTGGCGCTCACCTGGGCTGGCGACGGGACCACCGCGACCGCCGGATTCCACGAGGGCATGGCGTCGGCGGCGGCGCTCGGGGCGCCGCTCGTGGTCGTGATCCAGAACAACCGGATCGCGCTCGGCACCCCGCTCCCGCCGGGCGGGGCGGAACGGCTCGCCGCCGCCGGGGCGGTCCACGGCGCGCCCGTCTTCCGGGTCGAAGGGAACAACGTGCTCGATGTGCTCGCCGGGGTCGCGCTCGCCCGGCGGGCCGCCCTCGCCGCCTCCGCGCCGGCGCTCGTGGTCGCGGACACCTTCCGGATGGGGGGGCACGCGACCCACGACGAGGCGGAAGGCCGCCGGCTCCTCCCGGAAGCCCTCTTCGAACACTACGGGCGCCGGGACCCGGTCCGGATGTTCCGGGCGTTCCTGAGCCAGGGTCACGAAGCGGGCGGCGCCCGCTGGGAGGGAGTCTCGGCCGCCCGGCTGGATGCGGTCGAGGCCGGAGTCGAGGAGGAGGTGCGCGCCGCCGAGGCCAGGGCGCTCGAATCGCACCGGGTGGCGCGACCGGACCCGGCCAGCGCCGCCGCCGGGGTCTTCGGGAACTGACGCCGGGCGAATCGCTTCCGCGATTCGCCTCACCGTCTTTCGCGGGGAGGGAGGACCCTCCCCGGCGGCGCCGCACGCCGCGTCTGTGCCCGGGGGACTTTCACCACAGCCTGTCAGGCGGCGAGCATCTCGCGGACCGCCTCCCCCGGGTCGGCGGCGCAGAAGACCGCCGAGCCGGCGACCACGACATCGGCTCCGGCCGCGCGCGCCGCCGGCACCCGAGCCGGGCCCATCCCGCCATCCACCATGATCTCGAGCGCCGGGTTCCGGCGGTCGGCGAGCCGGCGCACCCGGCGCACCCGTTCGAAGCTGCCCTCGATGAAGTCCTGGCCGCCCCGGCCGGGGTTCACCGACATGACGATCGCGTAGTCGGCGGCGGCGATCGCCGCTTCGAGGGTGGCGAGCGGGGTGAGCGGGTCGATCGCGATTCCGGGCCGGACTCCGAGCGCCCGCAGATCGGCGAGCGTCTGCTGGAGGTGGCGGACGGCTTCCGGGTGGACGGCGATCGCGTCGGCGCCGGCGGCCGCGTAGTCGGCGGCGCGCTCGGCAGCGTTGGCGATCATCAGGTGGGCGTCGAGCGGGAGCTCGGTACAGCGGCGCACGGCGGCCACCAGCATCGGGCCGAAGGTCAGGTTCGGGACATAGTGGCCGTCCATGACATCGAGGTGGAGGCCGTGCGCCCCGGCTTCTTCGACCGCCCGGATCTCGTCGGCGAGCCGGGTGAAGTCCGCCGAGAGGAGCGACGGGGCGATCCGCAGGGGGCGCTCGCCGCTCATCGGCTCACGGTGAGGACGATCCGGTCCTGGCGGGTGACCCGGGCCCCCGCCGTTGGAGACTGATCCACGACGATTCCGCGGGGCGCTCCCGGGTAGCGGGCGCGGCGGATGTCGCGCACCCGGAGCGCGGCGCGGCTCAGGTCGTCGGCGATCTCCCCGTAGCGGCGACCGATGAAGTCGGGCATCACGAACGACTCGGGCGCAGAACCCCGAGAGAGCAGGACCGACACCGGCGTCTCCGGGCCGGTCTCGGTGTAGGCGACCGGCGCCTGGGCGATCACCCGTCCCGCGAGATAGGTGTCGCTCCCGACCTCGGCGACCCGGCCGACCACGAGGTCGGCGGCTTCGAGCCGGCGGCGGGCCTCGGCGAGGGTGCCGCCCTCGAGCCGCGGCACCACGCGCCGCGTCGGCCCGAGGCTCCGGAAGACCCGAACCGAGCGTCCGCGCTTGAAGAACGAGCCGGGCGGGGGCTCCTGGAAGGCGACCCGGCCCTCGGGGACCTGATCGTCGAAGCGCGCCGGGCCCTCGAGGAGCCGGAGTCCGGCGGCCGCGAGTCGGCGCTCGGCGGCCTCGATATCCGCCCCCGTCAGGTCGGGGACGCGCGGATCGGCGCTGCCCGAGGCGATGAGGAAGGTCACCGCGGCGGCGAGCGCGAAGGTCGCGAAGAGACCGGCCACGATCGCGAGGTAGAAGAACCCGCGAGACAGCGGCGAAGCGGGCCCGCCGGTCCGACGGAGCAGGCGGATCCGGAGGGTTCGGGGCACGGGCGACGCGCCCGATTCTACCGACCGGGACCGCCGCGGGACGAGGTGGGGCGAGGGACGAGCGGCCCTGCCGGACGGCCGAACCGCCGGTCGAGGAGGGGAGGCGACGGATGGGTCTCCGGGTCCTGCCGGCTTCCCCGACGGCCCGGCCAGCCGCCCGGAAGGGTCCGGTTCATTCCCCTTCGGGGCTTCGCGAGGTCCAGCCTTCCTCGGAGCGGCGATCGGAAGCCGCCGGAACCGGCGGGCGCAGGCGGCGGAAGAGCCGGCGCAGGCCGCGGAACGCGGGGGAGACGGCGTAGCCGAGGGCGAGGAGGAGGAACATCGCCACCGGCTCGGCGATCGCCGCGACGATGAAGATCGCGACCACGACCAGCGTCCGGTGCGACTGCGGCCTTCGCCCGGTGAGGCTGCGGAAGCTCGGGTAGCGCAGCGGGCTGTTCATCGCGAGCGCGAGGCCCGCGGTGCCGACGAGGCAGGCGGCCGCGGCGAGTTCGGTCGCGGGCGGTTCGGGATGCCAATAGACGAACGCGCCGACGATCGCCGCCGCCGCCGGGCTCGACATCCCGGTGTAGAAGCGGGGATCGGCGTTCAGTCGTCCCACATTGAAGCGCGCGAGCCGGAGCGCGGCGCAGATCGTGAACAGCGCGGCGACGAGCCAGCCGGTCTGGGGCCAGCGTTCGAGCACCCATCCGTGGACGAGCACCGCCGGGGCGACGCCGAAGGAGCACATGTCGGCGAGCGAATCCAGCTCGCGTCCGAACTCGCTGGTCGCGGCGGCGAACCGGGCGACCCGTCCGTCCACCAGGTCGGCGAGGATCGCGAAGCCGATCGCCAGCGCGGCGCCGGCGAGGTCTCCGCGGAGCGTCTGGACGATCGAGAAGAAACCGAAGAAGATGTTCGCGACCGTGAAGAGCGCGGGGAGCACGAAGACCCCGCGGCGGGTGCGGAGGCCCGGCCGCTTCAGGTCCATCTCCCGATCACGGTCTCACCGGCGCGGACCCGGTCCCCGGGACCGACGGCGAGGGCGACCCCCGGCGGCAGCAGGGTGTCCGTCCGCGAACCGAAACGGATGAGGCCGAAACGCTCGCCGGGGAGGAGCTCGTCGCCCGGCCGGGCCCGACAGACGATCCTCCGGGCGAGCGCCCCGGCGATCTGACGGACGCGCACCGGGCCGCCGGCGGTCTCCAGTTCGAGCTCGTTCTGCTCGTTCCGCGCCGCGGCGTCGGCCCGGAAGGCGGCCCGGAATTCCCCGGAGCGATAGCGCACCGCCTCGACCCGGCAGGCCGTCGGGGCCCGGTTCACATGGACATCGAACAGCGAGAGAAAGATGCTCACCCGCTGGGTTCCCGGTTCGCCTTCCGTGGCAGGCCCGGCCGCGGTGACCCGGCCGTCCGCCGGGGCGAGGAGCACCGCCCCGCGTTCGGCCGGGCGCCGTTCGGGATCCCGGAAGAAGAAGAGCGAGAACGCCGCGAGGAACAGGAGCGCCACGCCCACCCAGGAGAGCGCCGGCGACTCGAAGACGAAACCGGCCGCGCCGGAGATCCCGGCGACGAGGAGCGGCGCGAGAACGAAGACGCGCCCCTCGGGGGCGAGCGGGACGCGACTCAAGCCGACCGCATCCTCCGGTCCGGAGTCTTCCGGTCCGGAGACCGGCGGTCCGGGAGCCGCCCGGTCGGGACCTGGCCCACGTCTCCTCGCGTTCGCTCAGGAAGGAGCCAGCGCGGCGATCCGGTCCTTGAGCGCCAGCTTGCGCTTCTTCATGACGAGCGCGTCGTATTGCTGGCCCGGCGTCAGGTGCGGCGCCTGCGCCAATTCGTTCAGCCGCTCGTCGAGCTCGCGGTGTTGACGGATCAGTTCCTCGAGGCCGAGTTCCGGCGCGCGGGACCCCGGTGCTCCGGACGGGGCGGCCGCGGACTCTCCCGCCGCCTCCGCTCCGGGGTCGGGTTCGATCGGGTTCTGTCGGTTCATGAACACCTCCACAGACGCCCCCGAACTCCGGTCATGGCGACGAAAGAGGCGGGCGGGAGCCAAGTAGCCTACCAGCCGGTGGATAGAGCGCCCCGCATGGGAATCCGTCCTCGAAGCGATGGGGAACTCCGTCGTCCGGGCGGATGCGGGGCGCTTTCCCCACCGGATGGCGGCCCGAATCGC
>CAYGAO010000108.1:0-9207 GCA_964347715.1 uncultured Acidobacteriota bacterium
GGGCCCTCTGCCGCGGCCGCCTCGATCGCGTCGCGCCCGACCCCGAGGATGCTCGCCGCCGCCGCCACCGCGGCGAGGTTCCTCCGGTGGTGCGGGGCATCGAAACGCAGCTCGGACCAGCGCGCGAGCGTCGCGATCCGGGACCCGTCCCGCCGCGCCACCGCGCCGGGCCCGAGGAGCACTTCGGGATCCCGGGCGCCGGGGGCGCCGCCGAAGGGGAGGCGCCGGGCGCCGCTCTCCCGCGCGGCGCCGGCGGCGAGTTGCGAGGCCACCGGATCAGCTCCGTCCCAGACCGCCCAGTCGGACGCCTGCTGGTTGCCGAAGAGGCGCGCCTTCGCCCGGCGGTAGTCGGCGAGGTCGGGGTGCCAGTCGAGATGGTCCTCGCCCACCTCGAGCAGGACCGCCACCCTGGCGCGAAAGCGCGCGGTGGTGGCGAGCTGGAAGCTCGACGCCTCGACCACCAGGACCGGTTCCGGGCCGGACTCCCCGGCGAAGGCGGTCAGTGGCGTCCCGAGGTTCCCGGCCGCCACCGCCCGCGCGCCGCTCCGCCGCAGCGCGTCGGCGAGCAGCGTGACCACCGAGGACTTCCCCTTCGTCCCGCTCACCGCGACGATCCGTTCCGCCGGCTCGCCGAGCGCCCGGAAGCCGAGCTCGAGCTCCCCCCAGACCGGGATCCCGGCGGCGCGCGCCGCCCGGAAGATCTCCTCCGCGGGAGGGACGCCGGGGCTCGTGACCACGAGCGCCGACCCGCCGAGCAGCTCGGGCGGGTGCCCGTCCGTTCGCAGCCGGGCGCCCAGCGCGCGGATCTCGGCGGCCGCCGGGATCCGCGACTCGGGGCGGCGATCCGCCACCGTTACCCGGCGTCCGATCCGGGAGAGATGGCGCGCCGCGGCGAGCCCGCTCGCCCCCGCGCCGAGGACGAGGACACCCGGCCCCGGGACGCCCGGCTTCTCCCCGGAACCCATCGTCCGTCATCGCAGCTTGAGCGTCGTGAGGGTGGCGAGCGCGCAGAGCACCGCGAGGATCCAGAACCGGACGCTCACCTGCGACTCGGACCAGCCCCCGAGCTCGAAGTGGTGGTGGAGCGGGGCCATCCGGAAGGGGCGCCGCCCGGTGAAGCGGAAGCTCGCCACCTGGACGATCACCGAGGCGGCCTCGACCACGAAGACCCCCCCGACGACGACGAGGAGCATCTCCTGGCGGATCAGGAGCGCCTGGATGCCGATCGCGGCGCCGAGCGCGAGCGCCCCCACATCGCCCATGAACACCCGCGCCGGACAGGCGTTGAACCACAGGAAGCCGAGCGCGGCGCCCACCACCGAGGCGCCGAAGATCGTCACCTCCGAAGCGCCCGGCACATGCAGGATGTCCAGATACGCGGCGAACCCGGCGTGTCCCGAGAGGTAGGTGAGGGCGGTGTACACCGCCGCCGCCACCAGGACGCACCCGGTGGCGAGGCCGTCGAGCCCGTCGGTCAGGTTCACCGCGTTCGTCGAGGCGACGAGGACCAGCACCACCGCCGGGACGATCAGCAGGCCGAGCTCGGGCTGGAACTCCTTCCAGAACGGGAACACCACGCGGGTGGTGAAGGCGCCGGTCTCCGCGTAGAGGACGAGGAAGACCCCGGCGGCGAGCCCGAGCAGGATCTGCAGCCCGAACTTGGCGCGGATGCCGAACCCGCGCCCGCGGCGCAGCTTCCTCCAGTCGTCGAGGAAGCCGACGACCGCGTAGCCGAGCATGACGACCGCCGCCACCCAGACGAGCGCGTTCCCGAGATCGGCCCAGAGCAGGGTCGAGGTGAGCACCGAGGCGACGATCAGGACCCCGCCCATCGTCGGCGTCCCCGCCTTCGCCCCGTGCGGCGGGCCTTCCCGCCGGATCTGTTCGACCACCCGGAGCCGCTCCAGCCGGGCGATCACGAAGGAGCCGAGGCCCAGCGAGAGCACGATCGCGGTGATCGTGGCCGCCGCGGTGCGGACGGTCACATAGCGGAACACGCCCAGGACGCTCAGGTCCTCGGCGAGCCAGCGGAAGAGCGCGGTGAGCATCAGTCCTTCCTCCCCGCCGGTTCGAGCCGGCGGATCGCGGTCTCGAGGCGCACGCCGCGCGAGGCCTTGAAGAGCACCCGGTCGCCCGGACGCAGCTCGTCTCCGAGGAGCGCCGCCGCTTCCTCCGGGCTTCCCGCCGCGAGCGTTCTCGAACCGAGCGCCGCGGCTTCGTCGGCGAGGACGGCGCCGAGCGGGCCGACGCCGACGATCAGGTCGAGTCCGGCCGCGTGGGCGAAGCGGCCGCAGTCGCGGTGGAGCGCCTCCGCCGCCGCCCCGAGCTCGAGCATGTCGCCGGCGACGAGGAGGCGGCGACGCGCCGGCTGCCGGACGAACTCCCCGATGACGGCGCGGAGCGCGCGCGGACTGGCGTTGTAGGTCTCGTCCACCGCCTCGGCCCCACACCCGAGCGCGACCCGCGCCCCGCGGCCGGGGAGCGGTCGGAGCGACCGGAGGCTCTCGGCGGCGCGGTCGAGCGGCGTCCCGAGCACCGTGGCGGCGGCGAGGCCGGCGAGCAGGTTCCGGGCGTTGTGGCGCCCGGAGAGCCCGCAGGAGACGGTGACCCGGGGGCCGCCGAACGCCGAGACCGAGAACGAGAGGCCGGCCGGCCGGGCGGCGTAGCCGGATCCGCGGACATCGGCGCCGGCGGCGAAGCCACAGGTGACCTTCCGCCCGGCGAACCGCCCCGCCTGGGCGGCGACCAGCGCGTCGTCGGCGTTCACCACCGCCGTCGCCCCCGGCGGGAGCGCCGCGTAGAGCTCGCCCTTCGCCGCCGCGATGCCCGCGATCCCGTCGAAGAATTCGAGGTGGGTCTCGGCGATCGTGGTGATCACGCCGCAGTCGGGGAGGGCGATCCGGGTGAGCGCGCGGATCTCGCCCGGGGCCGACATCCCGAGCTCGACGACCCCGACCTCCTCGTCCTTCCGCGCGAGGAGCGAGAGCGGGAGCCCCCACTGGTTGTTCCGGTTGCCCGGCGAGCGGAAGACCGAGTACCGCGCGGCGAGCGCCGCCGCCGCCGCCTCCTTGGTGGTCGTCTTGCCGAGGCTCCCGGTCACCGCGACGATCCGCGCCCCGCTCGCCGACCGCTCGGCGCGGGCGAGCGCCCCGAGCGCCGCCGTCGGGTCGGCGACCCGGATCACGAAGCCGTCCCCGGGCCCGGGCGCGGGGACCGCCGCGTCCGCGGCGACCACCGAGCCGGCGGCGCCGGCGCGGAAAGCAGCGGGCACGAAGGCGTGGCCGTCGTGGCGAGGGCCGCGGATCGCGAAGAAGAGATCGCCCGGCGCGAGCGTGCGGCTGTCGATCGAGACGCCGGTCGCGGCTCCGCGGTCGCCGGCGAGCGAGCCACCCATCGCGCGGGCGGCGCGGGCGGCCGAGATCCTCACCGGCCCCTCCGGCGGGCGCCGAGCGCCTCTTTCGCCACCGCCCGGTCGTCGAGCGGAACGAGGACCCCGCCCCGGTCCTGGCGCCTCTCGTGCCCCCGCCCGGCGACGAAGACGATGTCGTGGAGCGCGGCGGCGGCCACCGCCTCCCCGATCGCGCGGCGGCGGTCGGGCTCGACCACGATGGCGGCGCCGAGCGCCGGGTTCTCCGCGCCCTTGCGGATGTCGGCGATGATCGCTTCCGGATCCTCGGTCCGCGGGTTGTCCGAGGTGAGTACCACGAGGTCGGCGAGCCGGGCGGCGACATCCCCCATGAGCGCCCGCTTCCCCCGGTCGCGGTCGCCGCCGCAGCCGAAGACCACGAGCAGGCGGCCGGTCCCCGCGAGCTCCCGGGCGTAGGCGAGCGAGCGGGCGAGCGCGGCCGGGGTGTGGGCGTAGTCCACGATGACCGCGGGCGCCTTTCCGGGGGCGCGGATCCGCTCCATCCGCCCCGGCGGGGCCGGGACCTTCGAGAGGGCTCCGGCGGCCCGGGCGCCGTCGAGCCCGAGCGCGACGAGCGCGCCGAAGGCCGCGGCGAGGTTCAGGGCGCTGAACCCGCCGAGCATCGGGCTCGCGATCTCGTGCGACCCGGCGGCGGTCTCGAGCCGGGCGCGGGTCCCGTCGAGCGCTGCCCGGAGGCCGGTGATCCGCACCGCCGCTCCTCGCCGGACGCCGAAGCCGACGATCCGCACCTCGGGGCGCGTCGCGGCGAGGTCCCGGGCGAGGCGAGCTCCGAAGCGGTCGTCGAGCCCGATCACCGCGACGCCGCCGGGGCGCAGCAGGTCGGTGAACAGGATCCGCTTCGCCTCGAAATAGGCCTCGAGGTCCTCGTGGAAGTCGAGGTGGTCCTGCGTGAGGTTCGTGAACACCGCGACCCGGAAGCTCGCGCCCCGGAGGCGCCCCTGGACGAGGCCGTGCGAGGAGCACTCCACCGCGCCGGAGACGCAGCCGGCGGCGCGCGCCGCCGCCAGCAGCGCCTGGAACTCCGGCGCTTCGCGCGTCGTGAGGCCGGCCCCCCCGGGGGCGAAGGAGCCCCGGCCGCGCCGCACCCGGTGTCCGAGCGTCCCGCAGCAGAGGCTCGCGCCGGACCCGCGCCAGAGGACTTCGTCGAGGAGCCAGGCCACCGTCGTCTTCCCGTTCGTGCCGGTGACCCCGACGAGGCGCATCGAGTCCGCCGGGTTGCCGTGGAACGCCGCCGCCACGACCCCGGCGGCGGCGCGGGTGTCGGGGACGCGGGCGAAGGGGAGGCGCGGATCCGCCGGGCGACGCTCGACGAGGGCGGCGGCCGCGCCGGCGCGGGCCGCGGCGGGGAGGAAGTCGTGGCCGTCGAAGCGCGCTCCCCGGACGGCGACGAAGAGGCTGCCGGGAGCGACCTGGCGCGAATCGCAGGTGACGCCGGTAACCCGGGCAGCCCGCGCCGCCGGCGAGGCCTCGGCTTCGATGCCGGCGAGGAGCTGCCCGAGGATCACGACCGGGGCCTCGGGGCGGCGGGAGGTGGCGGGTTCGGGGTGGCTCCGCCCGGCGGGGCCGGTTCGCGGGCGGCGGACCGCGGGGTGGGGGACGCGGCCCGGAGGGAGACGCCCCGCCGGAGGGCGAGCGCGACCCGGTCGCGGAGCGGGAGGGGAGCGGGGGCGGGTCCTTCCACGAACGAGGCCCGGACGAGGCGCGCCGGGTCGGGCGCCGGGTGGAAGGCAGGTCCGGGAGCCGGGCGGGACGCCGCCGGGGGATCTCCGGCGGCGACGACCTGCCCGGAACCGCCGCCGGGCACCCGGTAGCGGCGGAGCACCCGTTCGGCGACCCGCCCGAAGACTCGCGCCGCGTGCGTCCCGCTGTGGTTCGGCTTCCGGACCTCGAGGATCACCACGCCGCTGAAGAGCGGCTCGGGAGCGGGCGCGAACCCGGCGAAGGAGGCGATGTAGTCCGTCGGCGAGTAGCCACCGCGATGCGGCTTCTGCGCGGTTCCCGTCTTGCCGCCGATCTCGAAACCCCGGACCCGGGCCGCGGAACCGGTTCCGGTGGCGACCGCCCCGGCGAGGATCGCGCGGACGCGAGCCGCGGTCCCGGAGGTGACGACCCGCTGCGCCGCACCGAAGGGAGCGGGTTCGCCCCCGACGCGCCGGACGAGGCGGAGGGGGATGCGAACGCCGTCGTTCGCGATCGCGTTCACCGCCCGCGCCAGCTGGACCGGGGTCACCGCGATCCCCTGCCCGAAGGACACCGTGGCGAGCCGGATCGGGCGCCAGACCCCGTCCGGCGGGAGGATCCCCCGGCTCTCGGCGCCCAGCGGGAGGCCGGTGCGCTCCCCGAACCCGAAGCCGCGGAGGTAGCCGGCGAGGGTGCGGGAGCCGAGGCGCGAGGCGACCTGGAGCGTCCCGATGTTCGAGGAGCGCTGGATGACGCCGGCGAAGGTCAGCGGCCCGAGCGGCTGCCAGTCGCGGACGATGCGCCGTCCGACGGGGTAGCGGCCCCCGAAGGTGTCGAACTCCTCCTCCTCGTGGGTCACCCCCTCGTTCAGCGCGGCGGCGGCGGTGAAGATCTTGAGCACCGAACCCGGCTCGTAGGGGTTCGTGAGCGAGCGGTTCCCGAGGCGCTCCGGCGGGGTGTCCCGCACCCGGTTCGGATCGAACGAGGGGGCGCTCGCGAGCGCCAGGATCTCGCCGGTGGCGGTCTCGGTGAGGATCACCGTGCCCCCCTCGGCCCCGGTCTCTTCGATCCCCCGGGCGAGCTCTTCCTCGGCGATCGCCTGGAGGTGGGTGTCGATCGTGAGCTCGACATCGGCGCCGGGCCGCGGCTCCCGGATCACCCGGCTCGCCCTGCCGGTGCGCCGGCCGTCGGTCCAGACCGTGCGCCGGCCCGGCTCCCCCCGGATCACGGAATCGAGGGCGTGCTCGATCCCGCCGAGGCCGCCGCCGTCCACCCCGGTGTGGCCGACGAGATGCGCCGCGAGCTCGCCCCCGGGGTAGGAGCGTCCGTTCTCCTCGATGACGCCGACCGGGAGTCCGGTCGCCCGGGCGCAGACGACCTCCCCGGGGAGGGCCCGCCGCTTCAGCCAGGAAAAGCGCGAGTCCCGCCGCAGCCGGCGCTCGACGAGTTCGCGCCCGACCCCGAGGCAGCGGGCGAGGCGCCGCGCCGCTTCGGGGATCTGCGGGGCGGCGTAGTCGGGGGGCGCCGCATAGACCGACTGCGCCACGATCGTGAGCGCGAGCGGCCGGCCCCGGCGGTCGTGGATCCCGCCCCGGAACGGCGGGATCGTG
The DNA here is from genome assembly GCA_964347715.1 of uncultured Acidobacteriota bacterium. GTDB lineage: Bacteria > Acidobacteriota > Vicinamibacteria > Marinacidobacterales > Marinacidobacteraceae > CAYGAO01. Next base: position 6,718 of record CAYGAO010000108.1, read on the forward strand.
AGTTCGTACTGGTGCTGGCCGTTCGCCCGCCGGGCCATCGTCTCGTGCTGGAAGACCTGGGTCTCCACCAGCTGGCCGAGGATCAGGGCGCCCCAGGCCACGATCAGGCCGGCGCCGACGAGGACGCGGCGGCGGAGCTGGGACCACTTCGGCGCGGTCTTCGACTCGGGGGGGAGAGCGGACGGGCGGCTCGTGGCCCCCGACCCCGGGGGGCGCTCGCCGAAGGGGAGCGAGGGCGGGCGGTTCGTGTTCCGCGGTCTCCGGGGACGCTTCGTCCGGGGGGGCCGCCGCGGACGCCGGGCCGGCCCGGACCGGCCCGGGGACGGACCCCCGGGATGGTCCGGGAAGAGGCTCGGCGGGACGGGCCCCCCGGGGCCGGGATCGGCGCTCACGGGTCGCGGCGCCCCGAGACCGGGGCGTTCGGGTCGGCGCTTCCGGAGTCCGCGCTTCCCGGTTCCGGACTCGCCGGTTCCGGACTCCCGGATACGGGGCTCCCGGCTGCGTCACCCTCGGATGCGGCGCTTCGGGAGTCCGCGCTCCCCGGTTCCGGACTCGCCGGTTCCGGACTCCCGGATGCGGGGCTCCCGGCTGCATCACCCCCGGATGCGGGGCTCCCGGATGCGTCCCCCCCGGATGCGGGGCTCCCGGATGCGTCACCCCCGGATTCCGCACTCGCCGCCGCCGCACTCCCGGCGGTCGGGCTCCCGGCGGTCGGGCTCCCGGTTTCGTCGCCCTCCGAGGGGCCACTCCCGGCGCCCCCGGAATCCGCTCCGGGGTCGTCGGGTTCGTCGCCTCCGGAGGGGCCGCTCCCGGATGCGGCGCGGGCGGGCGGGCGGGCGGCCGGGCCGGGAGCCGCCGACACCTCGAGCACGACCCGCTCGGCGGGGGGCACGAGTCCGTGGGTCTCGCGGGCGATCCGCTCCACGGAGCGCGGATCCGTCAGTTCGCCGAGATCGCGGCGGTAGCGCTGGACATCCTTTTCGAGGCGGTCCCGCTCGTGCCGGAGCTCCTCCACCCGGTAGCCGAGCCGGACCGCCTCGAGATGGGGCCAGGCGGCGGCGACGAGCGTCCCGAAGAGGAACACCCCGACGGCGAGGTAGCCGAGCAGCTGGAAGTAGCGCGCGCGGTCGATCTTCCGGTGGAGCCACCGGTTGTCGGGCCGGTAGCCGAACTCGAACCGGTCGGAGCTCACGAGGCCTCCTCCCGGCGGCGCAGGATCCGGAGCCGGGCGCTCCGCGCCCGCCGGTTCCGGCGGCACTCCTCCTCGCCGGGACGGATCGGCCGGCGCGCGCCGAGCTCGAACCCGGGTTCTTCCGCGAGCGCCCGGAACCGGTGCTTCACCGGGCGGTCCTCGCCCGAGTGGTAGGCGATCACCGCCATCGTCCCGCCGGGAGCGAGTCGCCCCGGCCCCCCGGCCAGCGCCGCCGCGAGCGCCTCGACCTCCCGGTTCACCGCCATCCGCAGCGCGAGGAAGGTTCTGGTGGCGGGGTCGAGCCGGCCCCGCCGGGGGCCGACGGCAGCGACCACCGCGGCGCGGAGGTCCGAGGTGGTGGAGAGCGGACGCCGCGCGACGATGCGCCGGGCGATCGCGCGCGAGCGCCTCTCCCCCGCCACGAAGATCAGGTCCGCGATGTCGCGCTCCTCGAGCCGGTCGAGCAGCTCCGCCGCGGTCTCCCCCGCGCGGGGGTCGAAGCGCATGTCGAGCGGTCCGTCGAGGCGGAACGAAAGCCCGCGCTCCCCGGCTTCGAGCTGGGGGCTCGAGAGCCCGAGGTCGAGGAGGATCCCGTCCACCCGGCTCCAGCCGGCGCGGTCGAGAGCGTCCCCGAGATCCCGAAAGTCGGCGTCCAGGAAACGGAACCGGGGGTTCCGGTCGGCGAGAGCGGCCGCGACCGGGGCGGCGGCGGGATCCTTGTCGAGGCCGAGCACCTCGGCGCCGGGTTCCGCCTCGAGGATCGCCGCGGCGTGTCCGCCCCGCCCGAAGGTCCCGTCGAGATACCGGCCGCCCGGCTTCGGAGCGAGTTCGCGCACCACCTCGTCCCGAAGCGCCGGCAGGTGGGCCGGCGGCGTGGCGGGCGCAACGCCCGGCGGGACCGGGAACGGGGTCACCGGCGGCGCGGCGGCGAGAGCGAGCATCGGGACGAGGACGGGGTGCGAACGGTCAGCAGACTGCGGAGAAAGTCCCTCGCGCGCCGACGCGGCGCGAAGCGCCGCCGGGGAGGGGTGCGGGGAGGGTCCGCCCGCCCCGCGAAAGAGGCGGATCGGATCGCGCCAGCGATTCGGGCCGCCACCCTGTGGGGGAAGCGCCCCGCATCCGCCCGGACGGTGGGGTTCCCCATCTCTTCGAGGACGGATTCCCATGCGGGGCGCTTTGTCCACAGGCTGCTAGCAGGCGGTGGAGAAAGTCCCTCGCGCGCCGACGCGGCGCGGAGCGCCGGCGGGGAGGGGTGCGGGGAGGGTCCTCCCTCCCCGCGCAAGCGGGCGGCACGGATC
>CAYGAO010000109.1:0-8991 GCA_964347715.1 uncultured Acidobacteriota bacterium
AGGCAGTATGTCGCCCACCCGAGTCAGATCGTGTCACTGCCGCGCTCGGCTGGAAGGCCAGCCGTGGATCGGGCCCGGGCCCGGTTCGACTCCTCGGGCCGGGGCCGACGAATCCCGTTCGACCGCGGGGCTTCCCATCCTCGCGTGCGGTCTCGCGGCATCGCCTCGCGCTCCGCGGGGGAGTTTCCACATCCCACCCGGCAGGAACACCGCGCCTGCGGCGCCGACCGACGCGTCCGCCGCCCGCCGGGAGACGCGCGCCGATCCCGCCCGGGGGAACCACCGAGCCTGCGACCGGCGACCGACTCGTTCCGGGAGTTCGACCCGCCAGAAGGGGCGCAACTCCGGCGACAGTTCACCTCCGGGCAGACCTGCACCCGGCCGCGCCGGAGCCACGGAACGAAGGCCGGGGGCGCAATCCCCGGCGACAGGCGGTTCCTCCGGGTGCGGGCTCAAGCAATCGTGGTCGCTCGACGAAGGCCGGGGATGTCCCCGGCGACAGGTATCTCTTCACTACCCTCTCCCTCAGAAACGCAGTATGACGCTCAACGAAGGCCGGGGCGAGTGACCCCGGCGACAGGCGTCTTCACTGCTCTGAGTCCAAGAACACAGTATGACGCTCGACGAAGGCCGAGGTGCGTGACCCCGGCGACAGGCGTCTTCGCTGCTCTGCGTCCACGAACACGGTATGACGCTCGACGAAGGCAGGGGCGTGGACCCCGGCGACAGGCGTCTTCACTGCTCTTTGCTGGTACGAACCTCGAATCACGCTCGACGAAGGCCGGGGCGCATGACCCCGGCGACCCGCGTCTTCACTGCCTTGCTGGCAATAACGCGGTATCGCGCTCAACGAAGGCCGGACGCGGATCCCGGCGACAGTGCTGGTGGCCCTCCGAAACCTGGCCAGGGGCGAATCTCCGGTCAGAGCGCCACCTCCCGGTGTTCTCCGACTCCTGTCCCTCCTCCTGCGAATCGTAAGCGATCTCTCGCGTCATCCAAATCGGCGGGGACCGAGCGGAGCCGGGTTGCCGTTTCGACCCGGAACCACCCGTGGGAGGTTCGCAGATCGGTCGGGTCACCGATGGATACGGGATCTCGGGCATGTGGTCCCGGGCGCAGCGGGTGCGCGCCGCCTCGATCTTCCGCAGGAGGCCCTTCACCGGCGCCCGGGTTCCTTCTTCGCACCCGGCATCCTGAACTCGGCCGCGCATCGCGGCCACCCGCGCCGGAGACCGGCTGCTCCGCGGACGGTGGGGAAGTTCGGAGCCGCGACGCGGGCCGACGAAGACGGAAACGAAGTGCTCGATAACGACGAACGCTGCCCGTCGCTCACAGTGGCTCCGAGGCGAACGCCCGCGTCGGATCACTCGATCCGCGTTGGCGGAACGGAACGGCGGTCCATCCCGCACGCACCCCGAGAAGCTCCCAGGTCCGTTTGCGGTGTGGCTGCCAGGCGTCCATCAGAGCGTCGATTCCGGTCGAGTCGAGCGGCGGTGTCCATGCGGGCCAACGGAAACGTCGCGCCCCCCCCTTTTCGGGCGCCTTCGTCCATCCCCGCTGTCTGGCCGAGAACGCGCTCGGGTCCGATCTCTGATCGGTCCCGTCTCCCCTGACGGGCAGGATGGCGAGGCCGAAGAAGGCCAGGGTCTCCACCAGCGGGTCGACCAGACCGACCGAATCGTCGGAGAGAGAGCCGAGTCTGGTGGCGTCGAATCCCAGTCCGTTGTCCTGTACCCGCAAGGCGCGACCGGCGAGAGAATCGCGGATGCGCGCAACGGAGAGGTCCACCCTCCCATGAACTCGCACGAGCCGGTAGTGCAACCACCTCACGGTGCCCGGGCCGGCAGGATCGAAGGGACCGTGCCCCACGTGGCCCTCCTGGTCCAGATCCAGATCGGTAAGCGTTGACGAGAGCGCCCAGGAACGGCGATGCCCGCGCGCGACTCTCGCCCGCGACACGAACTCGCCCACCGGGACCCGTCGCTCCAGTCGGCCGGCGTTGCGCCAGTCGCGGGCGATGGGTAGATCGTGGAGATCCTCGGAAGTGGGCCATGACTCCACGATGGCTTCGGCCGGGTTCAGGTCCGCGACGGAAAGCACCGCCACCGGAGTTCGATCTCGTGACCAGTGGAGCCGGATGCGAGAGTCCAGAACGGTGGCCCCGACGGCGGCGAGCCAGCCGTTGATCCAGGAACCCGGAAGCCCCGGGCAATCTACGGTGTGCATCGGTTCCGCCGGATTCGAGGTTCGCCACCGCGGAACACCTGATGATCCGCCTGACGGACGATGGCTTCGAGCAGGGCGAGGCCCCACGGGCCGAAGCGGGTGTTCAGCCGTCGAAATCGCGACGGCTGATCCCAGTCGACGAAGGAGAGGTTCGCGGGAGCCTCGACGGTGGCGCCGTGAACGATCCCCACCACCATCGTTTCCGTCGTGTCCTCGACCGCGGACACCAGCGGACGTCCCTTGCCGTGGTGACTGATCACGAGATGGAGCAACAGGTCCTCGACCCACGGATCCCTCGGCGCCGGGTCCTGGTTCAGCCAACGCTGGACCAGCCGCGCCGAGAGCGCCTCGTGCCGGCCGCCCGAGGGCCATCTGGCGGCGGCGCGCGCCTGGCCCCACTCATGGCGCGCCAGGTTCGACCTGGCGAGCGGTGCGTCCGGATGCTCCCCGCCAGGATCGAGCCAACGCTGAAAGCGACGGTCGGCCTTGCCGATGTCGTGCAGGAGCGCGCCATCTTCCAGGACCGTCGCGACATCGCCCGGTACGCCGATCAGATCCGCGATCCTCCGCGCCCGCGCCGCGACTTCCCTTCCGTGGAGATCGAGCGAGATCGAGCGGCTCTGCAGCGACCACTCGTCACGTTCATCGTCGGGTCGCTCCGGCGAAGGTTCCCTTGCCGGGAGTCGAGCCACTTCGTTTCGGGGCTGGAGAACCTCGTCTTCCAGTGAGGCGATGAATTCGGTCCACTCGTGTCGATTCCAGGCGGGAGCCCGAGCGGACGCCAGCTCCTCGCGGATCCGGGCCGTGGCCCGCGCCCGGTCCGCCGGGGAGATTTCTGCGCCATCGGCGGCCGCGCCACAGGCGGTGTCGATCAGCTGCGTTGCGAGGACGGCGCCGCACAGCCGCCGGATCGCCACGGGCTCCAGCGGCAGTCCGCGGTCGACGAGCGAGACATCGAGCACCGGATCGGTCGAGCGCGGATTCCAGCCGAACTCATCGAGCAGACCCTGGTCACATGGAAGGATGACCACATCGCCTGGTCGCAGGTCGCTGCTGACGAGGGTTTCGGCGGTCGCACCGTCCGGGCGCAGGCGGCAGAGATCGGCGCGCACTTCCAGCACCTGGCGTGCCTCGCCGATCGGCACTTCCACCGCCTCCCGATCGCTCGGCCGCGGCCAGAGGAACTCTTCGGGCGCCGGCACGTGTGCGCGCCAGAGCACGGTGACCGAATATCGTGGACCGCCGATACCGGACAGGTAGGGCTCGAACGGTGCTTCACCTTCCGGAGGCGTGGTCGTCTTGATCCACTCCCACAAGATTCCCGGAAGGATCTCGGGCGCCCGTTCGGGGGTGTCCCGGGGTGGTCCCAGGACGCTGGCCAACCGGCGCGGAGAGACGTCCACGGTCGCGGTCTCACCGGCCTCGGAGGACAACCGCTCCCACACGCTCTCCGGTTCCAGCCCATGGATCGGCCACCCCTCACCCCGGGAGGATCTGTTCGGCGGGATGTGGACATAGATACCCCGAGCGCGCGGATTCTTCCCGAGACGGTTCAGCCGACCGAGCCGCTGGGTGAGAGCCCGCACGCTGCACGCCTCGGTGACGAGGTACCCGGCGTCGAGGTCGGCGCCCACTTCGAGGGTCTGGGTGCATACCACGATCAGGTGACGATCGCGGGTCGTGCCGCCGCCGGCGGCTGGAATGCCCGTCCCGGGGTCCAGAACGCGCGCGTGGATCCGTTCCGCTTCATGCTCGCGCGTTCGGCCGGTCAGGAGGACCACCTCTGCAGATCTGGCCGGGAACAGCTTCCGCAAGTGCCGGAAGGCGCCCCGGGCGGTCTCGGGATTGTTCGCGAACACCATCCCCGACGATGCGGCCGGCGCATCGTCGAGAAGATCACGCATCGCTTCGGCGAGCCGGTGGCCTGGACTTCCGGTCTCCTTGCGAAGCTCCAGGGGTTTGTTCGCGTCGAGGCGTTGACGGACCAACGGGTTGGCATCGTCCCGGGCGTCGAGCACGAAGGTCGCGTCCGCAGTCCCGGTCGCCGTCAGCGGAACCACCACCGGGCGCGACCGCGTTTCGCCGAGGATGCTCCGGGCATCGGGCCAGCAGTCCTGAAGATCGTCCAGCAGGATGTCGAGACTTGGTGCGAGGTGAGCCTCGTCGAGGAGCACGAGGCTGTCGGTTCCCGCCAGCGCGGCGTCGACAGGACGCAGGGCACGCGACGAGCCGTACGCGCGGAACAGCAGGCGAGACCCGTACATGGGCACGGTGGACAGAAGCACGGCGGGCCGGGACGGATCGGTCGCCCGGTCGGAAGAGACGCCGCCCCGGAGGCGGATCACTTCGAGGGGCTTCCCGGTGGGATCGGGATCTGCCGACAGCGACCGCAGCCGGTCGGCGGTCGTTTCGAGGATCTCGGCCCCTTCTCCGGCGCGTCCGGGCCCCGCGGGATCGTCGAGCACGGCCGCGAGAGCCTCAGCGTGCGCCAGCGTCGAGTCCACGAGGATCCTGCGGTCGACGACCCACCAGATCCGCGTCGGGGCGGTTCGCTCCCGAGGCGCGCGACCGGCCTGGGACGCGAGCCACCACACCGCGATGTCCAGGCAGGCGGTCTTTCCCATTCCGGTGGGGACGCTGACTGCGGGCCACTCTTCGGATGCCGCGACCTGTCGCGCCAGGCGCGCCTGCCACGGAAACGGTTCCCGGGCGTGGACCGCCCGATAGAAGGAAGGAAAATCGGGCATGGGCGACAGCGCCCGCGGGTCAGCCATCGTCCCGAACCGGAGCCGTCTCGTCCACCGGAACGCAGAAACCGAACCCGCGCTGCCGGCCGGAACCGACGACGACCGGGCCCCGCACCGGTTCGCCGAAGCAGAGCTCGACATGCGAGTAGGGGAGCCCGGGCCGGCCTGGCCGATTCACCTCGACGGGCGCCAGATCCACCCCGCCCCGAATCAGGGGACCGCGACCGGCCCGGAATCCTTCCGGCGCCGGAAGGCCGGCGTGCCGGCACCAGCGGGATACTTCCGTCAGCGTGAGCGGAACTCGCCGCTCGTGGATCGCGGGAAAGGCCGTGGACCACCGGCGGGCAGGACGCTCCCAGCGCTGAGGGTCTGCAGCCCTCGGGCTCCGTTCGCCTCCCCAGGCAGTGACGGCCACGCGCAGACCGCGCCCGCGGAGCGTCCGGATGGCGAACGCCGCATCGCGGACCTTCGCGGTCATCGGCGAATCGAAGCCCGGCGGCAGCCAGAGCGCCAGGCCATGGATGCGTCCCCGCGAGTGCGGGAAGCCGGCATCGGGCAGCGCCAGGAAGCGAGCCAGATCGTATCCGGCGCCGGTGAACCCGTGGCCGTGCAGCACGGCGGGCGGCTCGCCGTGGATCGCCTGGTACTTCGCGAGCACGGCCTCCTTGAAGAGGGCGGTCATCGCGCCGACGCGACGCCCGGGGACCGCCGGCGTCACCCGCAGCCAGGCCGCTACTTCTCCGGTCGCGCGCGGTGCGACGAAGCCCGGAGAGCGGTAAGACTCCTCGTGACGGAGCGTGGGAAACTGCGTTCGCACGATCGAAGCCCCCTGTTCGCCCCACGCCCGGTACATCCGGTCGAGGGTGAGGAGGTCTCCGGGCGCGGGGACACAGATTCGCAGGTCTCCGTCCGGATGCGGAGTGAACGCTTCGGCGGCAGAGATCGCAGGCGGCTCACGGGTCAGCACGCGAACGCGGACCGGAGAATCCGAGGCGCCGAGATAGCCGATGCGGGCAGCGCGACGTCGAAGCGCGGCCAGCATCGCATCTCCAGGTGTGTCGACTTCGTACAGATAGGCGATGCGGGGGTGACGCGGCGTAACCCGCACGCCCGGTCGAACCTCCACGCCCTTCCGGCCGATGTATTCCCGATGGACCGCAAGCGTGCGTCCCGACTTCGCGAAGCGCCTGCCCTGGTTCGCCACATAGCGAGAGCGCAGCCTCTGGTGAAAGGGATCCGGATGCGCATGGATGACCGGCGCTGGCTGTCGTTCGAGCCACGCCAACTCCGATCCGTCGGTGACCCGGCATCGCTTGCCCGTCCCATCTGCCGCGACGAACGCCGCGAAGACCCGAAACGGCGCCGGCGGCCACTCTCCACGAGACAGACCACCGGTCTTCGCGGCGCCGGTGGGGTCGCCGCGGAAAGTGCCGTGCAGCAGTTCGATCCCGATGGCGATCATCGGTCCGCGAGCTCCGGCCAGCTCGAGCGGATCGCCTCGAGGAGGTTGTCCCTGGGTGTGAGCACGACCTGGCGACCCCAACCGTCGAGCGGCACACCGATCCCTCTGGCGTGTTCCCTTGCGGTGGCCACGAGGGCCGCCGTGGCACTGCTGTCGCCGATGGCGCAGGGGGTGTCGCTGCCCGCGCCGAGCCAGGTCGCCGTCTTCTTCCTGGGGCGGAGCTCGGCGCCGGAGCGGAGGGCGAACCCGCGCCCGAACGCGAGTACATGGGCATGGAGGCCGATCGCCACGAGGAGCGCGCGGACGGCGGCGTCCGCATCCGGGGAGTGTGCTGGCCCGAGGCTGATGCGACGGAGCTGCGCAAAGGACACGGTGGCCCGCTGCGTCACGCGCGTGAAGGAGACTGCCGCAGGGGCCGCGTCGTCGTTGATGAACGGCACCCGGCCGTGGCCGATCTCGGAGAGTCTTTCCTTCCTGGAACCCTTGTCCCCGGCGCCACTGCTCCGAGCCCTCGATCCGAACCGCCACCGGGTGCGGTCCGCCGCGTCCGAGGAAATCCGCTCTTCCACGTTCAGGTTGAGCGGATCACCCTTGACGCCGAGGGTACGGGTCTGGGAAGTCGCCGGGTTCCAACCGATGATCTCCGACACCCAGGCGCGCGCGTGTTTCGCGTTCGACGCCTTCTTGCCCAGGTGGGACTGCCAGAAGCCGTACAGGAGGGCCTGCGGGAACCACGAGATCAGGGCGCCACAGGTCTGCGCGGTGGCGGCGAAGACCGAGCGCCCGATGTCCGTCTTGATGAAGTCCACATCGCCCAGTCTGGCGTCCCGAAGATATGCATCCGCATTCCGATGCGGGAACTCCAGACTCGAAATGCGCCGGGGAAGGTGAGCGGGCAGATGGGGCACTTCCCCGAGATCGAGCACGAGGTGCGGAATCCCCGTCGAGGTCCGATGGCGCAGCAATGCCTGCTCGAGGCGATTCGCCTGCGAGGGGACATTGTCGATCACGATGACCCTCGCGGGCTCACTGTGGGACGGATGGGCCCAGCGCCGGTCCCGCTGATAGTTGCCGTCCGCATAGACTGGCGGTTTGACGGGAGCTCCAGGGCCCGACAGAGGTTCGAGGTCGGTGTCGATGCGAATTCCGTCCTCGAACGAATCATCCGCGCATCCGCCGAGCAGCATCTCCAGTACGGTTCCGGTCGTAGACGTCATTTCGTTACCTCTCGATGAGAATGAGCGCGATGCAGTTGCATGGTGGTCGTGGCGCGCGCCGGCGCAAGCGCCTTCCCGATGGGACCTCTCCTCCGTTCGCGCCGAGTTCGCGCAGCCACCGGCTGCGGCGTGAGGTGTGCTGGGCAGAGGGGTAGCGTCGTGGCGGGCGTCTTCCCGAATGTGGTGGCGGGCGAAGGAGAGTCGGGCCGGTGCGGCGCCGACCATCCGGCGGATGTACGCACGCCGACCAGGGTGGGACCCCCAGCGCCAGCGACCGGAAAATGATCGTGGACGGTTGCCGTGAATGCAAGAGCCATCGTTGCGTCTGCGCTCGCGGACGCCGCCCGGTCTCGCGGAGGACATCGCCGCGCAGTCGAGAGGGATCCCGCTGGCGCAGGATGTGCACGAGTGCACTGAATCAGTGAGATCCCGGCGTGGATGCTTCGCGACATGGGCGGCGACGCGAGGCTGGCGCCCCACGCTGATGGGGGAACGGTTCGGTTTCGCCTCGGAGGCATCCGGTTCGAATACAGCAGGATGGGGATCGTCGGGGTTCAGATCAGCACCGGAGGATACCGGGGTGTCGCCCGCGGTCCCCGCCGTCTCTGGGGAGAGCCGCTCCGGGGAAGTCGCCGGCAAAGGGGGCCGGTCCATCCCCGCCGCGCCGCGGTACGCCGCACTCGGTGGGCGTGATGCTCTACGGTTCCCGGACCGGGCGGTTCCTCCAGATCCGGGGCGAGCAATGCCCTCGATCAGAGGCGCCGAAGCGCATCGGCTATGATGAGAGTGGCGCGCGAGACACGGTGCGATTCCCCCGGCCGTAGCCCGTTCCCGGCCCGGGAACGGAGCGCAATGTGGGGTTGCCGGCTCCTGTCGGATGGGGGGCCCCACCGCGCGCCGCCCGGTGGCGACGCCCCGGGACTCATCGGTGCCCCCGCGCCGCCCGACGGGTCACCCGCGGAACGTCGTTTTCCCGGATGGCAAGTTCAAGGGCAAGCGCACACCGCGCTTCAATGAGGCCGGGGCAGTATCCCCGGTGGGCACCGCAGTCCTTCGGGGCGGCCGACTGGCTCGCGCTTGAGCTTCAATGAGGCCGGGGCAGTATCCCCGGTGGGCACGCGCTGGATGATCCGGTGGACCTGCCCCGCGCTCACTCCGCTTCAATGAGGCCGGGGCAGTATCCCCGGTGGGCACGAGCTGACGGTCGGGCCTCGGGGCGGTATCCGCCGCGCTTCAATGAGGCCGGGGCAGTATCCCCGGTGGGCACCCGCCGCCTCTTCGCGCTTTTCCCAGTCGCGGCGCCAGGGCTTCAATGAGGACGCGGAAGTATCCCCGGTGG
>CAYGAO010000110.1:0-8959 GCA_964347715.1 uncultured Acidobacteriota bacterium
CGGTGGGGAAAGCGCCCCGCATCCGCCCGGACGATGGAGTTCCCCATCTCTTCGAAGACGGATTCCCATGCGGGGCGCTTTATCCACCGGCTGCTGACCGTTGGTGGCATCGGCCAGATCGAGTGGAATGCCGGGCCGCGCGCGGTCCAGGCCGGGTCCATCGGCGCAGCCGCGCGCGGCTGGTGGTGGAATCCATCACGCCTTCGGGTCAGACTCCCGCGTGGCGCCAGGTGGCCGGATCGCCCCGCCCGGGAGTTCGGAAGGCGGCGGCCCGGAGCCCGGACCCCGGCCATCCATGGAATTTCCCCGAGAGAGAGCCTGCGGTGCGGAGGGCGCGACCAGCGAGCGGGAGTCGGCCGACATGCCGCCATCGAGCTCGTGGGCCTGGACCCGGCAGCGGCTGCGGGGGCCGTTCGGCGCCGTCCGGCGGCGGAAGGAACGGAAGGTCCCCGGGGCCGGGTAGCGAGCGGTAGTGGCGTCCGCTCCGGGGACCGATTCCGTTCCGGGCGCCGTCCTGGTCGCGGAGCTGACTCCGCGGGGGCGGATCGTCGTCCGCGCTTCGACCGAGCCGGGACCGGAACTCTCCGGCGGGTCGCGGAAGCGGATCCTCTCGGCCTTCGAGTCTCGCCGGGCCGATGGAGTGCTCCATCTCGGCGTCGCCGAGCCCGCGACCGAGCTGCACCCCACGCTCGGCTGGTGGCGCGACTTCGGGCGGATGTTCGTCGCCGGCGCCCTGGCCGCGCTCGATCCGCTGGCGCCGGAAACCGTGGTCCCGCCGGAAGCGGATGCCGAAGCGCTCACCCGCCACGCCGAAGCGGTCCCTCCGATGCCGGGGGCGGAACTCGTGAACGTCGCGCTTCTGAAACGGCTCTGGAAGGAGCTCGGGAATGCGCTCGCCGAGCGCGCGGGCTCGGCGCCGGGCGGGGTGTCCGGGTGGCTGCGCTCCGAGAGCAGCCTGTGGAATGTCGTGGGGCGGGTCTGTCTCCACCTGGCGGAGAACCGGCGGAACCCGAGTCATCCGTTCGCCTTCATGGCGACCTATGTCCACCGGGTGACCGGTCGCGCCCAGCCCGCCCACCTGCCGCTCGGCCGGGCGCTTCGGGAGTACGCCGGCCAGCGGAACCGGAAGAAACTGCTCGCGTTGCTCGCTCCGCTGCAGCACGCCGCCGAAGAGAGCGATCTGCTGCGGGATCTGCTCGCCTCGGGCCGCATCTACCGGCCCGTCCCCTGGACCGTCGGCGAGGCGCATCGCTTTCTCCGGGAAACCGGGATCTACGCCCGCGCCGGGCTGGTGACCCGGACTCCCGACTGGTGGCGCGCCCGGGCGCCGCTCCGGCCGCAGGTGTCGGTCACGGTGGGCTCCCGCGTACCGTCGGGGCTCGGGGCGGACGCCCTGCTGGATTTCGATCTCGCGCTCACCCTGGACGGGGACCCGCTCACCAGTGCGGAACGGGAGGCGCTGCTGCGCTCTTCCGAGGGTCTGGAGCGGATCCGGGGGCGCTGGGTCGAGGTGGACCCCGAAAGGCTGCGGCAGGTGCTCGGCGACTGGGAGGCGGCGCGGGAGCGCGCCCGAACGCTCGGGATCCCCTTCGGCGAGGCGATGCGCATGCTCGCCGGGCTCGATCTCGGGGCGGGAAGCGAGGCGGAAGCGCCGGAGGCCCCGGAATGGTCGAGCGTGGTCGCCGGGCCGTGGCTGCGGGAACAGCTCGAAGCGCTGCGGAGCGCCGCACCCCCGGCGGAGGCCGCCGCGGCCGCCGGACTGCGCGCCGTCCTGCGCCCCTACCAGGCGCGCGGGGTGGGCTGGCTGATGACGCTCCGCCGCCTCCGGCTCGGGGGCTGCCTCGCCGACGACATGGGCCTCGGCAAGACCATCCAGGCGCTCGCGGTCCTCTGCGACGCGGCGCGGAACGGCGAGGAGGGACCCGACCTGCTCGTCGCGCCGGCTTCGCTCCTCGAGAACTGGCGGGCGGAGGCCGCCCGTTTCGCGCCCGGGCTGCGGCTGCTGATCGCCCATCCCTCCCGGATTCCCGCGGCGGAACTGAAGGCGCTGCCGGCGGCGAGGCTCCGCGGCTGCGATCTCGTCATCACCACCTACGGAACCCTGCTGCGCAGCCACTGGATGGGCGAGCGCCGCTGGCGCAGCGTGGTGCTCGACGAAGCGCAGGCGGTCAAGAATCCGGACGCGAAGCAGACGCGGGCGGTGAAGGCGCTCCGCGCGGGCTGGAAGCTCGCGCTCACCGGGACCCCGGTGGAGAACCGGCTGACCGATCTCTGGTCGCTGTTCGACTTCCTGAATCCGGGGCTGCTCGGGAACGCCCGGGAGTTCGGGCGAGCGGCGAAGGCGATGGCCCGCGACCGGACTCGCGGCTACGCGCCGCTCCGCCGGCTGCTCCGCCCCTACATCCTGCGGCGGCTGAAGACCGACCGGAGCATCATCGCCGACCTGCCCGACAAGACCGAGGTCAGCGCCTTCTGCTCCCTCGCCCGCAAGCAGGCCGCCCTCTACGAGCGGGCGGTGTCCGACCTGCGGCGCGCCCTCGAAGAGGCGGAGGGCATCGAGCGCCGCGGAATCGTTCTCGCCTTCCTGACCCGCTTCAAGCAGATCTGCAACCATCCCGCGCAATGGCTCGGCGACGGCGACTTCGAGCCGGCGGAGAGCGGGAAGTTCGTCCGGCTGCGGGAGATCTGCGAATCGGTGGCCGCCCGCCAGGACAAGGCCCTCGTCTTCACCCAGTTCCGCTCGCTGCTGCCGCCGCTCGCCGCCTTCCTCGGCCGGGTCTTCGGGCGGCCGGGGCTGATCCTCCACGGCGGCACGCCGGTCGGGAAACGTCCGGGCATCGTGCGCCGCTTCCAGGAGGAGGAGCGGACGCCGTTCCTCGCCCTCTCGCTCAAGGCCGGGGGCGTCGGCCTGAATCTCACCGCCGCCTCCCATGTGATCCACTTCGACCGCTGGTGGAATCCGGCGGTCGAGGATCAGGCGACCGACCGGGCCTTCCGGATCGGCCAGCACCGGAATGTGCTGGTGCACAAGTTCGTCTGCCGGGGAACCCTGGAGGAACGGATCGACCAGATGATCACGGACAAGCGGCAGCTCTCCGGTGAGGTGCTCCGCGCCGGGGCGGAGACGGCGATCACCGAGATGGCCGACGACGAACTCGTGGAGCTGGTGCGGCTCGACCTCGGCCGCGCCGTCGAGAGCGAGGCCGCCTGAGATGGCCCCGGGCGGCCCCGCATCGCCTCCGGCCCGGCGGCGAAAGCCGCCCGGACACGACCCCCGCAGGGGTCGGTGAGCGGTTCCCCGTGTCCTACTACGGCCGGTGGTATCCGCCGCCGCCGCCAACCGTGGGCGAGTTGCAGTTCGCCGCCCTCAAGCGACTCCAGGAGATGAAGGAGGCGGGGAAGCAGGTCTCGCCGGTGGATCCGATCGCCGGCAACCTGATCGCCAGGACCTTCTGGGGCAAGGCGTGGTGCCAGAACCTGCTTCGTTACAGCGACTACGCGAACCGGATGCCCCGCGGGCGGAAATATGTCCGCAGCGGCTCGGTGATCCATCTGAAGATCGGGAAGGGCAGTATCCGGGCCCTCGTCAGCGGGACCGAGCTCTACGAGGTTGCGATCCGGATCGCGGCGCTTCCCGAAGCGCGCTGGAAGTCGGTTCGGGACGAGTGTGCGGGCGAGATCGAATCGCTGGTGGACCTTCTCTCCGGCAAACCGCCGAAGCGGGTCATGGAGATCGTGAGCCGCCCCGGCGAAGGGCTCTTCCCTTCGCCGAAGGAAATCGGGCTCCGATGCTCCTGTCCGGACTGGGCGGCCATGTGCAAGCATGTGGCGGCGGCGATGTACGGGGTCGGGGCGCGGCTCGACGACGATCCGGAACAGCTCTTCCGGCTGCGGCGGGTCAGCGCCGACGATCTGCTGAGCGCGGCCGTCGAACCGCCGGCGGAGACGGAGGGGCTGCCGACGGAGGACCTCTCCGCGATCTTCGGAGTGGCGCTGGAGGCGGACGCGCCGGTTGCGCCGGAGAAGAAGGCCGTCCGCAAGAAGGCCGTCCGCAAGAAGACCGTCAGAAAGAAGGCCATCCGAAAGAAGGCCGTCCGAAAGAAGACCGTCCGAAAGAAGACCGTCCGAAAGAAGGCCGTCCGAAAGAAGACCATCCGAAAGAAGACCATCCGAAAGAAGACCGTGCGGAAGAAGGTGGTGTCGCGCCGCGAGTAGCCCCCCGGTCGCCGAAGCCGCCTCCCGCGCCGTTCCCTCGCGCTGGAATTCCCGTTTCCCGGAAGGATGACGGACGGTTCCGGCCCCGCCCCCATCCCGGACCCCGCCTCCTGAACGAGCAGCCTGCCACGGGCCGCGCGCGGGTTCGAGGTCCGCCGCAGCCGGGCCCCGGCAGCCGACGGATCGGCGGAGGAGACCCGGATCCCGCCCCGAATCGAGCCGCTCGGGTTCGACCGTCCGGGGATGCGGCCCAGCCACCCGCCGGACCGCTGCGGACGACCATCGTCGCCCCCACGACGACCCGCTGGCCATCCCCTGTCCGGCGCGCGCCGGGTCTCGTTCCGAGGCGCTCGGGCCTCGTCGCCATGGACCGGATTCGGCCGACACCGTCGCCGCCGCGATCACCCGGGTGCGCGGGGCGCTCGGGCCTCGTCGCCATGGACCGGATTCGGCCCCTCGATGGCCGGCGCCGGCTCCGCCGGCCGGGGCGGCTCCCGATCAGACGATCACCGGGGTTCTCGACTCGCTCCGGGAGGAGTTCGCCCCCCCGACGCCGGCCCCTGACCCTCCCGGAGGCGCATCCGTTCCCCCCGTTGTACTGTTCGGGCCCGGCTCGCCCGGGCGAGAAGGAGGGCAACATGCACCGCAGGTCTTTTCTGGCGGCGGCGGGCGGAACGCTGACCGCGCTCCAGGGGGATGCCGAGGAACGGATCGGCCGAGCGGTCGCGCGGCTCGCATCCCGAACCGCCGAAGAGGCGGCCCGGGACGAGGACTTCTGGTTCCGGGTGCGGGAGGCGTTCACCATCGACCGCAACCACATCAACCTGAACTCCGGCAGCGTGAGCCCGGCGCCGAACTCGGTGCAGCGGGCGATGAAGCAGTACTGGGACATCACGAACATGGGGCCGTCGCTCTATGTGGACGAACTGCTCGCCCCGCGCCTCGAGGTGGCGCGGCGGCGGCTCGCGGCGACCTTCGGCTGCGGGACCGACGAGCTGGCTTTCACCCGGAACGCCAGCGAGGCGATGGAGATCGTCCAGTTCGGTCTCCCCCTCCAGGCGGGAGACGAGGTGCTGACCACCACCCAGGACTACCCGCGGATGCTGATGACCTTCCGCCAGCGCGAACGGCGCGACGGAATCGTGCTGCGCACCGTGCCGTACCCCACGCCGCCGGAGGATCTCTCCGAACTCACCGGGATCCTCGAACGCGCCATCACCGCGAAGACGAAGCTGCTGCTGATCTGCCACACCACCTACACCACCGGACAGATCTTCCCGGTGGGCGAGATCTGCCGCATGGCGCGCCGACACGGGGTCGAGACGCTGGTGGACGGCGCCCACGGCTTCGCGCATTTCCCCTTCACCCGCGACGAGCTCGACTGCGACTACTACGGCACCAGCCTCCACAAGTGGCTCTTCGCGCCGGTGGGCACCGGATTCCTCCATGTGCGCAAGGAGAAGATTCCGAAGGTCTGGCCGCTCATGAGCGCGCCGGAGAGCCAGGACGACGACATCCGCAAGTTCGAACAGATCGGCACGAACCCGATCGCGGTGCGCGGCCCGATCACCGAGGCGGTCACCTTCCACGAGGGCCTCGGTCCCGAGCGGAAGGCCGAGCGTCTGGTGTACCTCCGGCGCCGCTGGGCCGAGCGGGTGAAGGAACTCCCCGGCGTTCAGGTCCTGAACCCGCCGGACATCCGGCAGGCGTGCGGGATCGGCGCGATGCGGATCGAGGGAGTGGATTCCGGCGCGCTGACCGAGTTCCTGGAGCGGAAGTACCGCGTCCATGTCCGCCCGCGCTTCGTCCGGGGTGAGTTCGACTGCATCCGGGTTTCGCCCAGCGTCTTCACGACGCTCGAGGAAGTGGACCTGTTCGCCCGGGGGATCGAGGACGCCGCCCGGAACGGGGTGGCTTCGTGAGCGGGGGCGTCGCCCGCCGGGAGTTCCTGAAGGGCGCGGTCGCCGCCGTCCCGGCTGCCTGCGCGCGGCCCGGGCCGCAGACCGGCGGCCCACCTTCGGGGGTCGCGCTCTGGGGACAGGATCTCGGTCTCGGCGAGGCCTTTGCCGGACCGGGGACCGAGATCGAGGCGTATGTGCGGAAATGCGCCGACCACGGCGTTTCCCGCGTGTTCGCCCCGGGCGCCTCCGCCGAACTGGTCGAAGCCGGGCGCGCGGTGGGGGTCGAGGTCCACCCCTACAAGGCGGTGGCTTCGCACGGCGGAGTGCGGATGTACCCGGCGTGGTCGTCGAACTTCATGGTTCCGCGTTTCGGCAGCGCGGAGGGGCGGGCCATCCTGAACGCCCACCGGCCCATCTGGAGCCATCCGCAGCGCACCGAGAGCCTGAGCGACTTCCTCCAGGAACACCCGGAGCACCGGCACCGCAACCGGCAGCTCGCCGACGAGATGAAACCCTACGAACGAGTCTTCCTGAGTCCGGGCCTTCCCGGCGGACGGGCGGAGGAGGGAAGGGCGTTCGCCGACCTCCTCTCCCGAAGCGGCGCGCGCGGGATCCAGGCCGAGTTCGTCTCCATCAACGAAGACGAGGCCGGGGTCAGCACCGACGGCTACGAAGACTCGATCGCCGTCGCCTTCCGGGAAGCCACCGGGCGCGATCCGTTCACCCTGCCGAACGGCGATCCCGAGTGGGTGCGGTTCCGCGCCGACCGCTGGACCGGGATGGTGCGCGCGATCTCGGACGCGGTGAAGGCGGTGCGCGCCGACGCAGTGTTCACGATCACCGTCATCAACCGCGACCCGGACGGCTATGTCCCGAGGATGCAGGACTGGCCGGCGTGGGTGGAGCAGGGTCTCCCGGACGAGATGCACCTCTGGTTCCGCTCGACTCCGGACATCCCGACCATCGAGCGCCACTGCCGCCACTTCGTCGAGACCGTCGCCGGCCGGATGCCGGCGGTGGCGGAGTTCTCCTGCTACCACCCGGGCAGCTTGCAGGACCCGAGCGGGATGATGGAAGCGGCCCGCGCCGCCCGCGCCGCCGGGATGGACGGGCTCGGCATCTACCGCAGCCACGCGGTGGAGCAGCTCGGATTCTGGCCCCTGCTCGAAGCGATGAACCACCTCTGACGAGCCGGGTGGCGGCGACGGACCCGCGATTCGGCGGCCGGTTCGCCAGCGAGTTCCTCGCCGAAGAGGTCCGGCGGCCGCCCGCCTGGCGGAAGGCGCGGCGCGACCTCGCCGAGGGACTCGAACCGGAGTTCGGAACCATCCGCGAGCACCGCGGACGAGTTCATCCGGAAGGTTCTCTTCGCTAGGGGCTGGACCGAGGCGCTCCGCGAAATCGAGAACTGCCCGCAAGGTCAGGCGGCCGCCCTGGCGACGCTCGACGAACAGGCGCGGGTAGCCGGGCTCCGCGATCCGTGGGAGGAGAAGCGGGGGGCGTTCGTCGGCGAATGGCGGCGTCTGGTCGGTGAGGAACGCGAACCGGTGCGTCGCCGGATCGCGTCCCGGATCCAGCAACAGGATCGGCGCCCGGATTCGAGCACGGCCACGGAACAGGCCGATGCCTTCCTCGAGTCGGAACTCGATTCACTGGAGCACTGGTGCGACGCGGAGAGGGTTCTTTCCGCGCTGCGCGGCTGGATACGGGCGAACGGACTTCCGTTCCGCCTGCGAGACCGGGAGCTGATCGGCGCGCTCGGCGAGGTTCCGAAGGAAATGCAGGCCGCGCTCCACGAGCTCGAGGAACTCGCCGGAGCCGGCTCCCCCGGCCATGAGCCGGAGGGAGGAGCTCCCGGGATCGCCCGTCAGGCGATGGGCGCGCGGGCCGGTGGGCGGCCGGCTGGATCACGCCGAGTCGCCCGCGCCGGGGGGCGTGGTCCGGTCGGGAACGACAGCCCCGAGGGAACCGCGGCGCGCTACCCCGACGGGCGGGCGCGGCGGAGGATGAAGTCGGCGAAGCTCGGGATTCCCATCTCCCAGACTCCCGGGGTCGCCTCCCAGATCACCCCCAGGTCGCGCAGATCGTTCAGCAGCGAGACCTCGTCCCGGGGAAAGGACTCCGGGGCGGCGATCTCCACCAGGCGCTCCAGCAGATCCCATTGGGCCAGGCACCCGCCGCGCTCGGCGAAGCGCGTCGCGAGCGGCTCCAGCGCCGGGGCGATCCTCCGCTTCCACGCCTCTTCGTAGCGTCCCGAGTAGAAGCGCTCGACCTCGGGGCCGCACGCCGCCACCCCCTGCCGGGCGGCATCCGATCCGATCCCGGCGGCGCCGGACTCCGCCGCCGCTCGCCAGGCGGCGCTCCCCAGCAGCTGGATGAAATACGGGTAGTCCTGCGACTCGGCCGCCAGCAGCTCCGCGGCCTCCCCGCTCATCGGACACCCCGATCTCCGGGCCGGTTCGGCGAGCGCGGTGATCGTTTCCGGGCGCCGCAGCCGCCCCACCGGCAGCTGCCGGAAGCCGCGTTCGTTGTAGGTCGCCGCCTCGCGCACCCGGCGCGGGGCGTCGGGCGTCCCGGCGGCCAGCAGCAGGAATGGCCGCGGACCGCTCCTGGCGGACTGAACGGCATCGAAGAAGGGCCGGGCCGCCTTCGGCGAAAGCGCGTGAACCTCGTCCATGAGGATGACCTGGGGCCCGGCTGCGGCTCGGGTCCAGGCGGCGAACAGCCGCCCGACATCTTCGGAAGGCGCGGCCTGGGTCGCCGAGAAGCCGACGCCGGCGACCTGAAGAGGCTGTGGAGAAAGTCCCTCGCGCGCCGACGCGGCGCGAAGCGCCGCCGGGGAG
>CAYGAO010000111.1:0-8823 GCA_964347715.1 uncultured Acidobacteriota bacterium
CCCGGCGGCGCTTCGCGCCGCGTCGGCGCGCGAGGGACTTTCTCCACGGCCTGTCGGGGGTGCTGCCGCTGACCACCTCCGCTACTTGCCGGGCTGATGCCTCTGCCTCGCGTGTCTGTCCCGGATGCGCTCTCGACGACCCTCGCCGCAGCGCTGCCGGCGCCGCGGCTGCGAAAGCGCCTGCCCGGTACGACCCGGAATCACCGGGCGACCGGACCCGAGGCGCTCCCGTTCGACGACACCGCCGATGTCCGGGCGGGTACCCACTTCCGGCGGCTGGAGACCCGGGCCACGGTGTCGTGCTGGTCGCCGCCGGACGAGTTCGGGGCCATCACGCGACGCCGACTGCGGCGCGCGGCGTCCCACCGTGGGCGAAGGCTCATGCGACGAGCGTCCCGGGTCGAACTTCTCACGAACCTCCGGGTCGGTCGACTACGGTCGTGCTCCGCTCCCGACCAGCGATTTGTGGAATTCGGAACGTAGCTTCTCGCGGAGATCCGCCAGCTCCAGGCGATTGCTCCGCACGCCCGAAGCCAGCAGTCTCCTCACCCGAGCTCTCGTGAATCTACGATAGTCGTCCCGCCTGATGGCGCGAGCGACCCGGCGCGCCACTCTACCGAGACGCACATGGTCGAGGCGGCACACATCCACGTGTCTCTCCACCATGTCGCTTACGGGAGTGTTTCCGCCACTGTCCTCGAGTGTCTGTCCGTCTTCCCGAAGCTCCTCGTCGTCGACCAGGACGATCTCCACCTTGTCGAGGTCGTCCCGGGCCGCGGCAATCGCCATTGCCGCGTCCTCGAAACGGTCCTGTCCGTTCTGAGCGCAGCGCCAGAACGAAAGCCGGTTGTCCCGCGTTCTCAAGTCCCCGGTGACGGCGTCCGCCGGCAGCTCGCCCGCCGCAAGCCGTTCCCCTTTCTCCCATTTGAAGCGGGTGATTCCCCGCGCCAGCATCATCGTTGCTCTGCCAGGTCCTCGATCACATCCCGGATGTACCGGCGGAGCCACGGCAGTGGCTCATCGTGCTCCTGGAGAAGGCGGAGCATTTCGGTTCCACCCCAGCGTTCCGCCGCCTGCGCTGCCGCATCCCGGATGCCCGCGTCAGCCATCGTCAGCGCCCGTCTCACGAGGTCCAACCGCCACGAAATCGATCCGGGAAGCGACCGACGCCCGACGCAGCGCAGGACGGATGTCGCAAGGCCCGGACGAGTCGGGTCGAGACAGAGGTTCCCGAGATGATCCAGGGCGCTTCGTCGCTCCCGCCCTTCCAGAGCGTCCTCGATGATCCGCTCCGCCGGATGAGCCATGCCGTCCTCGAGCGGGTCTGCATCGAAGGCGGCCAAAAGGCGCGCGGCAAGCCTTCCGTGTCGAAAGGAGGCCACCGGAGACCCCTTCGTCGTTCCCGGGCCAGACGGGCAGGTGACCACGGTCGGGGGAACCAGCCGCGCTGCGTGTTCAGCGTCCTTCCGCTCGACTCGCGCGCCTGAAATGCAGGTCCAGCACGGTTTCCATCACCGCACGGTGCAGTAGTGTCTCGTCCATCGGGAGGGTACGCGATGCTTCGGTATCGACGCAACGGCCGCGATCCTCGGAACAGACACTCGGTGTACCCATCGTCACGAATTCGCCCGGCAGCGACATGGTCGGCGTGGATCGACAAGGCGCCGCTGCTTCAGATCTCCATCGAATAGCGCCCGCGCCCTCTCCGTGATCGTGGCTTCGAAAGCCTCTCTCTCCCGCTCGCGCAAGTCCGATATTCTCGCCATCGTGTCGGACTTGCTCGTCGGTTCGGTATTCCGGCATATGACATCGATATCGAGAAGGAGGCCGGAATGGCCAGGTGGTGCGCTGGCGAGCCCGTGAGACAGAACGAGGCGCACGCCGTCGTCGTACTCGTACTCGGCACGGCTCACGAAGTTGCGCATCAGGTCGGGAATTCCCTCGACTCCCGGAAGGGCGCACCGCAGGTACTCCGCAGCGCGCATCTCCGTGTACGGCACGATGATCTTGTTGATGTATCGGATCGCGGTGTGGAGCACTCCCGCCGGCTTCGCCACTCCCCAATACGCGTCGAGCGCTCTCGAGATCCGGGGACGGAATTCGTCCCATCCACCGGATCGCCCCGCGTCGGAAGTCTGGTATGGACGCAACATATGGACGCTCAGGACATCGCGGCCAACGCCCAGCATTCGCTTGCCGTCCCGGGTCACGAGCTGAACGCGCACCAGTCCTTCGCCGTAGCGAAGATCGAGTGGTTTCCCCTGCCGGACGTCGAGCTCTACGTCGAACCTCTTCTGTTCGCGCGGCGTACCCGGATAGTCATCTCCGACTGCCGCGTGGAGCTTGCCTGGAATCGTGAGATTCCAGCCGTCGCCCGGTTGGAAACGGATCTCGCAGACCGCTTCCTCGATGGGTGGGTTTGCGTAGCGGCGACGGTCGCTCATGGCTCGCTCGTCCGGCGGAGCAGTTCCGGGACCGGTGGATTTGCGCGCCGGCCGCCGAGAGCGTGCGCAGATAGCGGATTCTGCAGCATACGGGAGACTCCAGGAAATCTAGCAGAGAACATCACTCCGGGGAGCTTCCGGATCGGGCCGGTAGCAGCGCCTCGGGTGCGCGGGGCCGTTCTCCCCGGGAGGCGGGCGCCGGCGCGGATGTCCGCTTCGTCGTCGGGCTCGCGGGCCCCGGCGGAGATCGCCGGGGCCGTGATGGTGGAGCGGTTCTCCGCGGCGCGGGCGGTCGTGGTGGACTTCGGGATCGGCCCCGGGCTTCCCGAGGTGGACTCCGCCGGCGCGGCCAGGAGCCGGGCGTCGCGGTCGCCGTTCACGGCGGCGATGGCGCCCGGCGGCTCGTCCTTCGGCGGAGCGTCCGGGAGGACGCCTCGGGCGCGCAGTCGGCGCAGCAGCTCTTCTTCGGCGGCGGCCCGAACGTCCGGGAGCGCGGGAAGACAGGGGGCTCCGGCCACCCCGGAGCGTGTGTTGACCCGGGCGCGGCCGGCCAGGGTCTGCCGGTGGTACTCTCACGCCATGATTACGATGATATGGACGGTGCGGTTGGACGCCCGGACGGTAGTGAAGGTGTCAGAGGACGCGAAGCCCTCCGTGATCAGCCGCGAGGGGGCTCCGGGCCCGAAGAACGGCCTGGTGACCTTCGATACGAGCGACCCGCCGGACGGGGCGCCGGCGATCTCCCGCGGCGGCTGGTTCACCGGAGGGGTCCGCGGGGCGGAGGACCGGACGAGCTGGCTGACCGGCCTCGGCCTCCGGGCGGCGTTCCGCTTGGCGTTCTGATCGGCCCGGTCATGGCGTTTCGGTCCTTCGAGTCCTTCGGCGCTCTCCGGGCCCGCTTCGTCTCCGCCACGGGAGCGCGGGAGTCCGAGGTCCTTCGCGTCTCGGCCGAAGTGAGGGCCGACGACGATCTGGTGGCGGCGAACACCTGTCGCGCCGCGATCCTCGACTGGGTGCGGTCGCGCGGCGGCGGGGCGCTGCCGCCCGAAGCGGCGGAAGGTCGCGGCTTCTCCCTTTCGAGCGGGCCCCTCCGCTGCCAGGGAATCCGCGCGGTCGGGGAGGACCTGGACATCTGGTCGCTTCGCCTGCGCCACGCGGAGGCTGCGGGGACGGGCCGCGTCTGGATCACCGAGGCCGCCATCGGGACCCGCGACCGACAGCCCCTGGCCGTTGGCCTCCGCCTGCTGCTCGAAGGGGACGCCAACGCTCCCGACCTCGAACCGCGCATCCCGGAGGTCCTGCCGCGACTCGCGCAGCTCGTTCGGTTGCGGCAGTTCGGCGAGCCGCTCGGCGCGGATCCCTGGCTCGTGGACTCCCACGCCGGGGCCGACCGGCTCTGCCAGATCCTCGCGGATCCCGACCGGCGCCGCCCGGTGGTGGTCCTGTCGGTGCCAAAAGGCGCCGAGGAGCCCAACCGGCCACTGCTCGATCCCAACCAGCTGGCCCGCGCCGCCTGCGGCCTGGCGAGCGTGGTGGTGCTCCCCGACTCGCACACCTGGAATCTGACCCAGGGCTTCGGCAAGCACCTCACCGTCCATTCCGGCGCCGTGCGCCTCTATCTGCCCGGGTTCGGCCTCCGCAGCAGCGAGCGGGACCACCGCCGCATTCTGGGCGACTGGCTCCGGGCGCCCGGCGGCGCCGAGCGCTATCGGGCGGATATCCTGCGCCGGCTCGCCAAGTGGAGCCTGCGCTCCCACCCCGTCTGGTCCTTCGACGAAGTGCAGGGGCTGGCGTCGGCGGAGGCCCGCGTTCCCCAACCCGCCGAGCCGGATTTCCGGCCGACCGAGGCGTCGGCGGAGGAGCCCCCGACGGTCCCGCCGATCGGGTCGGGGCCTCCCGATCCCGACGGACCCGCTCCCGCGCCCGTCCCGGTGGATGCCGCGGTGGAAGGGGCGCCCGAACCCGAACCGCCCACCGAACCCGAACCGTCCGCCGAACCCGAACCGCCCACCGGGCCGGAAGCGCCTGCCGAGCCGGAAGCGCCTGCCGAGCCGGAAGCGCCTGCCGAGCCGGAAGCGCCTGCCGAGCCCGAGCCGCCCCGACCGTTGGCCGACCCCGAGCCGCCCCGGTCGTTGGTCGGAAAGGCCCCGGCCCCCCTCGGGTGGCTTCGGAACCGGATCCGCCCGCTGGCCCGTCTCTTCTCGCGCGCCACCGACCGATTGGCCGGAGACCCGGCTCGGGCGAGCCTCGAACGCGACAACGCCGCGCTCCGGGAGCAGCTGGGCGAGCTGCGGCTCGCCAACGAGAAGGTTGCCCGGGCTCTCGACGAGTCGGAAAGGGAGAAGGAGTATTTCCTCGCCGAGTACGAACAGGCCGAGGAGCGCGCCCGCGAAGCAGAGGAGCGGCAGGCCGCCATCCCGACGCCGCGCGACCGGCGGATCACCCAGCTCGCCGAGCAGTTGAAGCGGCACGGCCACCTTCCGCATCCCGACGGCTGGAAGGACATGCGGAGATGGTGCGAAGAGGAGTTCGGCGACCGGGTGGCGCTCCGGCCCGGCGCCGTGCGGGGGATCAAGAACGCCGAGTTCGACGACCTCTGGCTGGCGGCGGAATGCATCGTCTGGCTCGCGGGCCCGTATCGCGACTCCCGCCGGGCTTCGACGGGACGCGCGCCGGACATCGAGAACGAGGTGGACTCGCGCCTCTCCGACGGACCCGCCGGGCGGGGTGTCCATTTCCCGGACTGGGACCATGTCCCGCGCCACGAGCGCCGCAACATCAAGCGGGGCACGAGCCGCGAGCGGAAGAACTGCCTGCGCATCTACTACTACTGGGACGAGCCCACCGGCAAGATCGTGATCGTCTCGATGCCCCACCACGCCCGCACCCGCCTTTCGTAACCCGTCCGGCCCGACGGGGGCGGCGACGCGCTGGAACTGCGCATCGGCGGCGGGTGGATCGCCGGGTCCGCGCGCACCCCCCCCCAGCGGCCGGGCGCTCCGACACCGCTGCCATCACGGATAGCGTTCACCGGATGGCGCAGATCACGATTCGCGGACTGGACGACGCCGTGCTGCAGTCGCTCCGCCGTCGCGCAGCCCATGGCGGCCATTCCACGGAGGAGGAAGTACGCCGGGTGCTCGCCGTCAGCAGCCCGTGGAAAAGTCCCCCGTATCCGCCCGGACGACGGGGTTCCCCATCTCTTCGAGGACGGATTCCCCTGCGGGGCGCTCTATCCACAGGCTGCCATGGAGCGTGTGCCGCTCGTCGGGTCGTTCGCGCCGGCGAGGGGTCTGGCGTTCGGGCTCGACCCGACCGTGTACGACGCGGCCCGGGTGGCGCTGTCCGAACGCCTCGTTTGCCCGCTGGCGACGGCCGACGACTGGCGGGCGCAGTGACCGCGTCGGGGACGGGCGCCTCGGCGCTGCTGCTCGAAGACGGAGAACGGCCGACCGAATGATGCGCCGCTCGCTCGGGCGGGCGATCCGGCCGAGGATCGCCGCGATCACGACCAGGAGCAGCACCGCAGCGGCGTCTCCCTGCGTCGGGAGCCCGGGCATCCGCGTTCGGTTCCGCCAGCTGATCGTTTCCGGGTGGCGCCGCCGTCCGCCCGCGGGCGGGAAACTCACCCCGGCGGGCGTCCCCGGCCTGCACCCGGCGTGGCGGTTCGCCCGTGGACGGGACCCCGCGCCCTCAGAACGCCTTCAGCCAGGTGAGCTTCACCACCCCGGTGCGGCGGGTCCAGCGGACCGCCCGCGGGTCGAGCGGATCCTCGGTCAGGTAGCCGGTGTCGAGCACGAGGAACAGGTCGCTCCCCGGCGTGTGGATCCAGTCCACGCGGATGTTCGCCTGCAGCTCCTTCGACAGGTTGTCCCACTGCAAAAGCGCCCCGGCGAACAGCTTGCGGCTCACCGCCGCGTCGAGGTCGAGCCCCAGGATCGTGGTGGTGAAGTCTCCGCCCGCGACCGGCAGCGAGACCCGGTTCCGGGAGACGGTGGCGCCGAGCGTCAGGTACGGGCCGGTGATCCAGGCGAGTCCGGTCTGGAACCGGTCGCGCTCGCCGCCCCAGAACCCGCCGGTGGCGGCGCCGACGAAGGCGGCGACGGGGCGGCTGTCGTTCGTCCACACATCCACCTCGAAGGTGCGGAACCGGTAGTCGCCCGGAGGGAGCTCCCGGCCGCTGATGGACGCCGGTTCGTGGAGGCGCTCGAACTCGTCCTCGAAGCCGACCTCGATCCCCTCGCCGGACTCGAGTTCGAAGATCAGCTCGATCTCCCCGGCGCGCGACTCCACCTCCCCGCTGGTGTCGGTGATGCGGTCCGCCTCGATCAGCACCGAGCCCCGGCGGGCCCAGCCGCTGCCTTCGAAGCGCGGCTTGAACTCGGCCTCGCCCGCCCATTCGTCGCGGTCCGGGCGGCGCACGAAGCCGAGTCCGGGGGCGAAATCGGGTCCGACCCGGATGCGCCCCAGCTCGAACGCCCACAGGTCGTTCTCCAGCCGGAGTTCGGCGCTCGCCGCCGTCCGGTCCTCGTCGCCCGCATCCCCGGTGTCGAAGGACCGGGCGCCCCAGAGGCGAAGGCCGGAGCTGCTCCAGAACCGGGAGCGGAGGTCGGCGCCCACGACCCGGTTCGAGCCGCCTTCGGCGTCGAGGCTCGTGGCCACCGTCCCCACCGTGGTGCGTTCTCCGAGATTTCCTTGCAGGCGGATCACCGAATTCCACGCCGGCGGCCCGGCCCCGTCACCCCCGCTGCGGAGGGCGAGCGCCCCCACCGTGAGCGGCCCCGCCTGGCCGGTCAGCCGGCCGCCGCCCCGGATGTCGCCGTCGAGTCCCACCCGGCGGCTGAAGAAGACCTCGGTGTCCCGGGGGGCGCCGAAGGAGAACAGGCTGGCCCGCTCCAGGAAGAACTCGCGCTTCTCCGGGAAGAACAGGTCGAAGCGCGTCAGGTTGATCTGGACGTTGTCCGACTCCACCTGGGCGAAGTCGGTGTTCCAGGTGAGGTCGAGGGTCAGCCCGGGGGTGAGCCGGTACTTCAGGTCCCCGCCGCCGCGCGACTCCCGCGCGAACTCGTCGGCGCCGCCGGGGCGATGGGCGCCGAGCGTGGCGTAGGGCTTCACTTCGAGGTGGCGCCCGCGCCGCACCCCGCTCAGGCCGGTGAGGGTGGCGTAGCGGGACACCTGGGCGATGCCGGAGCGGTACTCCTGGCCGATGTGGGGCCAGACCACCGTCTCGTTCTTGCGGCGGATCGAGCGCTGGACCGCGATGCCCATCACCGGCGCTTCGGTGTCGGCGAACCGGATCGTGGTGAACGGGATCGCCATCTCGAGCACCCAGCCCTCGGCGTTCACCGTGGTCTCGGTGGTGAACACGCCGTCCCAGTTCCAGTCCTCCCGGTCGAGCTGTTCGTCGGAGAGGAGGGCGTCGTCCTGCGTGCCGAGCGCGCCCACCTCGAAGATGTAGGCGTTCCGGCGGTCGAGGAAGGTGTCGAGGCCGATGATGATCCGGTCGTCCTTGTCGATCCTTCCCCCGCGCTCGAGGATCGCGCGGCGGATGCGACCCGGCTCGCGGTCCTTCAGCGTCAGGCCGAAGTAGAGCGAGCTCTCGTCGTAGGCGATCCGGAGCTCGGTGTTCTCGCTCGCCGCCGCCCCGTCCACCGGCTCGCGCTGGAGGAACCCGGTGACCGGCGGGATCTCCCGCCAGAACGGTTCGTCGAGGATGCCGTCCACGCGCGGCGGCTCGGCGATCCGCACCGCGCGGACCTCGGGCGACGGCGCCTGCCCGAAGGCCGACGCGACGACGAGCCCGAGCGCGGCGAATCCGCCGGCGCACATCCTGGAGGGCTGCCGCGGGAGCAAGGGCGGTGGGGCGAGGGCCGGCCGGTATTCTGGCGCGGATGTCCGGTTCGCGGAGGGCGTGAGCCGGATCGTCCGGCCGCCTCCGGGCTTTCCGGACCGCCGCTACGCCTCGGCCCGGCGGAAGAACCGCGCGGACAGCAGGAAGAGCCCGGCGAAGAGCCCGTTCAGGCCGACCACCTCGAAGACCGAACTGTGGGAGGCTTCGTGCTTCCCGAGCAGCAGCGCGACGGTGGCGATCAGCCCGACGGTGGCGGCGGCTGCGGTCATGGCCCGCGCCATGCCGCCGGGCCGCCCGCGCGCGATCAGCGCCCCGATGACGGCGACGACGAAGACGCCGGCGTACATCGCATCGGCCGGGTCGCCTTCGACCCCGAGCGCCCCGACGGCCCCGATGATCCACAAGAGCAGGAGGAAGGCGCCGAGCGCGGCGAAGAGTCCCTGTCGGTAGGTACGAGCAGCCTGTGGACAAGACGCCCCGCATGGGACTCCGTCCTCGAAGAGATGGGGAACCCCGTCGTCCGGGCGG
>CAYGAO010000112.1:0-8803 GCA_964347715.1 uncultured Acidobacteriota bacterium
TCGCTCGAGGACATGGAGACGCTCTTCTCCGGGATCGGGCTCGGCGGCGTCTCGACCTCGATGCCGACCGCCGCCACCGCCGCCATCCTGCTCGCGCTCTACCTGACGACCGCCGAACGCCAGGGCGTCCCGCGCGAGCGGATCTCGGGCACCGTCCAGAACGACATCCTCAAGGAATACTCGGCGCGCGGCACCTGGATCTACCCGCCCGAGCCCTCGATGCGGCTCGCCACCGATGTCATCGAGTGGTGCCGGCGGGAGCTGCCGCGCTTCCAGCCGACGAGCGTGAGCGGCTACCACCTGCGCGAGGCCGGGTGCACCGCGGCGCAGGAGGTCGGGTTCACGCTCGCGAACGGGCTCGCCTATGTCGCCGGAACGGTCGCCCGGGGACTCCCGGTGGACCGGGTCGCCACCCGCATCTCGTTCTTCTTCAACGCCCACCGGGATTTTCTCGAAGAGATCGCGAAGTTCCGCGCCGCCCGGCGCCTGTGGGCGAGTCTGCTCCGCGAGCGCTTCGGCTCGAAGGACCCGCGGGCGCAGATGCTCCGGTTCCACGCCCAGACCGCCGGTTCGACCCTGACCGCCCTCGGACCGACGGTGAACGTGGTCCGGACCACGCTCGAGGCGCTGGCCGCGGTGCTCGGCGGCGCGCAGTCGCTCCACACGAACGCGCTCGACGAGGCGCTCGGGCTCCCGACCGCGGAGACCGCCGAACTCGCCCTCCGCACCCAGCAGGTGATCGCCCACGAGTCCGGGGTGGCCCGGACCGCGGATCCGCTCGGTGGCTCCTACGCGATCGAGGCGCTCACGGACGAGATCGAGGCCGAGGCGCGCTCATGGATCGAGCAGGTGGATCGGCTCGGCGGGGCGGTCCGCGCGACCGCGTCGGGCTTCGTCGCCGCCCGCGTCCGGGAGGCGGCCTACGCCTTCCAGCAGGACCTCGAGCGCGGTGCCGAGGTCGTGGTGGGCGTGAACCGCTTCCGCTCCGAGGGGGAGCAGAGCTCGGTGGACCCCTTCGAACCCGATCCGGCGGCGGAGGCGAACCAGGTCGAGCGGGTGCGCCGGGTGCGCGCCCGGCGCGACCCGAAGGCCGCCCGGCGCGCCCTCGCCGAGGTCCGGCGCGCCGCCACCGGAACCGGCAACCTGATGCCGCCGATCCTCGCCGCCGTCGCGGCCTCGGCGACCGTCGGGGAGATCAGCGACACCCTCCGGGAGGTCTTCGGCGAACACCGGGGTTCCTGATGGCCGGACGACCGGCAAGGTCCCGGCGCCGTCAGAACAGGTCCGACAGGTCTCCGTCCTCCTCGGGATCCTCGTCCTCGGTCTCGGTCGCCGCCGGTCTCGCGGCGCCCTGGATCGTCAGCTGCTTCCGCCGCTCGAGTTCCCGGAACCGGTCGAGGAACAGCGCGCGCTCGCCGTCGGTGGTGCTGAGGTAGATCCAGCCAGTGGCGCGGGTGATGCCGACGAACAGCCATCGTTCCAGCAGATCGGGAGCCCTCTTCTTCAGGGCTTCCCGATTCAGGCCCGGCATCAGCACGGTGTCGAAGGTCAGGCCCTTGGCGCTCGGATACGGCATGACCTTCGGCGCCTGGGTCCTGAAGTCGAGGGCCGACAGCGCGGCTTTCTTCTTCGGCCGGTACCGAACCGTCCCGGTCCGGATTCCGGCTCCCGACACCTGCCGCCGGAACGGCTTCTCCCGCCAACCATCCTTGACCTCGACTTCCAGGCCGGCTTCCCGCAGCCAGTCGGCGTATCGGCGCATGAGCCGATTGTCGGGGACCAGAATGGCGATGCGTTCGCTCCTGTCGATGCGCGTTCGAACGACCTCGATCAGGTTCGCGCGTTCATCGTCCGCACTGCCGGCGAGGCAGAGCAGCGGTAGCTGACGCTCGCCCGCTTCTCTCGGGGGATTCTGCCCGACCCACTGCTCGCGTTCGGCCTCTCCGGACACGAACGACGCAGCCACCTGCACCACATGCGACGAACACCGGTAAGCCTCGGGCAGCACTCGCATGCTCAGACGCGGCCCCAGCGCGCTCTTCACCCCCGCCACATCGGCACCCCCCTCGTAGATCTTCTGCTTCGGATCCATGAAGACCGTGACGTGTTTCGCAACCCTCGCCAGCGTCTCGAAGTCCCGGCGGTCCAGGTCCTGCCCCTCGTCCACCATCACGAAGTCGAGGAGGCGCCGGGGGCCTGCCAGCCGGCGACTGTCCTCCCACACCGCCTGTCGGATGGCGTTCCAGTCCCGGCTCCGACCGTTTTGCGGCAAGGTCTCGCTGACTCGTTTCCGGTAATGCTCGCCGCACCAGGCATCGAAGGTCATCACACAGTCGTTCGGCAGGTCGAGGTCCCGAAGCCCCGCGCGAAGGTGGTCCCCGAGGAGCGATCCGCGAGAACCCGTCCCGGCGCGACGGAGGGATCGGAAGACCCGGAGCCCCGCGCGGATCCAGGCCCCCAGGGTCGATTCGCCAGAGCGCGTCTCGGCGCGACGGACGGGGCGGAGGTCCCGGAGCCCCGCGCGGATCCAGGCCTTGAGCGCCTTCGTGTAGATCAGCAGGCGGCAACGATTCGGCGGAATGCCGTAGTGGTCGATGAGGTGTCGCGCCCGATGCAGCAACACGATGGTCTTGCCCGAACCGGGCGACCCCAGGAACAGACAGTGCTGTTCCGGACTCGATTCGACGGCTCGAATCTGTTCGGGGGTCAGTTCGTTGCGAGGAACGAGCCAGCTCACCAGAGCCTCCTTCCGGGACTCCTGCTCGCGTCGATGGGAAGCTCGCTCCGGTCGTCGGGTGGCGCCGGTTTCCCACTTTCTTCGATCCTCTTCCTGGCCGCCCGTTCCTTCGCCCGGTCGCCAGCGAGCAGCGCACCGGACTTGTACCAGACCAGTTCGAAGTCGCCGAGGGTGGAGAGGGGATCGAAGACTTCGAACGCCCGCGCCAGCAGGGCCTTGCGCTCTTTCGCGGGCCGTTTCAGCTGCTCGGCCAACATGGCCTTGAGAACGAGTCCATGAGGAATCGGCCGGCGCGCGAGGGCTTCGTCGATGGTCCGCATCGCTTCGGTCGATCTGCCCTGCTGCTTCTGCGACAGCGCGAGATTGAACAGCGAGTCGGTCCGGTCCGGCGAAATCCGCGACGCCTCGCGGTACAACTTCTCCTGCAGCTCATGGTTGCCCATGTTGCCCGCGAGGATGCCCATGCGGTGGAGCATCGAGGCATCTGGCGACGCCCGGTTCAATTCGGCCAGCAGACCGAGGGCCCGCTCATGGCGCCCCAGTTCGGCGTCCAGTTCGGCGATTTCGACCACGACCCGCCGTTGCCCCGCCATCGACAACGCGGCCGTCCGCATGTGCTCCTCGAGCTCGGCGATCCGATCGCGCTTCGCGTTCGGATTCACCACGCTGGTCAGTGGATTCTCGAAAGCGTGCCGGAATTCCTCTCCGGTGGCGTTCTCACCGCCCAGAGCAAGACGAAGATGAAGCACCTGGTTGGCGTCCATGCGACAGCACAACCGGAGGGGATCGCCCTTGGTGACCGGCGGCGGAATCGCCCAGATCTCCCGGCCGAGAACCCGGTCGTTCGCGCCCCGCAACTCGACGCGCAGTTCGACTTCTCCCACCAGGCTCGACTTCGGAACCGACAGCCGGTCGTTCGCCGCCCAGCCTCCGTCGGACGGAAACGGGAGCTGGATGCCGTTACCGATCAGCTCCACCGGCCCGGTCTGCGTCTGGATGCTGATGCTGTCGGCGGTGATGGGACGAACGAGTCCTTCTCCCTGGACGGCGAGCGACAACGCCTGCCACGCCGCACCGCGGGCCACCGTCGCCTGCGCGCGTTCCGGATCGTCGAAACGCAGGATCTCGGCCTCCGTGAAGAAGGCATCGACCGCCTCGGAGACCTGCGGAACGAGAGAACTCCCGCCGACCAGCAGGCAGTAGTCCACATCTTCGGGATCGAGGTGGGCGCGGTTCAGGGCATCCGTCAGCGGAGCGAACACCGAGCAGGTCGTGAAGTAGTCGGTCTCCCGGTGGTCGAGCAGGAGCGGGTCGCGCTCCAGAAACGGCTTCAGCACCCGGTCGAACTGGTCCGCGCTCAGCGTCGGCGATCGGAGGCGGAGAGCCGTTCTGCCGCGCAGGGAGCAGGAATAGACGCCCGGATTCTTCTGTACCAGCCGCCGGCGCTCCTCCTCGTAACGGCCGAATCGCTTGAGGCGGGCGATCTCCCGGCACAATCCGATCTTCAGGGCCTCGGCGCAGCCGAGCAGCGCCGGGATCAGGCGCTCGGACCTGGTGCGGTAGTCGAGATCGCCGGCCTGCAGACCGTTCTGCTCGGCGATCTGCGGGATCAGGACCTCCACGACGATCGCCCGGTCGATGTCGCCGCCGCCGAGGCGGTGATAGCGGGAGACCGACAGCGGGGCCGCCTCGACCCCGGCCGCCCCGCCGGACTCCGGCGGGCGCAGCTCGAAGAGGGCCACATCCAGGGTTCCGCCTCCGAAATCGAACACCAGGAGGTGGCGGGCCTCCGACATCCCGGCGAAGATGTCCTTGCCGTGGGTGGACCAGTAGTCCACGAAGGCGGCGATCGGTTCGTCCACCAGAGCGCCAGCCGGCAACCCGATCCCGGCCAGCCTCGCCGCCTCCAGCGTGTCCTTCCGTTGGGCGGCCTGGAACGAGGCCGGCACCGTCACGGAGATCGCCGCCACCGACGGGCGGTGGGCATCGGCGGCGGAATTGGCGAGGAACCGCAACAGATGCCCCGCGATCTCCCGGGCGGAACGAAAACCGTTCGGAGCCCGGTGGTAGGTGCGACGGACTCCGATGTCGTTCTTGCAGTCCCAGAAGATGTTCCGGTTCTGCGCCAGCCCGAACTTCCGGTCGCCGACACGCGCCCGCAGGTCCTTGGCGCCCGCACCCACATAGAGCTGGCCCTGGTGGAGGGCCACGGCCGACGGCACCAGCGTATGGAACTGCGGGCCCAGCAGGGTCTTCTGCTCGACATCGAGACAGCGCGCTTCGGGCGCCGGATCGCCAGCGGTCGGAACGACGATCTCGGCGATCGCCGAGTTCGTGGTGCCCAGGTCGATCCCCAGCACCCGCAACGGTCCGCGTGAAGACCGCTCCCGGTTCTCGGCGAGGGTCGCCAGCGCGGATATCCCCATGGACTCTCCTTCCGATTCGCGACGATGCCGATCCCGGATGTCCGTCGCCGCCCGATCCGATGGTTGCTCCGATCTCGCGGACAGGCTATCAGTTGCCGATCTCATGAACCGGATGGCCCGCGACCGGCCCTCGCGCCGCTTCTTCGCCGAATCCGGGGGCTCGTGATGGTCGCGGGGGGCGTGCTCGCGGCGGACTCCTACGCCGCGTTCCGGGAGCGGCTCGCGGCGAGCGGCTGCCGACGGTGCGATCTCGCCGCGACCCGGACGCGCATCGTCGTGGACCGGGGGAACCCCGAGGCCGCGATCCTCGCGGTGGGCGAGGCCCCGGGGGCCGCCGAGGACGCCTCCGGGGTCGCGTTCTGCGGGCGGGCCGGGCGGGTGCTCGACGCGCTCTGCCGGGGCGCCGGGCTCGCCCCGGCGAGCGACCTGCTGATCGTGAACGTGGTCAAGTGCCGTCCTCCGGGGAACCGTCCGCCGAAGTCCGGCGAGGTCGCCGCGTGCCGCCCGTTCCTCGAGCGCCAGCTCGCGTTCTCGCCGGCGCGGGTGGTCGCGCTCCTGGGGGCGACGGCGCTCCGGCGCTTCGACCCGGAGCGGGGGAAGCGACCGCTCGCGGGACAGGTGGGGCGCTTCTTCCGGCTGCCCGCGTGGCCGGGCCGCGACTTCGTCGCGCTCTACCACCCGGCGGCGCTCCTCTACGACCGCTCGCTCGAACCGGCGGCGCGCCGCCACTTCCGCGCGGTGGCCCGGCGGGTCGGGGAAGAAGACCGGGAGGCGCCCCGAGTTCCCGGATGACGGACCACTTCCAGCTCCGGCGCGCCTCGGGCGGGAGCGTCCCGACGCGGCGGTGATGCCAGCGCAGGAAGCGCTCGGTCGCCCGGTTCACATACCCGCCCCCGGCGAGGACCCCGTAGTCCGGGTAGCGCCCGGCGATGGCGCGGAAGAGGTCGTCGCGCCGGTCCTTGGCGATGACGCTCGCCGCCGCCACCGCCACGTGCTCCGACTCCGCGTCGTCCACCGCTTCGAGGTGGGGGTAGCGCTCGCGGAGCGCTCCGAAGAGGCGGCGTCCGTCCGCCACCACGCGGCGCACCGGCCCCACTTCCCTCAGGATCTCGTCGGCGAGCCGCCGTTCGAGCAGATTCAGTTCGCCGGCCTCGGCGTGGCGGTCCACTTCGGGGGCGGAGACCACCCGCAGGACCACCAGCGCGGCGAGCCGTTCGATGTGGGCGGCGAGCGCGCGCCGGTGCGCGCGGGCGAGTTCGCCGGCCCCGAACGACTTCGAGTCGCGCACGCCGAGCCGGGTCAGCGCGCCCGCCTTCCGCGAGTCGAGCGCGACGCCGGCCACCACGAGCGGCCCGATCGCCGCGCCCCGCCCGCTCTCGTCGATCCCGAGGACCAGGCGGGACGGATCGGAGGCGCTCCCTTCGCCCCGACGAAACGGCCCGACGGGCTCCGAGGCCATAGAGTTTCCGGGCGATGACGAACCGTCGCGGTGAAGGCCGTTACAACTGCGTGGTGATCGGGGCCGGGACCGCCGGCCTCGTGACCGCCGCCGGCACCGCCGGACTCGGGGGGCGGGTGGCGCTGGTCGAGGCGGCGAAGATGGGGGGCGATTGTCTCAACTACGGCTGCGTCCCCTCGAAGGCGCTCGTTTCGACCTCGAAGCTGATCCAGGCGATCCGCCGCGCCGAGGCCCACGGACTCGACGCGAACGAGCCACGCTACCGCTTCGAGCGGGTCTTCGCCCACATGCGCGAGCGGCGGGCGCAGATCGCGCCGAACGACTCGGTGGAACGGTTCACCGGCCTCGGCGTGGATGTCTTCGAGGCGCGCGCCCGGTTCACGAGCCCCCGGGAAGTCGAGCTCGACGACGGGACGCGCCTCGCCGGGGCGCACTTCGTGGTCGCCACCGGAACCCGGCCCTGGCTCCCGGACATTCCGGGACTTCGGGAAGTCCCGTTCCTGACGAACGAGACCTTCTTCGACGCCCAGGAGACCGCCCCCGAATCGCTCCTCGTGCTCGGCGGCGGCCCGATCGGCTGCGAGCTCGGCCAGGTGATGCGGCGCCTCGGAGTCCGGGTGACGATCGTCTCGGATGTGGGACGGCTGCTCCCGCGCGACGACCGGGACGCCTCGCGGGTGCTCCACGAGGCCTTCGCCGACGAGGGGATCGAGTTCGTTGCGAACGCCCGCGTCCGGTCGTTCCGGGGAGCAGGCGGCGGCGTCCGGGCCGAGGTGGAAACGCCGGAAGGGGCGCGCTCGCTGTCCGCTTCGCGCCTCCTCGTCGCCACCGGACGTTCCCCGAATGTGGCGGATCTGGGCCTCGAGGCCGCCGGCGTGGACCACGACGCCCGGCGCGGCATCCCGGTGGACGCCTCGATGCGGACGAACATCCCGCACATCTGGGCCTGCGGCGATGTGGCCGGGCCCTACCGGTTCACCCACACCGCCGACTACCAGGCGCGCCTCGTGGTGCGGAACATCCTGCTGCCGCGGCTGCTGCCCCGCGCGAGAGCCGACTACCGGCATGTCCCGTGGGTCACCTATGTGGACCCGGAGATCGCCCACTTCGGGCTCCGGGAGGAGGACGCCGGGGAACGGGGGATCCCGGTGGATGTCCACCGGCACGCGAACGACGAGCTCGACCGGGCGATCACCGAATCGGCGACCCGCGGCTTCGTGAAGGTGCTCACGAAGAAGGGGAAGGACGAGATCCTCGGCGCGACCGTGGTCGCGCCCCGGGCCGGCGAGATCCTCCACGAGCTCCTGGTCGCCGCGCGCCACGGTGTGGGGCTCCGGTCGCTCTCCGCGACGATCCACGGCTACCCCACCTGGGCGCAGGCGGCGCAGCGCGTCGCCGACGCCTACCAGCGAACGCGGCTGACCCCGAGGGCGCGGTCGCTGTTCGAATGGCTCTACCGGAGGCGGCGATGAAGCGAGCGTTCCTGATCGGCGGGGTCCTGGTCCTGATCGTCGCCGCCTTCGCGGTGTTTCCGGTCGCCGAGTGGATCGAGCTCGGCGCCGGGTGGGCGCAGGGGATGGGGGCGGCGGGGCTCCTGGTGTTCGCCGCGCTCTACGCGATCGCCACGGTGTGCGCGGTCCCCGGCTCGGCGCTGACCCTGATCGCCGGGGGGGCGTTCGGGGTCGGGCCGGGAACGCTTTCGGTCTGGCTCGGGGCGACCGCGGGGCTCGCGCTCGCCTTCCTCGCCGCCCGCTGGCTCGCCCGCGACCGGGTGGCCGGGTGGCTCGCCGGGAAGCCGTCCTTCGCCGCGGTGGACCGCGCCGTCGCCGCCGAAGGCTGGAAGATCGTCCTGCTCACCCGGCTCACTCCGGTCTTCCCCTTCGCGTTCCTGAACTACGCCTACGGGCTCACCGGAGTGCGCTACGGCGCCTATGTCCTCGCTTCCGCGATCGGCATCCTTCCGGGAACGCTCTTCTACATCTACCTCGGGAGCAGCGTCGCCCGCACCGTCTCGGGGCAGGCCGAGTCGGTCGAGACGGCGCTCCGGGTCGTCGGACTCCTCGCCTTCGTGCTGGTGACGGTGCTGATCACCCGCACCGCCCGCCGGGCGCTCCGGAACGCGGGGGTCGGGGAGCCGGAATCGAAGGCGCCCTGAATCGGAGCCCCCAATCCGAAGCATCC
>CAYGAO010000113.1:0-8793 GCA_964347715.1 uncultured Acidobacteriota bacterium
CCCTCCTCGAAGAGATCGGGAAACCCGTCGTCCGGGCGGATGCGGGGCGCTTCCCGTACCGGATGGCGGCCCGAATCGCTCGGGCGATCCGTTCCGCCCGCTTTCGCGGGGAGGGTGAACCCTCCCCGCACTCCTGCCCGGCGGCGCGCGAGGGGCTTTCTCCACAGCCTGTCAGAGCTCGCCCGCCTGCGCGAAGCTGTGCCAGCGGCCAGACCCGATCACCAGGTGGTCGAGCACCGGGATCCCCATGATCTCGCCGGCCTGCTTGAGCCGGTGGGTCAGCGCCCGGTCGGGCTCCGACGGGTTCGGGTCGCCGGACGGGTGGTTGTGGAAGATGATCACCGAGGCGGCCGGGTCGGCCGCCGCCACCCGAAAGAGCTCGCGGGGGTGGACCGGAGTCCCGGTGAGCGATCCGCGGGAGATGATCTCGGCCCGGCGCAGACAGCCGCGGCTGTCGAGCATCAGGGCGCCGAACTCCTCGACCCCGCCGTTGCCGAAGCGGGCGATCACATAGCGGGCCGCCTCCCCGGGGCTGCGGAAACACGGAGCCGGCGCGCCCGTCGGGAACACGGCGCGCCGGCCGAGCTCGAGCGCCGCGGCGAGGCGCAGCAGCTGGGCCCGGGACAAGCCCCTCCGGGCGGCGAGCTGTCCGAGGGGCATCTGGCCGAGCTGCGTCAGACCGCCGGCGTCGCTGAGCGCTCTCCGGGCGGCCTCCCCGCTGATCGGCCCGAGCAGCAGACAGAGCAGTTCCGGCGTCGTCAGGGAACGCGCCCCGTGCTCGACGAGACGATCTCCGGGTCCGTCGGCGACCAGCCCGTCGCCGACCAGACCCGGCGGCGCCCGGTCGCCGGCGCTCCGGCGACGACGCCGGGGAATCCTCCGGGGGCAGGAGATCGGGAGGCGGCGGCGGCGCCCCGGGCTCCGGCTGGCGCCCGCCGCGAGCTGGCCGGGCCGGTTCCGGCTCATCCGCGGACCCGCCGGCGCCAGACCCGCGCGGTCGCGCACCCACCGTCCATCCACGCCGCCCAGGGCGCCGGATCGCGCGCCCGCTCGAATCCCGAGCGCGCGAGCACGCGCTCCGAAGCGGAGTTCGCCGGGCTCACGAGCGCGAAGACCTCGACGGGATCGGACCCCTCGACGAAACCCGGCCGGGTCTCGACGAGCCCGACCGCGCTCCGCACCGCCTCCGTCGCGTACCCGAGTCCCCAGACGCGCCGGGCGAAGCAGTAGCCGATCTCGATCCGTCGGGGTTCCCGGCGCGAGAGCCCGAGCCCCCCGCAGACCCGTCCGCTGCCGCGTTCGACCACCGCGAGATCGAGACGCGCGGCGCCCGGGTCCCGGACGCTCTGGATCGCCCGGCGCAGGAACCGGAGCGTCTCGACCGGGTCGCTCGGGCCCCAGCGGAGAAAGCGGGTGACCTCTTCGTCGCCGGCGTAGGCGTGGACATCCGCGAAGTCGGATTCACGGAATCCGCGGAGGGTGAGCCGCGCGCTCGGGCGCGGAAGCCGGTGCGCCAGGTCTCCGGGCAGTGCCGGACCCGCCGCCTCGAGGGTAGCGCCCGGCATGAACCCGCCAGTCTAGAACGGCCGGGAGTCGGCGGAGGAAGTGGCGGGAACCGCGAGGGCGGACCCTTACGGGGCAGCCGAGGCCCGAAGCGGAGGAATCCCCTCGTATGACCGAAGCGCACGGGCGGACAGAGCGATCCCGCCGGGAGGCGCAACCGCGAGACCCGACCATGAGACCCAGACCGGGAGCCCCGATCCGCGAACCCCACCCCGCGGCCCGGCCGGGCGGCCCGGCCCCGAGGCACGACCGCAAGGCCCAAACCGAGAGCGCCAGCCGGGAGCCCCGATCCGGGAGCTCCAGACCGGGAGCCCCCAACCCGGGAAGCGCGAACCGCGAACCCACACCGCGAGCCCCAACGGTAGCCCGTCCGCGAGGCCCGACCGGGAAGCGTGAGCCGGAAGGCACGAACCGGGAGCCCTACCCGGCGGCACATCCGGCTCCCAGGCCGGGAGCCCCCGAACCAGCGGCCCGGCCGGGAACCCCACCGCGCAACGGCGCCGTCACGGCGCCGGGCTTCCGGCCTGGTTCTCCGTCGCCGCCCGGCGGATCCGCCGCGCCCCGCCGACGCGGACCGTGATCCGCTCGCGGTCGAGCCATTCGAGCAACGGGATCGCGTACTTGCGGCTCAACCGGAACTTCTCCTTGAACCAGGCCACATCGAGTTCCGCATGGGTCACGGCCCGCTCCCGGACCGCCCGGCGCAGCTCCTCGAGCCGCTCGGCATCGAAGTAGAGGTCGGGGCCAACGGGCACGGCGCGCCCCTCACCGGCGAGCAGCCGGCGCATCGCATCCACGAGTCCGGGCGAGGCCGCGAGCGCCTCGGCGGCTTCGGCGAGGGTCGGCGGCGTGAACCCCTGCTCGCGCACCATCCGGGCGAAGCCGTCCCGAACCTCGGCTTCACGCGGGGTCAGGCGGACCTGCCGCCCGGCAGTGCTCACCGAATCGCCGGTGCGCTCGACCAAACCGGACCCGGCGAGACGCGCGAGCACCCCGTCGGCGACGACGCCCGGTACCCCCGCCTGCTCGCGCAGCTGTTCCGTGGACATCCCGACGCGAAGGCGATGCTCCGCCTCCCACTTCCGGAGCAGCGACCGCATCCGTTCCGCGAGGGCCCGGACGCTCGCGCGCGAGAGCAGGATCCGCGTTT
Organism: uncultured Acidobacteriota bacterium; assembly: GCA_964347715.1. Taxonomy (GTDB): domain Bacteria; phylum Acidobacteriota; class Vicinamibacteria; order Marinacidobacterales; family Marinacidobacteraceae; genus CAYGAO01. The sequence continues at coordinate 2,714 of CAYGAO010000113.1, forward strand.
CCCGGGCGGATCCGGCGCTCTCGCCGAAGACCTCGATCTCGCCGGCCTCGACCAGACGCCGCACGAGCGCGGCCGTCTCCGGCGCCCGCTGGCCCAGCCGGACCGCCAGCCCGGCTTCGGCATGCCCCCGGATGCCGGCCTCGGCCACGAACGCCGCCGCCGCCGTCTCGTCGCTCGCCCCGTCGAGCCGGCCCACTCGCGCCTTCTCGGCGGCGCTCCGCGGCGAGCGGCGCGGCGGCGCCGCGTCGAGCACCACGCCGCCGCCGATCGTGATCACCGGCGAGTAGCGACGGACGATGAACCGGTCCCCGCGGACTGCGGTCAGCGGGCGCTCGAGACGGATCTGGACCAGGTCGGAGGAGCCGGGTTCGAAGTCGGCGGCGCCGCCGAGCAGCCGCACCCGCCCGAGCACGGCGGCGGCGCCGAGATGGAGGTGCACCCGCTCCTCGTCCCGGACCGGCGCTCCCGCCCAGGAGAGGACTTCGAGCCGGGCGTCGAGCATCCGCGCCGCCCGGAGCTCCCCCGGCGCCCCGACGACATCTCCGCGGGCGACCGGGAGGCGGGCGCGGGAGAGGTTCAGGGCCGCGCGCTGCCCCGCCTCCACGAGCGAGACGGCCTCGCCGTGCACCTCGATCCCGCGGAGCCGCGCCCCCTCGCCGCGCGGGAGGATCTCGACCGCGCTCCCGACGGAAGCCGCCCCGGACGCCACGGTCCCGGTCACCACCGCGCCGAAGCCGCGCACGGTGAAGGCGCGATCCACCGGAAGCCGGAACGGACCGTCCGCTCGCCGGGGGCGGGCGCGGGCGGCAGCGGCGACGAGAGCGGCGCGAAGCCGGTCGAGCCCGGCCCCGGTCCGGGAGGACACCGGCAGCACCGGGGCGCTCTCGAAGGCGCTCCCCTCGAGCAGCTCGCGCACCTCGAGAGCCGCGAGCTCGACGAGCTCGGGATCCCCGACCAGATCGGCGCGGGTGAGGGCGACGACGGCGCTCTCGACGCCGAGCAGGCGACAGATCTCGAGGTGCTCGCGGGTCTGGGGCATCACCGACTCGTCCGCGGCGACCGCGAGCAGGACCACATCGAACCCGGCGGCTCCGGCGAGCATGTTCCGGACGAAGCGCTCGTGCCCCGGAACATCCACGAAGGAGAACCGCACCCCCTCGTGCTCGGCCCGCGCGAACCCGAGATCGATCGTGATTCCCCGCTCCTGCTCCTCCTTCAGCCGGTCGGGATCCGTCCCGGTGAGCGCGAGCACGAGCGAGCTCTTCCCGTGGTCGATGTGGCCGGCAGTGCCGACGACCACCGGTCGCGCAGCTGCGGAAGTCCGGGAAGGGCGGGGCACCGGCCCGGGATTCTCCATAATCCCGCGCGTCCCGGCCGCTTCCCCAGGAGGATCCCCATGCGTTCCCGACTCTCCTTCCACCGCACCCTCGTCCGCTTCGCACTCGCGCTGCTGCTCCCGGCCGCGCTCGCCGCCCAGGAGGGACCGGAGCAGGGCTCGCTGGTGATCGTCGGCGGGGCGCTCCGGGACGAGGCGATCCTCGAGCGATTCCTCGAGCTCGCCGGCGGCCCCGAAGCCCCGATCGTCATCATCCCCACCGCGGGCGGCGAGGACGACTACGACGACTGGTACTCCGGGGCGCGGCGCTTCCGCGATCTCGGCGCGACCGACCTGACCGTCCTCCACACCCGGAACCCCGAAACGGCCGACCGCGAGGACTTCGCGGCGCCCATCGCGCGGGCCCGCGGCGTCTGGTTCCCCGGCGGCCGGCAGTGGCGCCTCGTGGACGCCTACGCCGATACCCGCACCGAACGCGAGCTGCACGCGCTCCTCGCCCGGGGAGGCGTCATCGGCGGCTCGTCGGCCGGGGCGACGATCCAGGGCGAGTACCTCGCGCGCGGCGACACCAGCGGGAACACGATCCTGATGGGAGACCACGAGGAGGGATTCGCCTTCGTCCGCGGAGTCGCCATCGATCAGCACCTGCTCGTCCGCAACCGGCACTTCGACCTGCTCGAGATCGTCGAGGCGCGGCCCGAGCTGCTCGGGATCGGCATCGACGAGGACACCGCGATCGTCGTCCGGGGAAACGCCTTCGAGGTGATCGGGCAGGGCTATGTGGCGATCTACGACAACACCCGCATCCTCCCGAACGGAGGCGGGTTCTACTTCCTGCAGCCGGGCGACCGCTACCGGCTCGACACCCGCGAGCCCCTCCGCCTCGGGTTCGGGGACCAGGCGTTCACCACGACCGTCAAGAAGAAGCGCTGAGCGTCCGGAACGCCGTCCCGCGCTCTCGTCCACGATACCGACTCGAAAATGTGATGTGTCCCGGTGTGGACACGATCGTCGAGACGAGCGATCGCGAATCGCCTCGTTCTCCGCAGCGATCCGCCAGATTGCCCGAGCCGCCCCGAGCGGCCTGCCCGACGACCGGGAGGTCCTCCCCCGGAGCGTCCACCAGGCTGTGGGGAAAAGACGCGGCGCGCAGCGCCGCCGGGGAGGAGTGCGGGGGAGTTCCCCCTCCCCGCGAAAGACCGTGGGGCGAATCGCGGAAGCGATTCGACCCACCGTGTGCCGGTGCGCTTCGAGGTCGCCCCGTGCCTCCGGGAGGTGGTCATCCGCACCCTGGACGGCGAGGTTCGCGTGGCGGCGCCGGGTCGGATCGTCAGCCAATTCACTTCTTCGACCGGCGCGAGGGGGCGGACCCTCCGTGGGAGCGCCTCCGCATCGAGGGCTGGATCGAGCGACCGGAAGCGAACCGCCGCGAGCGGTTTCGCACCGGGATCATCATCACCCCGGCGAGCATCTACCTCGGCCGGAAGCGCCTCGATCTGGGCCTGTCGAGGACCGGATGGGGCGTTTTCGCCGGGCTACCGACCTCCGGCTTCCCGAGCGGACGCTGCGGCTGCGGCCCGGCCGGAAGTGCGCTGGCCCACCGGCCCCGGACGCCGGCCATCGCCCGCCACCGTCGGCTCGACGGCCAGCGCGCCGTCCTCGAGGCGCATCGCGGTCAGCGCCCCCTCCCAGACGCACCCGGAATCGAGAGCGACCGCCTCCTTCGTGACCATCAGGCCGAGCGCGGCCCAGTGGCCGAAGAGGACCGTCCTCGTTCCGGGCAGGGAGGCCGCCTCGAACCACGGGCGGTGGGCCGGAGGGATCGCCTCCGGGGGACCGTCGAAGGCGAAGGCCGGGATCCCGTCCGGGCCCACGATGCGGATCCGGGTGAACGCGATCGCCGCTCGAGCCGCTCCCACGACCCCCGACGAAGGCGCGGTCCTTCCGGCCAGCAGCCCGTAGAGGACCGACAGGAAGCCCCGGCGATCCCGGGCGAGGGCCGCGGCCGCCGCGCCCGCCCGCTCCGCGATCTGCGCCGGGCTCCACCCGGGGGGAAACCCGGCGTGGACCAGCGAGAAGCGCCCCTCGGTGTGGACGAAGGGGCGCCGCGCGAGCCAGTCGCAGAGTTCGTCCGCATCCGGCGCCCGGAGGACGGCGTCCAGGGTGTCCCCGGACCGGGGGGCGGCGATCCCGTCCCGCTGCGCCAGCAGATGCAGGTCGTGGTTGCCGAGGACCACGACCGCCGCGTCCCCCTGGTCGCGGACGAAACGCAGCGTCGCGAGGGAGTCGGGTCCCCGGTTCACGAGGTCGCCGACGAACCAGATCCGGTCGCGCCCCCGGCGGTAGCCGATGCGGGCGAGGAGCCGGCGGAGCGATGCGAAACAGCCCTGGACATCGCCGACGACCCAGGTTGCCACGCGGGGCCGGATCGTAACCGGAGGGCGGCCGGCGGCTCCTTCCCGCGTACCCTCCCGCCTCACCGTTCCGAAGGACCCTCTTGCCGACCGGAGATCCAGCTGCCGATCGCCTCTTCGCGGCGGCGGACCTCGGCTCCCGCAGCTTCCACCTCACCGTGGCCCGGGTGCACGGCGAGAACATCGAGGTCGTGGACCGCGTGCGCGAGCCGGTCCGCCTCGCCGCCGGGCTTCGGGAGAAGCGCATCGAGCCGCTCGTCTGGCGGCGGGCGGCGGACGCGCTCGCCCGGATCGGGGAGCGCATCCGGGACATTCCGGAGGACCAGACCCGCGCCGTCGGGACGAACGCCTTCCGCCAGGTGAAGCGGCGCCGCGCGGTCCTCCGCGAGGCGGCGGCGGCGCTCGGCCGCCGCGTCGAGATCATCTCCGGCGCCGAGGAGGCGCGCCTCATCTACCTCGGAGTCTCGGGCCTCCTCCCCGGGGCCGCCGGCCGGCGGCTGGTGGTCGACATCGGCGGGGGGAGCACCGAGCTCGTGATCGGCCGGGGCGACGAGCCACTGCGGGCCGCCAGCCTCTACATGGGCTGCGTCTCGTTCAGCCGCCGCTTCTTCCCCGGCGGGCGGCTCACCCGCCGCGCGTTCGCCGCCGCCGAGACCGAGGCGCGCCGCGAACTCGAGACCGTCGAGGAGGGGTTCCTGAACCTCGGCTGGGTGGACACCCATGGCTCTTCCGGCACGGTGCTCGCGGTCGCCGAACTCCTGCGGGGAAACGGCGGCATCACCCGCCCCGGCCTCCGCGACCTGCGCGACCGGCTGGTCCGCGCCGGCCATGTCGAGGCGCTCGCCGAGGGGCCGTCGGCCCTTCCCGGGATGGCGGCGGATCGCGCCCGGGATTTCCCCGGGGGGGTGGCGATCCTGCGGGCGGCGATGAAGAGCCTCGGGATCCGGCGCGTCGAAGCGGCGGAGGGAGCGCTCCGCGAGGGGGTGCTCTTCGATCTCATCGGGCGGCGGCAGGCGCGTGATGTGCGCGAGTCCACGATCCGCAACCTGATGACCCAGTACCGCGTGGACCCCGAACAGGCCGCCCGGGTGAAGGCGACCGCGATGGTCGGGTTCGAACAGCTCGAGGCGGCGTGGGACCTCGGCGACCCCTCCGAGGCGCAGTTCCTTCGCTGGGCCGCGGACCTCCACGAGATCGGCCTCTCCGTCTCCTTCAGCGGCCACCACCGCCACGGCGCCTACATCGTGTCCAACTCGGACATGCCGGGGTTCTCGCGCGACGACCAGGAGCTCCTCGCGACCCTCATCGCGGCGCAGCGTCAGCGGCTCCGCCCCGGACGGTTCGAGGACCTGACCGCTGCCGATCCGCTGACCACCGGCCGGCTCGCGGCGATCCTGCGGATCGCGGTGCTGCTCTGTCGCCGGCGCAGCCGGGAGCCGCTGCCGCTGATCCGCGCCCGCGGGACCGGGCGCGGCCTCGAACTCGCCTTTCCGCCGGGCTGGCTCGACCGCCACCCGCTGACGCGGGCCGGGACCGCGCGCGAGGCCGAGGAGCTCGCCACGCTCGGGATCGAGCTGACCGTTCGCGGCGACCGCGACTGACCTCAGTCGGTGACGAAACTGAAGATCTTGAAGCGGCCGTCCTGCTCGATCATCGAGCCGAACAGCCGGACGACCTCGGGCTCGCCGCCACCGCGGCGGACGGTCAGCGCCGTCTCGCGGTGGACCAGGAAGCCCCCGTAGTCGGTCGTCTCGCCGAGGAAGTCCACCGAGGACACCTCGAACGCCTCGCCCGCGTGGCGGTCGAGGGTGAACGCGAGCGAGTTCCGGCTCTTCCGGTAGAGCCCGTCCCAGACGAAGGTCGCCGAGGTATTCCGCTCGGGCCGGCTCGCCGGCAGCGCCGGATAGACGATCTCGCGGAATTCGGCCTCGCTCAACGCGAGCGCGAGCAGCCCCGGGGCGTCGCCGGCCTCGATGAGCGCCAGCACCGCGCTGGCGGCCGCGAGCGGCGAGGCGTGGGTCCCGGTGAGTCCCGGAGTGTCGAGCGACGCGGCGACGGCCGGCATCTCGGCTCCGCCAGGCGCCGCCGCCGGGCGCTTCCCTTCGCCCGCCGGCGACGAACGCTCGCACCCGACGGCGAGCGCGAGCAGAGCGGCCCCGATCAGCGCGGGCCCCGGTCGGGGCCGCAAGACGCGTCTCTTCCTCAGCAGCCGGTGGATAAAGCACCCCGCATGGGAATCCGTCCTCGAAGAGATGGGGAACCCCATCGTTCGGGAGGATGCGGGGCGCTTTCCCCACCGGGTGGCGGCCCGAATCGCTGGCGCGATCCGT
>CAYGAO010000114.1:0-8772 GCA_964347715.1 uncultured Acidobacteriota bacterium
CGGGCGTGGACGAGGTGATCTCGCGCGGCTACATAGACGACCGCTACCTGTTCGTCTATGGCGGCAGCGGCGGGGGCGTCCTGACCTCGTGGAGCGCCGGGAACACCGACCGGTTCACCGCGGCGGTGGCGAAGGCGCCGGTGACGAACTGGCTGAGCTTCGTGGGCACGACGGACGGGTCGAGCTGGTACCGGAACTTCGAGAAGCTGCCGTGGGACGACCCGGCGGAGCACCTGCGCCGCTCGACGCTCATGTATGTGGGGAATGTCACCACGCCCACGATGCTGATGACGGGGGAACGCGACCTCCGCACCCCGATGGAGCAGACCGAGCAGTACTACCGGGCGCTCAAGATGCGGAAGATCCCGACCGCGATGGTCCGGCTCACCGATGGCTGGCACAGCCGCAGCCTGCCGCCGACGAACTTCCTGCGCGTCCAGCTGCTCCTCCGCAACTGGTTCGAGCGCTTCATGGTCGAGGGGGACGCCGCCACCGACGAAGACTGACCGGGGAAGTACGATTCGGCGCGGACGCCGGGAACGCCCCGGCGTCCGCCGGACCAGGAGGTCTCGTGGCCGAATCGAAGCAGACGAGGATCGAGCTGGACACGCTCGGCGAGGTGGCCGTTCCGGCGGAGCGGCTCTACGGGGCGCAGACCGAGCGTTCGCGCCGGAACTTCCGCATCTCGGGCGAGCGGATGCCCCGCGAGCTCGTCCACGCGCTCGCGCTGGTCAAGAAGGCGGCGGCGCTCGTGAACCGGGATCTCGACCGAGAGTTCGAGGAGAAGGCGGACGCCATCGCCCGGGCTGCCGACGAGGTGCTCGCCGGCGCGCACCCGGACGAGTTCCCGCTCCTCGTCTGGCAGACGGGGAGCGGAACCCAGTCGAACATGAACCTGAACGAGGTGCTCGCGAACCGCGCCAGCGAGCTGCTCGGCGGCGCCCGGGGGGAAGGGCGGCTCGTCCACCCGAACGACGATGTGAACCGGGGGCAGTCGTCGAACGATGTCTTCCCGACCGCGATGCATGTGGCGGCGGTGCTCGCGCTCGAGGAGCGGGTGTTGCCGGCGGTCCGGGCGCTCCGGGGAGCACTCGCCGCCTGCGCCGAGCGGTTCGCCGCCGTGATCAAGATCGGGCGCACGCATCTCCAGGATGCGACGCCGCTGACGCTCGGCCAGGAGTTCTCCGGATATGCCGCCCAGCTCGAACACGGCGCCGCCCGGATCGAGGCCTCGCTTCCGCACCTCTGCGAGCTCGCGCTCGGCGGGACCGCGGTGGGAACCGGGTTGAACGCGCATCCGGAGATGGGCCCGCGCGCCGCCGCCTGGCTCACGCGGCTCACCGGCCGCGAGTTCGTGACCGCGCCGAACAAGTTCGAGGCGCTCGCGGCGAAGGACGCGCTCGTGGCCGGGCACGGGGCGCTGAAGGCGGTCGCGGTCTCGCTCCACAAGATCGCGAACGACATCCGCTGGCTGGCCTCGGGCCCCCGCTCGGGGATCGGCGAGATCCGGATCCCGGCGAACGAGCCGGGGAGTTCGATCATGCCCGGCAAGGTGAACCCGACGCAGGCGGAGGCGCTGCTCATGGCGACGGCGCAGGTCCTCGGGAACGATGTGGCGGTCGGTGTCGGCGGCGCCGGCGGAAATTTCGAGCTGAACGTGATGAAGCCGCTCATCGCGCACAACTTCCTCGGGAGCGCCCGGCTCATCGCCGACGGCTGCGACTCGTTCCGCGAGCGCTGCGTTTCCGGGATCGAGCCGAACGAGGAGCGCCTGCGGGAGAACCTCGAGCGCTCGCTGATGCTCGTGACCGCGCTGAACCCGCACCTCGGCTACGACCGGGCGGCGCAGATCGCGAAGAAGGCCTACGCCGAGGGAACCTCGCTCAAGGAAGCCGCGGTCGCGCTCGGCCTCCTCACCGCCGAGCAGTTCGACGAACGGGTGCGCCCGGAAGCGATGGTCTGACCGCGCCCGGCGTGCTCTGCGCCCGGCGTGCTCTGCGCCCGGCGTGCTCTGCGCCCGGCGTGCTCTGCGCTCGGTGTGTTCTGCGCCCGGCGTGTTCTGCGCCCGGCGTGCTCCGCTCGCGGCGTGCTCCGTGCGGTCCTCCCCGTGCGGTCCTCCCCGTGCGGCCCTCTCCGTGCGGTCCTCCCCGTGCGGTCCTCCCCGTGCGGTCCTCCCCGTGCGGTCCGCAGCGTTTGGTCTGACCGTCGGGCGTCCTCCCCGCCGGGCGTCCTGTCGTCGGGCGTGCTCTCCGTCCGGCCTGCCGTGCGGGTTCTCGATCCGATTCGCCGGGGCGGGGCCTCCGGCTCGGCCCGGTGGTCCGGTTGGGCGAGGTTGGCCTCGGTTCCCGCGTCGCCGGGCGGGTCGGCTCGTTCGGCCTGGCGGTGCGGCGCATCTGTTCCGGGTTCTCGTCTTCGGCTCGCCGGTGCGGTCGTCCGATTCGCTTGGGTGGTCCGGGGTTCTGGCCCGGCTCTACCGTCAGGTCTCCGGCGTCGGCCTGGCGGGCAGCGCCTTCGGTTCGTTCGTTCGCTCGGTCAGGCCTTGCGCACCGCGGCGGTGAGTCGCGGGATCACCTCGAGCACATCGCCCACGATCCCGACATCGGCCTCCGCGAAGATCGGAGCGTCGGGATCCCGGTTGATGGCGGCCACGAACCGCGAGCCGCGCATCCCCACGAGGTGCTGGATCGCGCCCGAGATGCCGCACGCCACATAGAGCTTCGGCGAAACGGAAACGCCGCTCGAGCCGATCTGCCGCGTGTGCGGCAGCCAGCCGGCGTCGGTGACCGCGCGCGACGCTCCGACCGCCCCGCCGAGGGCCGCCGCGAGCTCTTCGACGAGGCCCAGGTTGTCGGGGCCGCCGAGCCCCCGTCCCGCCGCCACCACCACCTCGGCAGCGGTCAGGTCCACGCCTTCGCCGGCGTCGGCTTTCCGGACCTCGACCAGCCGCGAGCGGAGATCCTCCGGGGCGAGCGGAGACGCGAGGACGCGCACCGGCGGCGCGACTTCTGCCGCGCGAGCCGGAAACGCGCCCCGCTCGACGGTCGCCACCGCCGGCGAGCGCGGCAACAGGACTTCCTGGACGAACTTGCCCGCGAAGGCCCTCCGGGTCGCGGCGAGTCCCTCTCCGGTCCAGCGGAGGCCGATCACGCCGGTCGCCGCGGCGACGCCGAGCCGGGCGGCGACGAGCGGCGCCGCATCCCAGTAGAGCGGGCTGTGCGGCAACAGGATGCAAGCGGAGTCCGCGACTTCGCGGGCGTGGACGACTGCGGCGGCGACCCCGTCCGCGGTTGCGGCAGCGGGTGCCGGGCCGGCGACGACCAGGGCTTCGTCGGCCGCGAGCACCGGCGCGCGCTCGGTGGAGTCCGATCCCTCTGCCGGGATCACGACACTGACCCGGCCGTCGGCCCCCGCGAGCCGCGCGGCCGCTTCGAGCAGTTCGTGCGTGGCGCCACTGACGCCCTCGCCCGCCCGCTCGGCGAGGACGAGGATCCGGCGGCTCACGCGGTGTCTCCCGGAAACGAGATCCCGGCGCCGGTCTTCATCCGCCTGGCGAACGCCGCCGCCACCTCGTCGGGATCGCCCTCGAGGATCTCGGCCCGCGCCGCCCGGTCGGGCCGCCGGAGCGCCAGGGAACGAAGCCCCGCCGGGCTCCCGTCGTCGGAAATCTCGATGCGCTCGACCGGTTTCCGGCGCGAGGCCATGATGCCCCGGAGGCTCGCGTAGCGCGGGGTGTTCAGCCCGGTCTGGACCGCGACCACTGCGGGAAGGCGGAGCTCGACGACCGCGACCCGGTTGTTCTCGAGCTCGCGTTCGACTTCGAGCGCGTCCTCCCGGAGACGGACCGCCGTGACCGCCGAGGCGAACGACCAGCCGAGCAGCCCGGCGACGCGCCCCCCGCCGAGTCCGTGGCCGCTGTCTTCGGCGATCAGTCCGGCGGTCACGATCCCCGCCCCGGTGCGTCGGACGGCGGGCGCGAGCGCCCGCGCCACCCGAAGCGGGTCGAGGAGCGCCCGCCGCTCCGAGACGAGGTGCACCGCCCGGTCCACTCCCATCGCGAGGCAGGTCCGCAGCACCTGGCTCGCATCGGCCGGCCCGGCGGTGATCGCGATCGTCCCGGAGACCCGACCCGAATCCTTCAGCGCGAGGATCGCTTCGACCGCATACCGGTCGTAGTCGTTCATCCCGTAGCCGAGGCTCGACTCGTCGATCCAGTCGCCCGCCGGCCGGAAAGCCGAGTTCCGGTCGGGAACCTGCTTCACGAGGACGGCGGCGGGGAAGGGGTCGGGCAAGGGGATTCGCTCTTTCTGTCCGTATGATCGCCGCCGGAGCAGGTCTTGCGCAAGACGAGCGGCCGTTTTCGGAGCGGATTCGGGGTCGCCGCCGGGATCGTCGGGCTCGGCGCGCTCCTCGGCCTGCTCGCGGTGGCCGGAAGACCGCAGCTGATCCGCCGGCCCGATTCCGTCGCCCGCCCGGTGCTCCTCGTCCCGGACTTCCAGAACCGCACCGGGGACCCGGATCTCTTCGGGTTCGCGGACCGGCTGACCGAGGCGGTGCGCGAACGGATGGACGGCGATCCGGCGGCGATCTTCACGCTCTCGCCGCGCCGCCTCCGCCCGGTCCTGACCGCCGCCGAGCGCGAGGTCGGGCTCCTCCGGATCGCCGGCCGGCTCGGGGCGGACTATGTGCTCGCCGGAACCCTCGAAACGGGACCGGATCGCCGCTCGCCCCGGGTTCTTCGTGGGGTGCGCCGCCCGGTGCGGACTCCTCGGGGGAGGCCCGTCGGGCCGGTGCCGCCGGCATCCGCCTCGATGTCCTGCTCGTGCGGGATTCGGAACCGCCCCATGTCTTCGCCGAACGCTTCCCGCTGGGCGCCGGGGACGCGCCGGAATCCGAACGGGAGCGCCTCGCGCGCTGGGTCGCGGACCGCATCGCGATCTCGCTCCGCCGGCCGTAGCGCCAGCCCTCGGGACCCGTCCCACCCGCGCCGTCCCCGGCATCTACCCGGAAGCAGCGACACCATCTGTCATGGCTGCGCGCGATAGTTTCGGTTCCGGTGGAGAACCAGCCCGACGGGGAAGGAGAGCGACGGTGGATGAACCGCGCGATGAGCGGCGCGACTGCTTCCGGCGATCACGACCAGGGAAGAGCGCGGCCTCGCGCGGATGCGGAGGCGCCCGAAGGGCTGGGGCGAAGCGAAAAGGCGCGCCGCGCCTCGTGACCGCCGGGGACCGGGCGATCCTCCGGTGTGCCGGCCCACTCCCGGCTACCGCGCCACGCTCGCGGGCCACGCTCCGCCAACGCTCTCAAGACGCCCGCTCGACTCGGCCCGGTCGCACTCCATCCGTCCCGACTCCCGCGATCCACGATGTCCGAATATGGCGGCATCGGGTGCGCCGGCAGCATCTACCTGTACCGCGAGGTCGGCATCTGCCGGGAGACGGCGGGGTTCCGCGCACCACGCATCCGCGAGGATTCCACGGGAGGCCGTTACGAGCGGCTCTCCGGTCCCGTAGAGGCCGGCAAAGCCTTCCCGGAGAGCGCGGAGAAGCGCGAGCATGCCTCCAGGCGATCCCGCACCGGGCGGGATAGCGTCGCCGGGACAGTCGTGGCCGGCGTGAAGGATCGTCCCTCGAGGCGCGTGAGCGCCACCGTCGTCGAAGGCGCCGAAGCCGGCACGCTTCGGGACTTCGTAGTGGTCCGGACCCGGGAAGATGCTTCGGTCCGCACCGATGGATCCGGGTCCGGCAACGGCGCTCCCCGGGAGCGCGAAACGGCCAGGCGTCGCGCCGGGGTGCAGGTCGTGAAGGGCGCCGTGAGCGCCCATGGCCTGGAGGGGCGCCGGTCGCTGCCCGAGCGCGGCCGGCGCGGGACCGTCCGTCAACTGTCCGGCGCGCATCCCGACCGCTCCGCGCGGAAGTCTTCGGGTCGCAGCGACATCCACGACCCGGACACACCGAGCGAGACGGCGTTCCTTCCCCGTGGACCCGCCGAAGAATGGCCGCGCAACGCCGCATTCGCGGGCTGATGTTCGGCAACACGTTCGTGGCGCCCAGCGCGAACTCATCCGGTACCGGGCGCCGGATCGCGGCGCGGCGACGGTCCAGACGGTTGATCGCCTTCGGGTGGTACGGTGGCAAGTTCTCCCATCTCGATTTCCTGCTGCCGCTGATTCCGCGGAACGCGAAGCACTTCTGCGATGTGTTCGGCGGCTCCGCCGCCGTCCTGCTGAACGTCGAACCCTACCCGGTCGAGACCTACAACGACCTCGACTCCGAGCTCGTCAACTTCTTTGCGACCCTGCGCAATCGGGCGCCGGATCTCATCCGGGCAATCGGGCTCACGCCGTTCTCCCGTGAAGAATTGGCGCTGGCCTGCACGCCGGAAAGTGGTGTGTCGCAGCTGGAACGCGCGCGGCGCTTCTATGTGCGGGCCCGGCAGACGCGGACCGGTCTCGCTCAAACCAGCAGCGAGGGTCGGTGGGCGCACTGTGTCCTCACCTCGCGCGCCGGGATGTCCGGTGCGGTCTCCCGTTGGTTGGGGTCCGTCGAAGGGCTGCCGGAGATCGCACAACGGCTGCAGCGGGTGCAGATCGAGAATTCCCCGGCGCTCGAAGTGATCCAACGCTACGACACCCCGGATACCGTCTTCTACGTGGATCCGCCGTATGTCCATTCCTCCCGCGGTGATGCTGCCGCCTATGGCTTCGAGATGACGGATCACGAGCACGAGGTGCTGGCGGGAGTCCTCGGCGGCGTGAGAGGACGTGTAGTGCTGTCCGGTTATCGAACGGACCTCTACGACCGGCTCTTCGAGGATTGGCGGCGCGTTGATGCGGAAAAGCGGAATTGCCATTCGGTACGCCAACCGCGCCAGGAATCCGTCTGGCTGAATTTCCAGCCATGAAGAGCACCGAGGCGAGGTCCTGGCTGGATACAGAGTGGGACATCGTGCTGTCTGCGCCGGAGACTGACCCCGACCCCGAAGTCGACCGAGTGGTCGACTCGGAGGTCCTGTCCGTACGCTATGCCGTGGTGACACAGACGTTGGGCAAGATAGCCGGGGCCGATCGCGGAATCCTGTGTGTTCAGAGCGAGACTGGCGAGCCCGGAGCCTGGGACGCCCGGAGCTTCTGCTCGGCAGTCGTGGTGCCGTGGGTTGCCGAGAATCACGACGTGCTGGGGAATAGTTCGGCCCCCTATGTGAACAACCCGCTCAGGCGCGGAGTCCTGACCCGCGGCATGCCGGGCACGCGCAAGAGCGACAAGGGAGAATGGGCCGCTCTGTTCGACTTTCTCGAGCCGCTGGACACGGCGCCTCCGGCAGCCGTGCGGGAGGCGTTCCGGCGTTGTCTGCACTCGATCGCCCGGCGGCTCGCGCGACAGTCCTTTCGGTATCCGATCCCGAAGCGAGTGAGCATGGCCCGGACGCGCAAGGTGCTCGAGGCGTTCCTGAGTGAGCCGAGCAACGGGCTTCGGCCGATGTCGGCGGCGACTGCGCTGATGGAGGTCGTCGGCGAGGCGTTCGGTCTGTTCCTTCGTGTGCGATCCCAAGGAGTGACCGAGGCGGACGCAGCTACGGGAGTTCCCGGCGATCTGATGTGCTTCGGCCAGGATGAGAAGGTCGTGCTCGCAGTCGAGGTCAAGGATCGAAACATCACTCTCGCCGACGTTCGATCTGCGGGAGGCAAGGCGGCACGGAGCGACCAGCCGCTGGCCGCCTTGCTGTTTGCCGCACCGGGAGTTCAGCAGTCGGAGAAACAGCAGATCGAAGATTCCATGGAACGCGCGTGGGCATCTGGATTGAACCTGTACCGAATAGATATTCTCGACCTGTTCGCCAGTTCGTTCGCGTTGCTGGATGAGGATTGGCGCCCCCGCTTTCTGCGGCGGGTAGGGGCTGATCTCGACCGTCGTGGCGCCCATGGCCAGCGCCGGGCATGGCACGATCTGCTGTCGAGCCTGACCGCGGAGGAAGGCGCATGACGGGACGGGCGTCGGAGCAAGGTCGAAGCGTCGCCCCCGACGCGCGTTATCGCGATGCGCAAGACGAGCCGTTGTCTTCCGGGGCGGATTCCGGGTCGCCGCCGGGATCGTCGGGCTCGGCACGCTCCGCGGCCTGCTCGCGGTGGCCGGAAGACCGCAGCTGATCCGCCGGCCCGATTCCGTCGCCCGCCCGGTGCTCCTCGTCCCGGACTTCCAGAACCGCACCGGGGACCCGGATCTCTTCGGGTTCGCGGACCGGCTGACCGAGGCGGTGCGCGAACGGATGGACGGCGATCCGGCGGCGATCTTCACGCTCTCGCCGCGCCGCCTCCGCCCGGTCCTGACCGCCGCCGAGCGCGAGGTCGGGCTCCTCCGGATCGCCGGCCGGCTCGGGGCGGACTATGTGCTCGCCGGAACCCTCGAAACGGGACCGGATCGCCGCTCGCCCCGGGTTCTTCGTGGGGTGCGCCGCCCGGTGCGGACTCCTCGGGGGAGGCCCGTCGGGCCGGTGCCGCCGGCATCCGCCTCGATGTCCTGCTCGTGCGGGATTCGGAACCGCCCCATGTCTTCGCCGAACGCTTCCCGCTGGGCGCCGGGGACGCGCCGGAATCCGAACGGGAGCGCCTCGCGCGCTGGGTCGCGGACCGCATCGCGATCTCGCTTCGGCGGCCGTAGCAGACTTCGGATAGAGCACCCTGCATGGGAATTCCGTCCTCGAAGAGATGGGGAACCCGATCGTCCGGGTGGATGCGGGGCGCTTTCCCCACCGGATGGCGGCCCGAATCGCTGG
>CAYGAO010000115.1:0-8762 GCA_964347715.1 uncultured Acidobacteriota bacterium
GGGCGGAACGGATCGCGCAAGCGATTCGGGCCGCCATCCGGTGGGGAAAGCGCCCCGCATCGGCCCGGACGACGGGGTTCCCCATCTCTTCGAGGGCGGATTCCCATGCGGGGCGTTCTCTCCACCGGCTGTCAGCCGCCGAACGCCCGCGAGAAGGCGAACAGGAGCGCGTACACCGCGATCGCGGTCAGCAGCACCGCCCCGTAGAGCCGGCGCCAGGACCGGAAGAGACCCCGGGGCGCAGGGGGTGGATCGTCGGGGTGCAAGTGGCCGGAACGCTCCGGGCCGGCGGCTAGACTCATTCGTTCCCGCCGGGCGGACCGGGCCTGGGCGGGAGATTCTAGGAGCGGGTCTCCGCTTCCCTCCCGGCGGACCCGGAGGCACGGCAAATGACCAACCCACAGGCGGCGCGGCTCCGGGGGGCCGGAACCCTCGTCCTCCTCGCGACGGTCCTCCTCCCGACCGTCGCTGGCGCCCAGCTCCGGGCGCTCGCCGAAGACCGCGGCGCGACCGGCCTCGGGCTGGCGCTGCGGAAGCTCGCGAGCGGCGTCTCGGTGCTCACGATCACCGCGCACCCCGACGACGAGAACAACGCGCTCCACGCGTTCCTGAGCCGCGGGCTCGGCGCCCGGGTCGCGCTCCTGTCGCTCACTCGGGGCGGCGGCGGGCAGAACGAGATCGGCCCCGAGCTCTTCGATGGCCTGCGGCTGCTCCGCACCGAGGAACTGCGCGCTTCCCACCGGCTCGACGCGGTCGAGCAGTACTTCGGCATGGTCTCGGACTTCGGCTACTCGTTCAGCGCCGAGGAGACGCTCGAGAAGTGGGACCGCGAGCAGACCCTCGGCGAGGTGGTGCGGATGATCCGCGCCCTCCGCCCCGATGTGGTGCTGACGCTGTCGCCCGAGGGGACCGGCGGCGGCCAGCACCACCAGGCGACCGGCCAGCTGACCCACGAGGCGTTCGACATCGCCGGGGATCCGGACCGCTTCCCCGAACACGCCGCGCTCGGGCTGCTCCCCTGGCAACCGGTGCGGCTCTTCGTGGGCGGCGTCGGGGGCGGGCCGGTGCGCGGCGGTGGCCGCGAGGTCCGGGTCGAGACGGCGGTCTTCGATCCCCTGCTCGGCCGCACCTGGGCCGATCTCGGGCTGGAGGCGAGATCCGCGCACCGTTGCCAGGGAATGGGGCAGGTCCGCGAAGCGACCGGCTTCCCGGCGGTCCTCGTCGAGACGCGGGGGCCGGCGGCGACCGCGGGCGACGGGATCTTCGCCGGGATTCCCACCGGGCTCGAACGGCTCGACGACTTCCTCGACGGTACGCCGGAGGCGGTGGCGGAGACGAGGGCCGCGCTCGGGGCGCTCCGCGAGGCCGTCGCCGAGGCGCAGGCCTCCTTCTCGGCGACCCGGCCGGGGCGGACGCTGCCCGCGCTCCGCCGGGCGCTGACCGCCGTCCGGCGGCTCGGCGCGCTTCCCGAGGGCCTGACGCCCCGGAGCCGCCACGACCTCGAACACCGGCTGGCGCCGCGCGAAGCCGGGATCGAGCGGGCGCTCGCGCTCGCGCACGGGCTCGTGGTGGAAGCCGTCGCCGACGCCGGGGAGGTCGTCCCCGGCGGCCGGTTCAGGGTCTCCGTCTCCGTGCTCTCCGGCGCCGCCGACCCGGTGCGCGTCACCCGGATCGGGATCGGGGTCCCCGAGGGCTGGCGGGTCGCCCCCGCGGAGGACCCCGAGTCACCGGCCGGGCCCCGTCGCCGGCCGCTCCCGCCGGCGCTCGGGCCGGACGACCTGCCGCGGGACACGAGCTCCCCGCTCCACGCGCGCTTCCGGGTGACGGCTTCCGCAGACGCCGCCCCGAGCCGTCAGCCCTGGCGCGCCGTCGCCGGCGCGGACCGGTTCGAGGCGCCCGGGGAGTCGCTCTTCGGGCTCCCGGCGCGCCCGCCGAGCGTCGCCGCGCTCGTGAGCTTCGAGTCCGGCGAGACCACCGCCGCGGTGCGTCTCCCGGTCGAGTACCGCTACGAGGGCCCGTGGGTCGGGACCGAGAAGCAGAAGGAGGTCTCGGTGCTCCCGATCGCCTCGGTGGCGGTGGCGCCGGAGACCGTCCTGTTCCCGCGCGGGGCCGGCCCGCGTCGCCTCGGCGTCCGGGTGGTCCACCGGGGTGATTCCGAGGCCGCGTACGAGGCGGTGCTCGCCGCCCCCGCCGGCTGGACGGTCCACCCGGCGAGCGTCCCGGTCCGGTTCGCCGGACCCGGGGAGACGCGGGTCGAGTTCGAGGTGAGCGCCCCGGCGGAAGCCGCGGCGGGCCGGCACGCGCTCCGCGCCGAGGCGCGCCCGGCGAGCGGCGGCGAGGCGTTCCGCGAGACCGTCGAGGAGATCGCCTACCACCACATCGAGACCCGCTACCTCTTCCGCGCCGCCGAAACCGCCGCGGTCGTGACCGACGCGGCGGTGGCGCCGGTTCGCGTCGGCTATGTGGAAGGGGTCGGCGACGAGGTGGCCGAGGCGATCGCGCAGCTCGGCGTCCCGCTCGCCTTCCTCGACGAACAGACGCTCGCCGAGGGGGATCTCTCCGCCTTCGACACGATCGTGCTCGGCGTCCGCGCCTATCTGGCCCGGCCCGACCTCCGCGCGCACAACGCGCGGCTCCTCGACTTCGTCGCCGGCGGCGGCACCCTGCTCGTCCAGTACAACAAGTTCGAGTTCAACGCCGCCCAGTGGGGCCCGTATCCGATCTCGGTCGGCCGGGGCCGGATCACCGACGAGGACGCGCCGATCCGGGTGCTCGCTCCCGACCATCCCGCATTCCTCCGCCCGAACCCGATCGGGGCTTCCGACTGGGAGGGCTGGGTCCAGGAGCGCGGGCTCTACTTCCTCGCCCCCGGCGGCGACCCGGCGTATCGCGACCTCCTCGCCTCCGAGGACCCCTTCGAGTACAACGCCGGCGAGAAGCGGGGCCTCCTGGTCGAGGCGCGTCACGGCGAGGGCCGCTGGCTCTACCTCGGCCTCGGCCTCTGGCGGCAGCTCCCCGCCGGCACCCCCGGCGCCTACCGCCTCCTTGCCAACCTCCTGAGCCTCGGCCACGAACCCCCGACGCCCACGGCGCCGTAGCAGCCTGTGGATAGAACGCCCCGCATGGGAATCCGTCCTCGAAGAGATGGGGAACCCCGTCGTCCGGGCGGATGCGGGGCGCTTTCCCCACCGGGTGGCGGCCCGTATCGCTGGCGCGATCCGATCCGCCCGCTTTCGCGGGGAGGGAGGACCCTCCCCGGCGGCGCTGCGCGCCGCGTCGGCGCGCGCGGGACTTTCTCCACCGCCTGATAGAGCAGCCGGTCCCGGTCGAACTCCGGGCCCGGCGTCCCACCACCTCGCCGGGCGTAGCCGCGCCCGGCCGCTGCGCTCGCTGTTGGCGCCGATCCGCAGCGGATCGCCACCACCGAGGCGACCGGTGACGACTCTTGTCCGGGTGACTGCGTAGAGTTCCTCACCGTGCCGAATCCGGACGCGGTCGGGGCCGCCGGCAAGGCCCGGGACCGACCTCGGGCCGAGTGGCCGTCGCCACCCGCCGGCGCAGGCGATCACCCGATCTCCACTTCCGGCTCCTCCCCGACGAGCCACCCGATCAGTCCCGCCACGGCCCTCTCCGCCCGCTTCGGCCTCAGCGCACACTCCCAGACCACGGCCACCCGCCACCCCTCCTCCCGAAGCCGGGCGCGTTGCCGCTCGTCCCGCTCCCGGTTCGACCGGAACTTCCGTTGCCAGAACGCGGTCCTGGTGGCCGGAGTCGTCGCGTACCGGCAACCCGGATGGCGGTGCCAGTAGCACCCGTGAACGAAGCAGACCGCCGAGTACTTCGGGAACACGAGGTCCGGCCGGCCAGGCAAGGTCGGTCGAGACGCCCCCACTTGGCCGAGGACACGCCGTTTCCCGTTTCGACCGGTTCCTCGACAAAACACCGTGAAGGACGAACGACAGTGACCCCGAGAAGCGACTACGAAGACCTCCGAGACGCCGTGACCGGGCTACTCGCCAAAATCACGCCGCTGACCCAGGAGGCCATCCGCACGCAGATCGAGCGGAATCGACCGTCCTTTCCGTCGGTCACCGACGACGAAGCCGCGCGATTGGCCGCCCACTTCGAGAGCGTCCACTGTATCGAAACGGGATCGGGACACATTCCGCACGACGACCGCAGACACGCGCCGTGGCTCTCCCGTGCGCGGAAACGCATCGATCCCTACTATTGGGAGCGACTCCGCGCCTACTTGATCCATCAGGAGTGTTCCGCAAGGGTCATATCCGTTCTCGACCAGGAGACCGACCGGGTCCTCGATCACCTGGAAGATCCTCGTCGTGACGGCCCGTGGGAGCGAGGCGGCATGGTCGTGAGCCAGGTGCAGTCGGGCAAGGCCCGAAACTATGTGGGACTCGCGTGCAAGGCGGCAGACGCCGGGTATCGGGTGATCATCGTGATCGCTGGAAATCGCAACCGCCTCCGCAACCAGACGCAAGAACGTCTCGACGAGGGACTGATCGGCTGGGACAACTCCGGAGCGTCCGGGGGACGCGAGCGCACCGTGGGCGTCGGTCGCTTCGATCGGCGACGCAGACCGGCCGCATTCACGAACGCGCAAAAGGACTTCAACCGGGCTGCGGCCGACGCTTTCGGATCCCCGCTCAGGAACCTCGAAGAGCCGGCCGTCTTCGTCATCAAGAAGAACGCCACCACACTTCGGAACCTTCTCAACTGGTTGAAGGCGCACAATCGCCGACACGACGAAGCCCGAATCCACGAGCCCCTCCTCGTGATCGACGACGCGGTCGACGATGCGCCGATCAACAAGAAGCGCGGCGGAGGATCGAAGATCACTTGCCAGATCCAGGAGCTACTGAGCCTGTTCGAAAGGCGTTGCCATGTCGGCTATACCGCGACTCCCGACGCCCAGATATCCATCGATCCCGACGACAAGGGCGAAGCGCCGGGGAATGCGCGCTTCCCGTCGGACTTCATCGTGAAACTCGCCCCTCCCGACAACTCGTAACCTGCCGGCCGACGCCGTTCGAGAACCCATTCGTGGTCTTGAGAACGATCCGCACTCCAACCTCACCCAAGACCGGGAAGAGCCGGTCGCACGGTGCAGCGACGGCGGGAGAGCGAAGTACTTCGAGGACCTGGGGCGCCACTTCCGCGCCCTGCGTCCGGTGCTCCGACCGGGCGCCCGGGTCCACTACATCATCGGCAACTCGGTGTTGCCTCGGCTTCGCCGAAGTGGCCATCCGGCCGCTGCGCAAGCGGAACTCGAAGCGCGAACTCGTCGAGTTCGAGGTGTCCGCCGTCTGGCCCTGAACGGCTCCGGCGTCAGCCGGCGTCGTACTCCTCGGCGCGGTGCATGTCGAAGACGGAGTGCGCCGGGTTCTCCGGGAACCGGCGGAACTCGGCGTGGCAGCGGTAGCAGACCGTCGCGCTGCCGAGGCGCCGATAGAGGACGAAGTCGAGCAGCGTGACCAGGGCGAAGACGGCGAGCGCGCCGAAGAAGTCCCAGATCGCGTAGCCGACCGTCGAGAGCGCGATCGCGCCGAGAATCACCGCGCAGCCGAGTTGCTGCGGGAAGTCCTTCTTCCGGTAGAGCTCGGCGTTCCCGCACTGCGGACAGGAGGTGATCGGCTCCGGAGCATCGCCCGAGAGGTCCGACCCGGCGACGGGCGGGTTCTCGTGGCCGCAGTGGGCGCAGCGGTCGTCGCCCGGCGCGAACGGCGGGTTCCAGGTCGAGTAGCGCTGGCAGGCGTCGCAGTAGAAGCCCACCTCCGGGGCGCGCCTCGCCATCCGGCGGAGCCGTTCAGCCGCGCCCCGCCCGGCGCGGGGGGCTCACCCGCACCTGGAGACGATCGCCAGGAGGGCGGCCTCGATCTCCTCGCGGGTGTTGAAGAAGTGGATCGAGAGGCGGAAGTCGCGCTCGCCACGAACCGGAGACCCGAGGATGCGCTCCTCCACTCCGAGCGACCGGTAGAGCTCGTTCGGGTCGCACCCCGCGGGAAGACGAACGACCAGGATCCCCGAGCGATCCGCCGGATCCTCCGGCGACGCCAGCTGCAGCGCGCCGCTCCGGGCGACCGCCTCGACGGCGTGGTGAACGAGATCCCGGATCCGCGCGAAGATCCGTTCGAAACCGATGTCCTCCATCCAGGCGACGGCGCGACCGAACCCGTGGAAGTCGGCCAGCGCGCGCGTTCCGAACTCGTAGCGGGCGGCGCTCGGCAGCAGCGTGTAGCGGCCCGCGTAGTCCATGGACTCGTGACTGTGGGCCCCCGCCCAGCTCAGCCGGACCTCGTCGAGGATCTCTTGGCGCACGAAGAGCGCCCCGACGCCCTTCGGCCCGAGCAGCCACTTGTGCCCGCAGGTCGAGTAGCAGTCGCAGCCGAGCGCGGCGAAGTCGGTCGGGACCGACCCGGGTCCCTGGGCGCCGTCGAGGTGGTAGCGGACGCCGCGGGCGCGGAGGAGCCCGGCGAGCGCGGCGGAGTCGGCGGTGCGCAGGCGGCGCCCGTTGTTCCGGGAGACATGGCTGAGGCTCACCATCCGGGTCCGGGGCGAGAGCTGGTTCCGCACCTCGCCGAGCAGGTCGGTTCCGGGGCTCAGGTCGATCTCGCGGATCCGGATCCCGAAGCGGTCTCGCAGGATGTACCAGGGGATCACGTTCGCGGGGTGTTCCGTGTTCGAGATCACCACCTCGTCCCCCGCCCGCCAGTCGAGGCTCCAGGCAACGATGGAGATTCCCTCCGAGGTCGAGTGGACGAGCGCCACCTCTTCGGTGCGGGCGCCGAAGACCCGGCCGAGCTGCGCTCGCAGGTCGGGCTCGATCCGCGCGAGCCGCGCCGCGTGGCGCGGGTCCGCGGGCCCGCGGTTCTGGTACTCGAGGGTCTCCCGGACTGCCTCGATCACCGGAACCGGCGAGGGGCCCACGCCGCCGGTCTGGAAGTAGCGGCTACCGCCGGCGGCGGGGATCTCGGCCCGCGCCCGCTCCACCCAGTCCTCCTGGGCGCCGGAACGGAGCGGCCGGCCGGAAACGGCGGCGAGGCTCGCCACCGGCGCCGCTGGCAGGAGTGCGAGCGACGGCCGGACGAGCCCCGCCGCCAGCAGCCGGCGGCGGCCGGCGTCCACCTCGGGCACCCGTGGAGGGTACCGCTCTCAGCAGGCTGTGGAGAAAGTCCCTCGCGCACCGACGCGGCGCGAAGCGCCGCCGGGGAGGCTCCTCGCTCCCCGCGAAAGAGGGCGGAACGGATCGCGCCAGCGATTCGGGCCGCCATCCGGTGGAGGAAGCGCCCCGCATCCGCCCGGACGATCGGGTCCCCCATCTCTTCGAGGACGGATTCCCGTGCGGAGCGCCTCGTCCACCGGCTGTCAGACGAGTGCGCCGGTCGTGATCGTCTCCAGGAAGACCGCGGTCAGCTCGCCGAAGAGGACGAGGATCAGCGCCACATAGAGCAGCCCGGTCGCCGACTGGGTCGAACGGATCCGGGCGGTGCGCTGGACGAGGACGGCGAGCGCGAGCGGCGCGGCGAGCCCGGTGACCGCCCGAAAGGAGAAGAAGAGCGCGCTCGTCGAGTAGATGAGGTCGCTCGGGGCGGACACCCCGAGCGCGGCGGCGCCCGAGACCGCGAGCGCGAGCCCGACGACGAGGATCCGGAGCGCGGCGGCGGCGAGGAACGCCGAAGCGCCGAAGACGAGCGGGCGGATCGAGAGCGCCGGGTCCACCAGGTACCAGTGCCCGAGCACCATGACCGCCGCGGTGGCGCCGAGGAGCGCGGCGCCCGAGAGACTCGCCGCGGCGGCCACGAAGAGGCCGTTCTCGCCCGCTCCGGCGAGGAGCGGCGGGGCGATGGCGCCGAAGAGTCCGAGCGCGAACGCGAACCCCGCCAGCACCCTCCGGGAGCCGGGCGAGCGCCGATCGAGCAGCCACAGCCCGGCGGCGCCGACGAACAGGACGACCCAGACCGGGAACTCCGGGCGGCCCCTGCCGAGCGCGAGGGAGACGACGAGCGCCACCGCGGCGCCCGCGGCGATGAAGCGGGCGAAGGCCGGCGGCGCCGGATGGCGCCAGCGGAGGAGGCCCACCGCGAGCAGGCTTCCCGCGGCGAGGCGGGCGGCGAGGATCGCGGCGACGGCGCTGATCAATCGGAAGCGAGGCGCCGGAAGTCCACCTGCCGGACCGCACGGAGTCCGGCAGACCCGCGAGTCAGACCTGGAACGACTCTCCGCACCCGCAGGACGCGGTCGCGTTCGGGTTGTTGAACCGGAACCCCGCGCCCATGATGTCCTCGACATAGTCGATCTCGGTGCCGTCGAGGTAGGGCAGGCTCCGCTCGTCCACCAGCATCCGTACGCCGCGCTGCTCGATGATGCGGTCGCCCTCGCGCGACTCGTCGTCGAGCGCGAGCTGGTACTGGAAGCCGGAACATCCCCCGCCCACGACCCGGACGCGGAGCAGCGCGTCCGGACGATCGTGCTTCCCGAGGAACTCGGCGACCTTCGTGGCGGCGGTATCGGTGAGGCTGAGCATGGGTTCGCTCCCTGGCTGGTCTGGGGCGGGAGATTCTAGCGACCGCACGCCCCGCAGCGGATTCCCGGGCGCCGCCGGATTCGTCGGGGCGCGTGAGAGCGGAGGACGAGCGCGACCGAATGCCCGGAGCGGGGCCGGGGTGGAGCGGGTTGGCCGATGCGACCGGGCCGGGTGCTCCGGTGCGAATGGGGTCGGGCGCTCCGGTGGGGCTGGGGCGCTC
>CAYGAO010000116.1:0-8731 GCA_964347715.1 uncultured Acidobacteriota bacterium
CGCGCGCACCTGGAAGGTGTACTCCGTGCCGTCGGTCAGGCTCCCGACGGTCCAGGTGGTGGCGTGGACCTCGCCGTAGGCGCTGTCGGGAATGTCGGTCCACGTCTCGTCGCTGATATTGCCGTCTGTCGCCTGCCGGACCTGGTGCCTGGTGATCTGGAGGTCGTTCACGAGGTTCGTGTTGCTGCCGGTCGTGTCAACGGCGTCCCAGGTGAGCGTCACCGCGCCCTTGCCCTCGGCGGCCTCGAGGTTGGCCGGGGCGGTGGGCTTGCCCGTCGGGTCGGGTACGTGGTCCACCAGGTCGAACGCCAAAGTGTCCGTTATCGCGAATTGCGGGCTCCATCCCGATGGAAGCCCATTCACATAGAATGCGAAACTGACGCTGATCGACTCCGTCTGCTCGCCAGGACTGGAGTCTTGCTTCGCACTGATCGTGAAGGTGAGTGGATACGAGGTGAAAGGGAAACTGTCGGGGTCCACGTAGTTGAACCCCCCTACCGGGATGTTGAACCACAGACGATCTTCCCTCGATGGCTGATACGCATGCCCTGGTTCAGCGACAAAATATTGAGTGTTGACCGCCGACCCGCCGAAGCTGATTTCGAATTCAGGGCTCCGGTCTCTCCATGCGGCACCATTGGAGGTATCCCAGGATACCGCAGTCGAGTCGCGAGTGATTACGATCCCCGCGAAGAAGGAGGGATTCGCGATTGCCGTGTAGGAACTGGCTGCCTGGAGTGTGGTGTAGAAGTTGTCTTCGAAGTCGACCTGGAAGGTGGTGGAAGTCCCCCCTTCCACGAGCTGGACCTTCCCGCCCGTGACCGGGGCGCTGCCGGTGTGGGTAACGGAAACCGTCGGCAGCTGCGCCAGGGCCGGGCCGGCCCACAACGCGAGGGTCGCGGTCAGAAGGGCGGGCAGCAGGCGCCGCCGGGCCTCGGTCAGCCGATGCGCGGGGGAGTGTCGAAGCCCGGACGGACCCCGCCGTCGGGAGCGACGACCGGGCAGTCCCGAGTCGGCGCGCACCGGGCGAGTCGGGGTGGCCGGTTCAGCCGGGAGCGGGGCGGGCCGCGGCGCCTTGCCGACCCGGCCCGTGAACGCACCGCGCGTCGTCGGTGTCCTGGTCCATTCGTTCATGATGTATTCCTGAATCCGTGAGTCTCGTGTCGTGAAAGGTGTGGGTTCGCAGAGCCGGGTTCATGTTCGTCCGGTCAGCGCTTGCCGCCGGGTCTGGCGACAGGTTTCGGCCCTGCGGTGAGGCAAACCGGTTTTTCCGGGCGCCGGGCGCCACTCCCGTTCGTCGCCGGAAGTTCGCCGAGGCCCCCCTCGGACGAGGGGAAGGAACGCTGTGGCCTTCCCGTCGAAGCGCGCCTGCGGCGTCGCCGACGACCGGGGCCGTCCGCAAAACCCGGGCGCGTGGAGGAGGAAACGCCCCTGCTGTCTGGTTCGCCACCAGGTCGAGTCGCGCCTTTTGCCTGTCATGGGTGCGAAGAACACCGCCATGCGCGATGCCAGGCGGCAGCGGAACGCTGCGGTCCGCCTCCTTCGGGAGGTCGCTGTTCGCGAGGGCCCTTCCCGCCGGGATCGAACCCGAACGGGCAGTCGGGTATTCCTCCGGAAACCCCGAATCAGCCCTCCCGCAACTCCACCCCGCCGGACGAGTTCTCGGGTTCTCGAGTTCCCGACGGACACGAGATTACCCGGAAACCCCGGTTTTTCTCGACGGTCCCCCCCCCCCCGAATTCGGTGACCAAGGGAATCCTCTTCATTGCTCGATCGGCCCGCGGGCAGCCGAGGATCATACCACACCCGGATTCCTGGAAGAAGAGTTCGGGCCGCGCGGCCTGGCGCAGCTCGCATTCCTCGCGGACCCCGGAATGGCGGGGCCCGCTACCCGGAGGCGCCGGCGCCGGTCGTGGCGCGCGACGGACTCGGAGACCGCGGGGCGGACGGGTGACGAACTCGGGCGCGGCCCGGCCGACGGACACCGGGAAGGAGTCTCCGCGCCGAAGCGAGGACCCGGCCCTGGCGACCCCGTGGTCGTGGGTCCGGCTCGGGTCCATGGAGAGCCTCGTCCGGCTGGTTACCTGGCGACGAGGCGACTCCGCATCCGCCCTCGAGGCGGAAAAGGCGCCAGCGTGGGCCGGCCAACCACCGGCGCCGGGAGGCCCGGAGCGCGACGGCGGGGGATGTTCCACCTCGATCCACGCCGTCCCGTTCCGCCGTCTTTCGCGCGCCGACGGCGTGGCGGATCAGCTCGCCGATCTCAGGTGGCGAGCGAACCAGTCGAGGTATCGCTCGTAGCGGTCCTTCACGAAGGACGGGCGCCGGATGCCGTGGCTCTCGCCGGGGTAGATCACGAGCTCGGTGGGCACCCCCAGCCGGCGGAGACTCTGGTAGAGGTTCTCCGACTGGCTCAAGGGGACATTCCAGTCCTTCTCGCCGCAGAGCACGAGCGTCGGCGTCGTCACCCGATGCACCCGGGCGATCGGTGAGAGCCGCTCGTAGAGGTCCGGGTTCTCCCAGGGCAGGCCGAGCTCGAGTTCCCACTCGAGCTGGTAGTGGTCGTTCCCGTAGGCGGCGCGGTAATCCGTCTCGCTCGCCCCGGTGACCGCGGCGGCGAACCGGGTGGTCTTCGTGATCACATAGTTCGTGAGGATTCCGCCGTAGCTCCACCCGCCGACGCCGAGCCGCTCGGGGTCGGCGTAACCGAGCTCGATCACCGCGTCCACCGCCGCGTTCACATCGTCGTAGTCGAGATTCCCCCAGTCCGCCCAGATCGCCTTCGAGAAGTCCTCGCCGCGGCCCGAGGACCCCCGCGGGTTCGCCGCGACGACGACATAGCCGTTCGCGGCGAAGAGCTGCCAGGTCGGCTGGAACGCGGTGGAGAACTGGGACACCGGCCCGCCGTGGATCCAGAGGATCGTCGGGTAGGACCGGGAAGGATCGAAGTCCGGCGGGGTGGTCACGAACCCCTGGATCAGGGCGTCCCCCGAACTCTCGAAGTCGATCCGCGCGACTGCGCCGAGCGTCAGCTCCTCGAGGAGCGCGTCGTTCTCGCCGGTGAGCACGCGGGGATCGCCGCCGGGAGCCCAGCCGAGCACCTCCGCCGGACGGTCGGGAGTGGATGCGACGGCGACCACCCGGCCCCCGGCGAGCTCCAGGTCCCGAAGGTCGCGTTCGCCGGCGACGATGCGCCGCACCTCGGTGTCCGGCGCGAGCGTCAGGGAGACGAGATGCCGATTGCCCTCGTCCTCGAGCACCGCGACGAGCCCCGAGGAGTCTGCGGTGAACCGGGGACCGGACAGGTTCCGGTCCAGCGCGGCGGCCAACTCGATGACCTCGTCCGTCGTCCGGTCGAGCGCGAAGAGGCGCTCCGTGGCGTACCAGATGAGTTCCGGCTTGCGGTTTCCGGTGTAGGCGATGAACCGCCCGTCAGGGCTGAAGACCGGCGCCCGGTCCGGGCCCGGACTGTTCGTCAGCCGCACCGGCTCGGTCCCCTCGCTCGCGTCGCGCGGGATCAGGAAGAGATCGGAGTCGTCCGTCGCGTCCGGGTCTCCCGCCAGCGGGCGGACGCTCACGAAGACGATCTCGGAACCATCGGGCGAAAAGGCCGGCGAGCCGTCGTCCCAGGGGCCGAAGGTCTTCTGTTCGCTGGCCCCGGTCCGGGCGTCCACGAGGTAGAGGTGGCGCCGCCGGTCGTCGAGATACCCCCGCCCGTCGCGCTTGAACTGGAGCCGGTCGATCACGAGCGGCATCGGCTCGGCGTCGCTCCCCTCCCGCTCGCGCGGATCCGGATCCAGGGAGACCGCCGCGAGCTCCTCCCCGTCGGGCGACCAGACGAAGGACGACACCCCGCCCGGAAGATCGCTCAGGACCCGGGCTTCCCCGCCGGTGAGCGGCAGCAGCCAGATCTGCGTCTTCTCGCCCTCGCCGGCGCTCAGGAACGCGACCTCGGACCCATCGGGCCGGAAGCGGGGATGGGAGACGGAACGGCCGGGGGCGGTCAGCGGGCGCGCTTCGCCGCCGGCGAAGGGAACCCCGTGCAGCCGGCTCTCGGTCCGGTTCTGCTCGAGGTCGGTCCGCGAGACGACATAGACGACGAACTCCCCGTCGGGAGAGAGTTGCGGATCGGAGACGCGCGCGAGCGCGAGCGCGTCGGCGACCCCGAAGTTCCGCGCCTCGCCCGGGGCCGAGAGCAGCGCGAGGAGCGCGGCCGCGGCCGAGGCTAGGCGAAGCAGGTCCTGCTTTCGTTCGATCATCTTCGAGACCTCCCGTCCCGGTCCCCCGAACCGGCCGTTCGCGGGACGACGCCCGGCGCTTCGCGCCGCGTCGGCGCGCGAGGGACTTTCTCCACCGGCCGGTCAGCGGTAGGAAGCGATGACCTCGTCGAGCGCCTCCCGCGGGGGCCGGAGCTCGTCTTCTCCGAGCAGCGCGAGCGGCTCGTCGGCGAGTTCGAGCGTGTCGAGCAGGGTGCGCTTCTCCGTGTCCAGATAGAGGAGCCCGGTGAGGAAGAGGTCCTTCTCGCCGGCTTCGAGCATCAGCTCGCGCGCCGCGCGCCGGTCCGTCGGGTCGTAGTCCCGCTCCAGCTTGCGCAGGCGGACGAAGGATCCGTCGTGGAGCTCGACTTCCTGCATGTCGCCCGCCTCGTACTCGACCTCGATCTGCTCGAACGCGGGGACGAAGTCCACCATGTGGATCGGTTCCTCGTTGTCCTTCCCCCAGGTGTAGCTCTTCGTCGAGCCGGCGTGGTTGTTGAAGGTGACGCAGGGGCTCAGGATGTCGAGCACCGCGGTGCCGTTGTGGGCGAGGGCGCCCCGGAGAAGCGCGACGAGCTGCTTCGGGTCCCCGGCGAACGAGCGAGCCACATAGGTCGCGCCGAGCTCGATCGCCATGCCGCAGAGATCGATGTTCGGGAGCCGGTTCACCTCCCCCGAACGGAGCGCCGCGTTCTCGTCGGCGGTCGCGGAGAACTGTCCCTTCGTCAGCCCGTACACCCCGTTGTTCTCGACGATGTAGATGAGCGGCAGGTTGCGCCGGACCAGGTGGACGAACTGGCCGATCCCGATCGAGGCGGTGTCGCCGTCGCCGGAGACGCCGACGGCGACCAGCTTCCGATTCGCGAGCACCGCGCCGGTGGCCACCGAAGGCATCCGCCCGTGCACCGCGTTGAAGCCGTGGCTCTGGCTCAGGAAGTACGCGGGCGTCTTCGAGGAGCACCCGATCCCCGAGAGCTTCGCCACCTCGTGCGGGCGCACATCGGACTCGAAGAAGGCGCGGATCAGCTGGCTCGAGATCGCGTCGTGCCCGCAGCCCTTGCAGAGGGTCGAGGGCTTGCCCTTGTAGTCGCCGGGGGCGAGCCCGAGCCGGTTCACCCGGCGGGGACGGGAGGGTGGGGCGGCGGTCGGCATTTGCGGTGGTCTCTCGCTCGATGGGTCTCGCGGCGGGTCAGCCGCCGAGTTCGATCGCGGCCACATGATCCACGATCGTTCCGGCGTCCATGGGGTGTCCGGAGAAGTGGCGCAGGCTCTCGAGGACCCCCTCGGGGATCCGGTCGCCGAACTCGGCGCGGAGGAGCTGGAGCATCTGGCCGTCCCGGTTCTGGTCGAGCACGACCACGCGGCGCCGCGCGGTGATGAAGTCCAGCAGCCCGGTCGAGAGCGGGAGCGCCCGGATGCGCAGGTAGTCGAGTTCGATGCCGGCATCCTCCCGGAGCCGGACCCTCGCCTCCTCGATCGCCGGATCGGAGGAGCCGAAACCGATGATCCCGAACCGGCTCTTCGGGTGGGCCTCGTCCACCGCCGGGGGCGGAACCATGCCGCGGGCGGTCTCGAACTTCCGGTCCAGCCGTCCCATCACCCGGACATAGGCGCCCTCGTCCTCGGTGTACTCGGCGCGCTCGTCGTGGCCGCTGCCGCGGGTGAAGTAGGCCGCCGCCGGGTGGTCGGTTCCGGGGAGGGTCCGGTAGGGGATCGCATCGCCGTCCACATCGTCGTAGCGCCGGAAGGACCCGAGCCGGAGCAGGTCCTCGCGGGTGAGCACCTTGCCGCGGTCCATCGGGCGGTCCGGGTAGTCGAAGGGATCCGTCGCCCAGATGTTCATGCCGAGATCCAGATCCGAGAGGACGAAGACCGGGGTCTGGAGCCGCTCGGCGAGGTCGAACGCCTGCCAGCCGAACTCGAAGCACTCGCGCGTGGAGGCGGGGATCAGACAGGGGTGCTTCGTGTCTCCGTGGGAGAGCGTGAAGGTCGAGAGGAGGTCGCCCTGCGCGGTCCGCGTCGGGAGCCCGGTCGAGGGGCCGACGCGCTGGATGTTCCAGATCACGACCGGGATCTCGGCGTAGTAGCCGAGCCCCACGAACTCGGACATCAGGGAGATCCCCGGCCCCGAGGTGGCGGTCATCGCCCGCGCCCCGGCCCAGCCGGCGGCGAGCGCCATCCCGACCGCCGCCAGTTCGTCCTCCGCCTGGACGACGGCGTAGGTGGCCTTCCCTTCGGCGTTCTTCCGGTAGCGCTTCAGGAAGCCGGTCAGCTGTTCGACGACGCTCGAGGACGGGGTGATCGGATACCAGGTGGCGACGCTCACCCCGCCGAACATCGCCCCGAGCGCGGCGGCGGCGTTCCCGTCGATCAGGATCTTGCCGCGGTTCCGGTCCATCCGCGCCACCGCGAACGGATCGCGCTTCGTCAGGTGTTCCCGCACGTGGCGGTACCCGATGTCCACCGCCTTCCGGTTCAGCGCCACCGCGGCCCGCTTTCCCCGGAACTGGGTCTCGATCGCGCCGTAGATCTCGGCGGCCTCGATCGAGAGGAGCTCGCCGAGCACGCCGACATAGATCATGTTGGCGAGGAGTTTCCGCAGGCGGACCTCGCGGGTGACCTCGGCGGCGAGGTCCCGGAAGGGGACCGGGTAGAAGCACAGGTCGTCCCGGCGGCGCTCGAGGCGGAGCCCCTCCTCGTACACTACGGCGCTCCCCGGTTCGAGCGCCTCCACATCGCGGATCGCGGTCTGCGGGTTCAGCGCCACGAGCACATCCACCCGGCGCTTCCTGGCCACCCACCCGTCGTGGTTCGCGCGGATCGTGAACCAGGTCGGGAGCCCGGCGATGTTCGAGGGGAAGAGGTTCTTTCCGCCCACCGGGATCCCCATCCGGAACAGCGCCCGGAGCAGGACCAGGTTCGAGGACTGGCTCCCCGAGCCGTTCACCGTGGCCACCTGGATGGCCAGGTCGTTGACGATGCGCCCGGATTCGACCCCGGTGGAGACCGGCTCCTCGACGAGCGAAGACTTGTTGGACATCTGCGGAACCGACGCCGCCAGGCGATGGATTCTCGAGGGGTGCGCTCGGGGGCGGACGGGCCTCCGGGCGGCGGGGCGCTCCGGATCCGCGTCGGGTCTCCCGGTGGATCCGCCCTCGACGACCGAGAGGAACCTCGGGAACGACGCCCGGCGAAAAAACAGGACTCCCGTTCGACGGGGCCCTCGGGGCGGCGCAGTGTACCGCATGGAATCGCAGGGTCGGCGGATCGCCGGCGCCACCCCTGCCGCTGGCTGCCGACAGCCTGTGGACAAGGCGTCCCGCATGGGAATCCGTCCTCGAAGAGATCGTCCGGGCGGATGCGGGGCGCTTTCCCCACCGGATGGCGACCCGAATCACTCGCGCGATCCGTTCCGCCCTCCTTCGCGGGGAGGGAGGACCCGCACCCCGCGCCACGTCGGCGCGCGAGGGACTTTCTCCACGGCCTGCTAACCTTCCGCCCCGCCTCGGGGGAGGGCCCGTCCGCCCCCCCGAGAGACAAGCCATGCGACCCACCTGGCAGGGCAACCTGAAGCTGGCTCTGGTGCTGATCCCGGTGCGCGCCTACCCGGCGGCGCGGGTGAAGACGCTCTCGATGAACCAGCTGCACCGGGAGTGCCGGGCGCGCGTGCGGCTGCAGCGGCGGTGCACCGCGTGCGAGCGCGATCTCGAGCGCGACGAGATCGTCCGGGGCTACGAGCACGCGAAGGGGCAGTACGTACTGATGGGCGACGACGACCTGGCGAAGATGCAGCTCCCGTCGCTGCGGACGCTCGACATCGTCCAGTTCGTGGAGGAGTCCGAGATCGACCCGCTCCACTACCACGGGTCCTACTACCTCGCCCCGGCGGGCGCCGTCGCCGCCGGGCCCTTCCACACGATCCTGCAGGCGATGCGGGCGTCGAACCGGGTGGCGGTCGCCGAGGTCGTCCTCGGCGGCAAGGAGAAGATCGTGGCGATCCGACCGCGGGACGGCGTCTTCGTGATGTCCTTCCTCCACTACGCCGACGAAATCCGGGAGGTCTCCGAGATCGACGACCTCCCGGCGGCGCCGGAGCCGAAGGCCGCCGAGGTCGCGATGGCGCGCCAGCTGCTCGCCTCCTACGCCCGGCCGTTCGAGCTGGGCGCCTTCGAGGACGACTACCGGAAGCGGTTCCTCGAGATCGTCGCCTCGAAGAGGCGGGGCGAAGAGGTCGTCACCCCGCCGAGCGTCGAGCCGAGGCGGGTCGTGAACCTGATGGAGGCGCTCCGTTCGAGCCTCTCGCGGGTCGAGGGCGACCCGGAGGCGGCCGACGACGGTGGCGACCCGGGCGCCACCGGGGAGCGGCGGGCGAGCTGACAGCCGGTGGACAAAGCGCCCCGCACGGGAATCCGTCCTCGAGGAGATGGGGAACCCCGTCGTCCGGGCGGATGCGGGGCGCTTTCCCCACCGGATGG
>CAYGAO010000117.1:0-6554 GCA_964347715.1 uncultured Acidobacteriota bacterium
TCCCCGGCGGCGCGTCGCGCCGCGTCGGCGCGCGAGGGACTTTCTCCACAGCCTGGTGAGGGAGTTCGGCGAGTTCGGCGAACGAGGTGAAGTCCTCGCCCAGGATCAGGGCCCGGCAGCCGGCGGCGCGGGCTCCCCGGCGGTCCGTCTCGGGGCGGTTTCCGATGTGGAGGAGCGCGTCCGCGGGGATCCCGAGGTCTCCGAGGACGGCCCGGAACGCGCGGGGGTCGGGCTTCAGCGCCCCGAAGCGTTCGGCGGCGTAGATCCGCCCGAAGCGGTCCCGGACCCCGAGAGCGTCGAGCCGGGCCTCGGGAGCGAAGTCGGAGACCGCGACGACCGGAAGGTGCTGGCGGAGGCGGTCGAGGAGGGCGAGGACCCCCGGCGCGAGACCGATCCGCCGGATCACCGGGATCAGGAGCCGGGCCTCCGCCGCGAGTCGCTCCGGAATGCCGCCCTCCCAGGACGGGTCCACGGCGCCGCCCCGGGCGCGGCACCGCTCGGCCCGGCGCCGGTGCCGGGCAAGCGCCCGGAGCGCCCGCAGGCTCTCCCGGGGGCGGCCCGAGAGCGCCCGGCGAGCTGTTTCCAGCGCGATCCGGGCGCCGAGCCGCCGATCCGGGTAGAGCGTTCCGTCCACATCGAAGGAGACGGCGGCGAGGCCACCTGCCGAAACGCCCGCTCGGGTCCGGGCGCCGCCTACTCCGTGCGCGAGAACTTCCGGATCATCTGCTGGCGGACCTCGCCCCCGTACACGTTCCCGTGGGTGTCCACGGCGATGCCCTCGGGCCCGCTCGTGACCGGCTCCTCGCCGGGCTCGAGATCGGAGACATCGTCGGGGAGGTAGTAGTGCACGGCGCCGTCCACGGCGCTGCCGATGCGGATGCCCCTGCCGAACCCGGGGTTCGCCGTCGAGGTGGACTCGGAATCCGCGACGAAGATCGTGTCGTCGGGGGTGATGAAGACCCCGCTCGGTCGGCCGAACTGCAGCCACTCCTCGATGAAGTTGCCTTCCTGGTCGAGGATCTGGATGCGGTTGTTCCCCCGGTCGCCCACGAACAGCCGGCCCTGCGAGTCCATCGCCAGCGCGTGCGGATCGCGGAACTGTCCGGGTCCGGTTCCGGTCTCGCCGAAGCTCGTCAGGAACTCTCCCTCGCCGGAGAACCTGACGATCCGGTTGTTCCCGCCGGAGTTGTGTCCGTCGGCCACGAAGATGTCCCCGTTCGGGGCCACGAGCACATCCGAGGGCATCGCGAACTGCCCCTCACCGGTTCCGGCGACGGCCCGTTCTCCGAGCCGCATCAGTTCC
Source organism: uncultured Acidobacteriota bacterium (assembly GCA_964347715.1). Classification (GTDB taxonomy): domain Bacteria; phylum Acidobacteriota; class Vicinamibacteria; order Marinacidobacterales; family Marinacidobacteraceae; genus CAYGAO01. Next base: position 1,304 of record CAYGAO010000117.1, read on the forward strand.
TCGCCCTCGGGGCTGAACTTGAGGATCTGGTGTCCCATCCCGTACTCGAGGCAGCGTTCGCCGAACCCGCAGGCGTCGGTCACCCAGACGTTGCCTTCGTGGTCCACGAACATGCCGTGCGGCCAGGCGATGAGCCCGGCGCCGAAGGAGCGCACGACCTCGCCCTCGGGAGTGAACAGGACGATCATGTCCATCTCGGGGCGGTCGCCGCAGTAGTTCTGGCCGCACCGCTCGGCGGTCCAGAGGTTCCCGTCCGCAGACGGATAGATCGCGCTGATCGAGCCGAAGGTCCGGTCGCCCGGGAGATCGCCCCACATCGCCTCGGCGGTGTAGGGGTTCGGGAAGTCGTCGTTGGGCGAGACCGCCGGTTCCGGTTCGACCGGGGTTTCGCCGGGCATGTCGGCGGCGCAGCCGGCGAGCGCGAGGAAGACGAAAGCCGGCGCGACACGGAGCGAAGGAATGTTGCGCATGAAGAAACCTGCCTTTTCCGCTCGGGGCGGAACGCCCGATTCTACGGGGCGCGAGCGCCCCGGACCCGGATCAACGCTCCGAGACGATCATCAGGAACGCGTAGTCCGTGGGCAGGATGCGCATCGGGCTTCCGGGAGGCGCCGCTTCGAGGACCCGGATCTCGAAGCCCTGGAAGGTTCCCACCGCCATCCCGGCGGGCGGGATCTGCAGCCGGATCGCTCCCTGGGATTCCGAAGTCTCGAGCTCGAGGTTCAGTTCGAGGAGTCCGGGCGTCTCGCAGGTGTCCCCCGGAGGACACCGGGAGTCGGCCCCCACGGACTGGATGCTCACATAGAGGAACCCCTCGGCCCCGGTGACGAGCCCCAGATCCCCGGCGCGGATGGCGAACCGTTCATCCGGGCGGACCTGGAAGTCGGGGGTCGGGAACGCAGCGGTCGTGCTCGGGTCGCAGGCGGGCCAGGAGAGTCCGGTGGCCAGCAGGAGTGCGGCCGCGCGGGCGATACGCATGAGGACGGGAAGGCGATTCTAGGCGCCCGCCGGCGAGTCCCCGGGGGAATCCGGGCGGAGGCGCGTCAGCTCGTCGGCCTCGAAGACCGGCAGGTCCCGGCGCACCGCGCCTCGCAGCAGCCGGAGTCCCGCGGACTCGCGCACGAAGCGGCCGATCACCCCTGCCGCCACCCCCGCCTCGCCGAGCCGGTCGAGCAGTTCCCTCGTCCCGGACTCGGCGCAGGCGACGAGGAGCGCTCCCGACCCGATGGCCCCGAGGATGTCGAGCCCGAAGTGGGCGAGGAGCCGTTTCGATTCGTAGTGGCGGGGGATCTCGGTCTCGGCGACGACGACCCCCAGCCCCGCCGCCTCGGCCATCTCCCGCACCGCGGTGGCGACCCCGCCCTCGGTCACATCGTGCATCGCGTGGACCTCGAGCATTCCCGCCGCGATGCGGGCTTCGGGAAGGACGCCGAGGCCGGGGTCCTCCAGGAACCGCGCCGCCCGTTCCTGGAACTCCGCGCCGAAGACGCGCCGCACCTCGTCCGCGCGCTCGCTGGCGATCACCGCGGTGGCCTCGATCGCAATGCCCTTGGTGATCACCAGCAGATCGCCTTCCGCGGCGCCGCCGCTCGGCTTGATCCGCTCGGGAGTGGCCACCCCGATCATCGTCCCGGCCACGACTTCGCGCGAGACCGCGGCGGACACCTCGGTGTGCCCCCCGACCGGAACCGCTCCGGTCTCGTCGCAGCCGCGGCGGATCCCGTCGGCGATCTCCCCGATCCGCCCGGCCGGGGTACCCGGGGGGAGGAGCACCTGGGCGAGGAACCAGCGCGGCTCGCCGCCGGTGGCGGCGACATCGTTCGCGTTCACGATCACCGCGTGCCAGCCCGGATCGGGGCTCGGAAAGGTGATCGGGTCGGCCGCGAAGACGAGCCGCGGCTCGCCGCCCGAGGCGGCGACCGCCGCGTCCTCGCCGGGAGCCGGCCCGAGCGCGATCTCCTCGGCTCCCGCGCCCCGGAGCCGGCGGAGCGCTTCCCGCAGCAGCGCCGGCGGAATCTTCCCCTCGGGGAGCGGCTCTCCCGGCGGCGGCGCCGCTTCGGGCAGGCCTCCCTCCGGCATCCGGGTAGGGTACGGTCCCCCGAGCCGCGGTGGTCTGTCCGCCCGGCTCGCCACCCCCCGATCAGCTTCCACCGATTCTGCGGATGCGACTCGTCGTCCTCGGCGCGGGCCGGATGGGGGAGCACCTGCTCCGCCAGCTGAGCCGTCTCCCCGACCGCCACGACATCACCCTCGTGGACCGGGACGCCTCGAGCACCGTGCACCTGCACCGGAAATACGACATCGGGATCGTCGACGGCGACGCCCAGGTGCCCGCGGTGCTGACCCAGCACGCCGCCAACGCCGATGTGCTCTTCGCGCTCACGAACGAGGACGCGACGAACCTGCTCGCGGCGCTGACCGCGGTGGACCCGGCGATCGGGGTGAAGCGCGCCGTGGTCCGCCTCAGCGACCCCCGGAACGCCCAGAATCCGCTCCTCGCCGACGAGAGCCGCCAGGGCCGGATCGAGACGATCCTCCCGGAGGCGCTCGTCGCCGAGGAGATCCTCGGCATCATCCGCTTCCCCGGGGCGAGAACGGTCCGTTCCTTCGGCGACGGGGTTCTCATGCTGCTGCGCACGGTCCCCGAGAACCCGGATGTCTTCGGACGCCCGCTCCGGAAGATCGATTCCGGGCCGCGTGGCTGGATCCTCACCGGGATCCTGCGGCGCCGCGGCGGACCGCTCGTGATCCCTCGCGGCGAGACCGAAGTCCGCGAGGGCGACGAGGTGTTCGCCGTCGGCCCCGCGAGCAGCGCCGCGGACTTCCTCCGCGAGATCGGAGTGAACCGCCGCCCGGCCCAGCGCGTGGTGGTCGCCGGCCTCGGACAGGTCGGAACCCGGCTCGGCGAGCTGCTCCTCGATTCCGGAGTGGATCTGACGATCATCCGGCGCCGCCCCACCTCGGAGTCCGGCATCGCGGCGCACACGATCGTCGGGGACGCCACCGAGGAGGACATCCTCCAGGAAGCAGGGGTGGACGAGGCCGATGTCTTCGTGTCCGCGACCGACCTCGACGAGGTGAACTTCATGGCGGCGCATCTGGCCAAGAAGGCCGGCGCCCGCCGCACGATCGCGCTCCACAACCGCGACGACCTCCGCGGCGCGATGCAGGAGCTCGGCGTGGATCACCCGATCTCTCCGGGCGTGATCACCGCGGGGGCCCTGATGAAGCAGCTCCACTCGCGGGCGATGGTGCGGATGGACTGGGTCGAGGGCGGCGGCGAGCTCGTCGAGATCGAGGTCGCCGAGGGAAGCCCGGCGACGGGCGCGCCGCTCCGGCGTCTCGGTGTCCCCCACACCTGCATCGTGGGGGAAGTCGTCCGCGAGGGATCGGGGCCCTTCGTGCCGGACGGCGACACCGAGTTCGTCCCCGGCGACCGGGTGGCCGTGTTCATGAGCCTCGAGGCCGCCGAGCAGTCCGTGCTCCTGTCCGAGATCGAGGAGATCTTCGGCGCCCGGGATCCGTGAACGGAAGGCGCGGGAGCTCTCCCCGACGCCCGGGGCCGTGAGCCGGAACCCGGGCAGCGCGTCCCCTCGTCCGTGACCCGTCGCGACACGCTCGCGCTCCTCGGGCGACTGACCGGGGCGCTCGGGGTGGCGCTGCTCATCCCGCTCGGAGTGGCGTTCGGTTACCGGGAATCCGCCTGGACCGCCTTCGCCGCGCCGGCGGCCTTCGCACTCTGGATCGGCGTCCTCAGCCGGCGGCTCCACCTCGAGGACACCGGGCGCGGCGCCTCGCCCGGGGGCGCCTACCGCATCTATCTGTTCGTCGTGCTCGGGTGGGGCATCGCCGTCGTGCTCGGGGCGCTTCCCTACCTCGCCGTCCTCGGCCCGGAATTCTGGGTGAACGGCCTCTTCGAGTCCGCCTCCGGGTTCTCGACGACCGGCGCGACGATCTTCGCCGAGGTCGAATCGCTGCCCCGTTCGCTCCTCCTCTGGCGGTCGCTGACGCAGTGGCTCGGCGGGCTGGGCATCGTGATCGTCTTCGTCTGGGTGCTCGGCCGGCGGCAGTGGGGGGTGGATGTCCTCACCGCCGAGATTCCCGGCCCCACCGCGGAGAAGACCGAGCCGAAGATCAGCGAGACCGCGCGGGACACGGTGATCGTGGGGGTGGTGCTGACCGCGGCGCTCGTCGGCATCCTGCTGCTGCTCGAGGTGCCGGCGTTCGACGCCGTGTGCCACGCGCTGACGACGCTCGCCACCGGCGGGTTCTCGACCCGGGACGGCGGGCTCGGCGCCTTCGACGCGCGGGTGCAGTGGGTGGTCATCGCGTTCATGCTGATCGGGGGCGTCCGTTTCGCGATCCACATCTACGGAGCGAAGCGGCTCTGGGCGCGTCTCCTGGGGCTGTGGGAGCGCCTCCGGAAACGGCGGATCCGCCGCGTGCCGACCTCCCCGCTCGCGAGCTACTTCGGCGACCCGGAACTCCGGCTCTACCTCAGCGTCGTCGCCGGTGTCGGCGGGCTGCTCTTCCTGAGCCGGCTGCGGGCGGGCGAGGAGGCGGCCGAGGGGATCCGCCACGCGCTCTTCCAGACGGTCGCGGTGATGACCACCACCGGCTTCTCGACCGCCGACTACGACCAGTGGTCGGACTTCGCCCGGATCCTCCTGCTGCTGCTCATGTTCTCCGGCGGCTGCGCCGGCTCGACCTCCGGCTCGATCAAGATCCTCCGCTGGGTGATCCTCTTCCGGAAGGCCCCGCTCGCGCTGCGCGGCGTCATCCAGCCCCACACCGAGCTCCGCGTCCATGTCGGCCGCCAGGCGGTTCCGCCGGCGCTCAGCGGCACGATCGGCGAGTTCGTGCTGCTGTTCATCGGCGTCTCGGCGGCCGGGGCGCTCGCGCTGCTCGCCATGGGCGTCGAGCCGCTGACCGCGGTCAGCGCCGCCGCGGCGGCCGTGACGAACGTGGGCCCGGGTCTCGCCGAGGTCGGGCCCGCCTCGAACTACGACGCCCTGCCGGATGCGGGGAAGCTGCTCCTCTCGGCGCTCATGATCGCGGGCCGCCTCGAGATCGTGACCGTGGCGATCCTCGTCTTCGCGCCGATCCGGTCGCTGCGCCTCCGCCTCCGCGCGGCGCTGTTCCGGAACGCCGGTTAGCGGCCCCGGGGCGAGGTGGCGGAGCGGTCGGACACCCGGCTGACGAGGCGCGGGGGAGGGGGCGAGCGGGGCGTCCGGGTCGCCTGGCCGCGCGA
>CAYGAO010000117.1:6654-8729 GCA_964347715.1 uncultured Acidobacteriota bacterium
TCCGGGTCGCCTGGCCGCGCGACTTCGGTCACGGACCGAACCGGCCTCCGGGGCGGCGCTTTTCTACAATCCGCGCCGTGCCACGAGCCGACCGCCCCGAAGCGGCCCCGAGGGGGGCCGAGATCGAAACGCTCCTCGACGAGCAGCGTTCCTGGCCGCCCCCGGACTCGTTTCGGGAAACGGCTCTGATCCGGGACGAGTCCATCTACGATGCGGCGGCGCGGGACCCGGAGGCGTTCTGGGCCGGAGAGGCCGGAAAGCTCGCCTGGAGCCGGAAGTGGGACCGGATCCTCGACTGGGATCCCCCCTTCGCGCGGTGGTTCGTCGGCGGCCGGCTGAACGCCAGCGTGAACTGTCTCGACCGCCACCTCGACGCCGGCCGGGGCGGACGCCCCGCGATCCTCTGGGAGGGCGAGCCGGGTGACCGGCGGACGCTCACCTACGGGGAGCTCCACCGCGAGGTGTGCCGCTTCGCGAGCGCGCTCCGCGGGCTCGGCGTGGGGAAGGGCGACCGGATCGCGATCTACCTGCCGATGATCCCCGAGCTCCCGATCGCCATGCTCGCCTGCGCCCGAATCGGGGCCCCGCACAGCGTCGTGTTCGCGGGCTTTTCGGCGGCGTCGCTCCGCGACCGGATCAACGACGCCGGCGCCGTGGCGCTCGTCACCGCCGACGGCGGCTACCGGCGGGGAGCCACCGTGCCGCTCAAGGCGATCGCCGACGAGGCGCTCCGGGACGCCCCTTCGATCCGCGGCGTCGTCGTCGCCCGCCGCACCGGCGCGGACATCGCGATGGAGGCGGGGCGCGACCACGACTGGTCGAGCCTCGTCGCGGGCGCCCCGGACGCCGCGGAGCCCGAGGAGATGGACGCCGAGGACATCCTCTACATCCTCTACACCTCGGGAACCACCGGAAAGCCGAAGGGGATCGTGCACACCACCGGCGGCTACCTCACCGGGGTCACCGCCACCGCGCGCGCGGTCTTCGATCTCCGGGACTCGGACATCTGGTGGGCGGCGGCGGACATCGGCTGGGTGACCGGCCACTCCTACATCGTGTACGGCCCGCTCGCGCTCGGCGTCACCCAGGTGATGTACGAAGGGGCGCCGGACTGGCCCGACCGCGCCCGCCTCTGGTCCATCGTCGAGCGCTACCGGGTCACCTGCCTCTACACCGCCCCGACCGCGATCCGGGCGTTCATGAAGTGGGGCGCGGAACACCCCGCCGGGAAGGATCTCTCGTCGCTGCGCCTGCTCGGGACGGTCGGCGAGCCGATCAATCCCGAAGCGTGGGTCTGGTATCACCGCGAGATCGGCGGCGGGCGCTGTCCGGTCGTGGACACCTGGTGGCAGACCGAGACCGGGGCGATCATGTGCGCCCCGCTCCCCGGAGTGACGACGCTGAAGCCGGGGTCCGCCACCCGCGCCTTCCCCGGGATCGAGCTCGACATCCTCGACCGCAGGGGGAACCGGGTCGCGGTCGGTGGCGGCCTGCTCGCGATCACCCGCCCCTGGCCGGCGATGCTCCGGGGCATCTGGGGCGACGAGGAGCGGTTCCGGGAGACCTACTGGAGCCAGTGGAAGGACATCTACTTCCCCGCCGACGGCGCCCGGCGCGACGACGACGGCTACTTCTGGATCGTGGGCCGGGTGGACGATGTGCTGAACGTCTCCGGCCACCGCCTCGGGGCGGCCGAGGTCGAGAGCGCGCTCGTCGAGCACGAGGCGGTCGCCGAGGCCGCCGTCGTCGGGCGGCCGCACGAGATCAAGGGCGAGGGGATCGCCGCCTTCGTCGTGCTCCGCGACGGCGTCTCGGGGTCCGACGACCTCGCCGCCGGGCTGAAGGCCCAGGTGGCGCGGGCGATCGGGCCGATCGCCCGCCCGGACGACATCGTCTTCGCCGCCGATGTGCCGAAGACCCGCTCGGGGAAGATCATGCGCCGGCTGCTGCGGGACATCGCCGCCGGCAAGGCGATCGGCGACACCACCACCCTCGCCGATCCCGAGGTGGTGGCGAAACTGCGCGAGGACCACGGCGACGATGACTGACAGGCTGTGGAGAAAGTCCCTCGTGCG
>CAYGAO010000118.1:0-8662 GCA_964347715.1 uncultured Acidobacteriota bacterium
CGGGGAGGGCGCCCCGGGCGCGCCTCCCCGGGCACCGCGGCGGCGGCGGCGGTGGCCGGGGAGGTCGCCGATCCCCGCCCGCTGCTCGCTTCCCGGGGAGGCTGAGCGTGGAACCGGTCGTTCGGATCGCCTCGCGCACGGTGGTGCTCCCCGGCGACGATGTGGACACCGACCGGATCATCCCCGCCCGCTTCCTGACCGGAACCCGCGCCGAGGGGCTCGGCGGCGCCCTCTTCGCCGACTGGCGCCGCGACGGCGCCGGCGAGCTGCGCCCCGACTTTCCGCTGAACCGCAAGGAGGCCGAAGGAGCGCGGATCCTGGTCGCCGGGGCGAACTTCGGCTGCGGATCCTCCCGCGAACACGCGGCCTGGGCGCTCCGGGACGCCGGCTTCGCCGCGGTGGTGAGCCCGGGGTTCGCGGACATCTTCGAGGCGAACGCGATCCGGAACGGACTCGTCCCGGTGAAGCTTCCCGAGCCGGCCCACGCGTCGCTCGTCCGGGCTCCCGGCGCCGAGGTCGTGATCGAGGTGGCGGCGGGAACGGTGTCGCTGCCGGACGGCGCCGTGGTTCCGTTCCCGCTGCCCCCCTTCGCGCGCCGCTGTCTCACCACCGGACTCGGGGCGTTCGACTTTCTCCTGAGCCAGGAAGCCGCGATCGCCCGCTTCGAAGGCGCGCGGCAGGCAGATGCCCGCCGCTCGCCGGGGCGGCGGGGAAGCGCCTGATAACAGCCCGTGGAAAAAGCCCCCCGCATCCACACCGCTCCGGGAAGGGAACCGGAATCCACCCCGATTCGCGGATGCGGGGCACTCTTCCCACGGGCCGGTGCGTCGAATCGCTTCCGCGATTCGCCCCCCGTCCTTCGCGGGGAGGGGGAACCCTCCCCGGCGGCGCTTCGCGCCGCGTCGGCGCGCGAGGGACTTTCTCCACAGCCTGATAGCCTCGGAGTCCCGATGCGACCGCTCGCGTGGCGCGGCAGCGGACTGCTGCTGTCCGGCGCCATTGCCGCCCTCTCCTGCGGGGGCGGCGAGAGCGGGACGCCGGTCGCTCCCGCCTCGCCGGCCGCCCCCGCGCGCCAGCTCGCCGGCCTCGAGATCCTCGCGCCCCGGACGGCGATCCGGGTCGGCCAGGTCGTCGGGCCGCTCGTCCTGTACGGGACCTACGACGACGGCACCACCGGGACCCTGACCGGCGAGTGGTCCTCGTCGGATTCCGGCGTCGCCGCCGTGGCTCCCGACGGGACGGTCACCGGGGTCGGGGCCGGACGCACCGAGATCACCGCGTCCTTCGGCGGATTCAGCGAGGCGATCGCCTTCGAGGTGGAGGCTCCGAACGACCGCTCGACCGTGGACCGTCCCGACGACTTCGCCGGCCCGCAGATCCATGTGGTGTACGCCCTCCCGAGCGACATCGAGGACGGGAACCTCGACCGCTACGGGGACATCGCGACCTCGTTCGAGGCGATCCAGAACTGGCTGGCCGCCGAGATCGGCTACCGCCTGCGGCTCGACACGCACCGGGGCGAGCTCGATGTGAGCTTCCTCCGGCTCTCGTTCACCCATCAGGAGGGCGACGGCCGGAGCGGTTCGCTGGTGTTCGATCTCCAGGACGAGATCGCGCGGCAGATCGGGCTCGCCCCGAACAAGATCTACGCGGTGTACTACGCGGGACGCTCCGCCGGCCTCTGCGGCAGCGCCGACATCGGCGGGCCCGTGGGCGCGGTGTACGTCCACCGCGAGGGGTGCAGCAACTCCGCGCCGGGCGAGGACCCCGAGACCGCTTCGACCTACGAGGCGGTCATGCTCCACGAGCTGCTCCATGTGTTCGGGGCCGTGGCTTCCTGCGCGCCGAACCAGGGGGCCGGCGCCCATGTCGTGGACGATCCCGAGGATGTCATGTACGCCGGGCTCGAACGGGGGCTCCGCTCGGAGGCGGTCATCGACCTGGGCCGGGACGACTATTTCGGGCACGGGCGTCCGGACTGCCTCGACACCGCGGCGAGCCGCTTCTGGGAACCGGTCGCGCCGGGAGCGGCGAGCTCGGGACGCGGCGCGCTGCGGATCCGCGAGGGCGACTGGCCGCTCCGCTGCGGCGTCCACTGACAGCCCCGAATCGCTTGCGCGATCCGTTCCGCCCGCTATCGCGGCGAGGGAGGACCCTCCCCGGCGGCGCTTCGCGCCGCGTGGGCGCGCGAGGGACTTTCTCCACAGCCTGCTGAGGTCCGCGCGATGAGCAACGGTTCCGCCTTCCGCCTGGCGGCGCGCGTCTCCGAGATCGCGCCATCGCCCACGATGGCGGTCATGGCCGAGGCGATGCGGCTCCGCGCCGCCGGCGAGGATGTCGTGGACTTCTCCGCCGGGCAGCCCGACTTCGACACCCCCGAGGTCGCGCGGAACGCCGGAATCCGGGCGATCGAGACCGGCTACACCCGGTACACGCCGAACCCCGGCGCCCCCGAGCTCCGCGCCCGGGTCGCCGCCGCCTACCGGCGCGACTTCGACCTCGAATTCGAGGCGGAGAACGTGCTGATCACCTCGGGCGGCAAGCACGCGCTCACCGGCATCTTCCTCGCCACCTGCGAGGCGGGCGACGAGGTGGTGATCCCGACTCCCTTCTGGCCGACCTTCCCCGAGCAGGTGAAGATCGCGGGGGCCCGCCCCGTCCTCGCCCCCGCGGCGGAAGCCGCCGGTTTCCGGCCCACCCGCGCCGCGATCGAACCGGCGGTCGGCGAGAACACCCGCGCGATCATCCTGAATGTCCCCGGGAATCCCTCGGGAGTCGTGCTCTCGCCGTCCGAGCTCGAGGAGGTCGCCGAGCTCGCGCTCGCCCGGGACGCCTGGCTCGTCTGGGACGACACCTACGCGCGCCTCGTGTTCGAGCCGGCGCCCCGGGGCGCCTGGCGCCGGGCCGCCGACATCCTGGGACACCGGTTCCTGATCGCCGGCGGGGCGTCGAAGACCTGGGCGATGACCGGCTGGCGCCTCGGTTGGGCGATCGGGCCGGCAGCGCTCATCCGGGGCGCGGCGTCGCTCCAGAGCCAGATGACCTCGAACGCCAGCTCGATCTCGCAGCGCGCGGCGCTCGCCGCCCTCGAGGCCGACCCCGGGGATTTCGCCTGGATGACGCGGGAGTACGCCCGGCGGGCGGTGCGGATGCGCGAGGGTCTGCTCCGGATCGAGGGGTTGCGCTGCGCGGTTCCGGACGGCGGGTTCTATCTGTTCCCGAACTTCGCCGCGCGGCTGGCCCCCGGAGAGGGTTCGACGGCGCTCGCCTCGGCGCTGCTCGATGCCGAGCGGGTCGCCACCGTTCCGGGCGCGGCGTTCGGCCACGACACCCACCTCCGGCTGAGCTACGCCACCTCCGACGACCGGATCGACGAGGGCGTCGCCCGGATGCGACGCTTCTTCGCCGCCCGGTAGGCCGTTTCGGTCCATCGCCCCGGAGACATCGCCCCGGAGACATCGCCCCGGAGCCGGGGCCCGGTCCCCGACCGTTCGAAGGTCGTATCACCTCGCCTCCGGGCTGCTAGAATTCGCCTTCGGACGAAACGAGGTGCTGCCCGGAGCCCTCGGCAGGGTCCGACCCGGCGAGAGAGCGCGCGAACGCGACCCGGAGGAAGGGTTCCCGGCCTGCGAGCGGCCCCGCCTCGGAGCTCCCGTTCCGAGTCGCCTGCGCCTTCGCCCGAACCCCGGCTCCGGATCGTGGCCTCCCGGAGCAGATTCCCCGAAACGATCCCGAGAAAGGACCCATGACCAGCGAACCGAGTCCCGAGCCGCCCGAGGGCGGCCGCATCACGATCCAGGAGGGAACCCTCCGGGTTCCCGATCACCCGACGATTCCCTTCATCGAGGGCGACGGCACCGGCCGCGACATCTGGCGGGCGAGCGTCCGGGTCTTCGACGCCGCCGTGGAAGCGGCCTACGGCGGGTCGCGGCGGATCCACTGGCGCGAGGTGCTCGCGGGCGAGAAGGCGTTCAACGAGACCGGAGAGTGGCTTCCCGAGGCCACCGTGGCCGCCTTCCGCGACTACCTCGTCGGGATCAAGGGACCGCTGACGACCCCGGTCGGCGGCGGCATCCGGTCGCTGAACGTGGCCCTCCGCCAGCTCCTCGACCTCTATGTCTGCCTCCGACCGGTGAAGTGGTACCGCGGGGTCCCGAGCCCGGTCCACCGCCCGGAACAGGTGGACATGGTCATCTTCCGCGAGAACAGCGAGGACATCTACGCCGGCGTCGAGTACCGAGAAGGATCCGACGAGGCGCGCCGCCTGATCGCCTTCCTGCGCGACGAGATGGGAGTCCGGAAGATCCGCTTTCCCGAGACCTCCGGGATCGGGATCAAGCCGGTCAGCCGGGAAGGGACCGAGCGGCTCGTCCGCGCCGCGGTCCGCTACGCGCTCGACCACGGCCGGAAGAGCGTCACGCTGGTCCACAAGGGGAACATCATGAAGTTCACCGAGGGCGCCTTCCGCGACTGGGGCTATGCCCTCGCCGCGCGGGAGTTCCGCGCCGAGACGGTGAGCGAGCGAGAGACCTGGATCCTCGCGAACCGCGAGCGGGACGGCGCGCTGAGCGCGGTGGAGAACGCTCGCGCCATCGAACCCGGCTACGACCTGATGCCGGAGGATCGGCAGGCGGCGGTGCGCTCCGAGGTCGAGGGCTGCCTCGAGGCGCTCTGGGACTCGCACGGCGACGGCCAGTGGAAGGACCGGCTCCTCGTGCGCGACGCGATCGCCGACATCACCCTCCAGCAGGTGCTCACCCGCGCGAGCTCGTTCGATGTGATCGCGACGATGAACCTGAACGGCGACTATCTCTCCGACGCGCTCGCGGCGCAGATCGGCGGCATCGGGATCGCTCCCGGCGGGAACATCAACTACGACACCGGCCACGCGATCTTCGAGGCGACCCACGGCACCGCGCCGAAGTACGCCGACCAGGACAAGGTGAACCCGGGTTCCGTGATCCTCTCCGGAGTCATGATGTTCCGGCACCTCCGCTGGATCGAGGCCGCGGACCTCATCGAGAGCGCGCTCGGGGCGACGATCGCCGAAAGGCGCGTCACCTACGATTTCCATCGCCTCATGGACGGGGCCACGAAGCTCCGGACCTCCGAGTTCGCCGGGGCGATCATCGAGAACCTGGCCCCTTGAGCGGCGCGCCAGCCGAAACCGTTCCCGGCGCCGCGGCAGCTGGCCGGCGCGTCCCGTAGAGAAGGGGGATATCCGATGCGACCGAGAGTCACCGTGGTCGGCGCCGGCAATGTGGGCGCCACCACCGCGCAGCGCCTCGCCGACGCCGAGCTCGCCGATGTCGTCCTGATCGACATCGTCGAGGGCATCCCGCAGGGCAAGGGCCTCGACATGCTCGAGGCGTGCCCGGTGAGCGGCAGCGATGTCCGGGTCGTCGGCACCTGCGACTACGCGGACACCCGGGGCTCCGAGGTGGTGGTCATCACCGCCGGGCTCGCGCGGAAGGCGGGGATGAGCCGCGACGACCTGCTGCGGAAGAACCACCAGATCGTCTCCGGAGTGGCGCGCCAGGCCATCGCCCACTCCCCGGACGCGATCCTGGTCGTGGTGTCGAATCCGCTCGACGCGATGGCGCAGACCGCGCTCCGCGCGAGCGGGCTGCCCCGGGAGCGCGTCGTCGGGATGGCCGGAGTCCTCGACTCCGCCCGGATGCGGTCCTTCATCGCCGCCGAGCTCGAGGTCTCGGTCGAGAACGTCCACGCCTTCGTCCTCGGCGGGCACGGGGACGACATGGTGCCCCTCCCGCGCTATTCGACGGTGGCCGGCATCCCGCTCCCCGACATCCTGTCCGGGGAGGCCATCGCCCGGATCGTCGAGCGGACCCGGAAGGGTGGCGGGGAGATCGTGGCGTACCTGAAGACCGGCTCCGCCTACTACGCCCCCTCGGCGGCGATCCTCGCGATGGTGGACGCGATCCTCAGGGACAAGAAGAAGATCCTGCCCTGCGCCGCCTTCCTCGAGGGGGAGTACGGGGTGGAGGGCCTCTATCTGGGCGTGCCGGTGAAGCTCGGCCGTTCCGGGATCGAGGAGATCGTCCGCGTCCGGCTGACCCCGGAGGAGCAGGCGGCGCTCGACCGGTCGGCGGCCTCGGTCCGCGAGCTGACGGAGAAGATCGGAGTCTGATGAACCTCCACGAACACCAGGCGAAGGAGCTCCTCCGCGAGTTCGGCGTCGCCGTCCCGCGCGGCCGGGTGGCGTACACCGCCGACGAGGCGGGCGTCGCCGCCGCCGACCTCGGGTTTCCGGTCGTGGTGAAGGCGCAGATCCACGCCGGGGGCCGCGGCAAGGCGGGCGGCGTGCGGTTCGCGCCGAGCGAGGCCGAAGTCCGGGACGCCGCGGAAACGCTTCTCGGGTCCACCCTGGTCACGAAGCAGACCGGGCCCGAAGGCCGGCTCGTCCGCCGGCTCCTGATCGAGGAAGGGGTCGAGATCGCCCGCGAGCTCTACGCGAGCTTCGTGATCGACCGCTCGCGCCGCCGCCCGATCCTGATCGCGAGCGCCGCCGGCGGGATGGACATCGAGGAGGTCGCCGCCGAGTCCCCCGAGAAGATCCTCTCCACGACCGTGGATCCGGCGATGGGGCTCCAGCCGTTCCAGGCGCGCCGGGTCGCCTTCGGCCTCGGGCTCTCGGGGGAGGCGCACCGGAGCGGCGCGCTGTTCCTGACCGCGCTCTGGCGGGCGTTCGATGCGCTTGATGCGAGCCAGGTCGAGATCAACCCGATGCTCGTGACCGGGGACGAGCGCGTGCTCGCGCTCGACGCGAAGGTCTCGGTGGACGACAGCGCGCTCTTCCGCCAGCCGCGGGTGGCGGCGCTCCGCGACATCCACGAGGAATCGCCGCTCGAGGTCGAGGCGAGCCGCCACCGGCTCAGCTACATCCGGCTCGACGGCTCCGTGGGCTGCATGGTGAACGGCGCCGGACTCGCGATGGCGACGATGGACATCGTGCAGCTCGCGGGGGCGTCGCCGGCGAACTTCCTCGATGTGGGCGGCGGCGCGAGCGCGGAGCAGATCGAGAACGCCTTTCGCATCCTCGCTTCGGACCCGAATGTCCGCGTCGTCCTGATCAACATCTTCGGCGGCATCCTGCGCTGCGACCGTCTGGCTTCGGGGCTGATCGCGGCGGTCGAGAAGCTCGGGGTGCGGCTCCCGATCGTGATCCGGATGGAAGGCACGAACGTCGAGCTCGCCCGCCGGATGCTCGCCGACTCGGGCCTCGACTTCACCAGCGCGAACGGGATGCGCGACGCCGCGGAACAGGTCGTCCGTCGGCTCGAGGCCGCGTGAGCGTTCTCGTCGGCCGCGAGACGCGGCTCCTCGTCCAGGGGATCACCGGCCGCGAGGGGGCGTTCCACACCGCCGCCTGCCGGGAATACGGAACCGAGGTCGTCGCCGGCGTCACCCCCGGGCGGGGCGGACAGGACGCCTCGGGCGTGCCCATCTTCGACTCGGTCGCCGAGGCGGTGGCCGAGACCGGAGCGAACACCGCGTTCGTGCTCGTGCCACCGCGGTTCGCCGCCGACGCGATCGCCGAATCCGTGGACTCCGGGCTCGGGCTCGTGGTGGCGATCACCGAGGGGATCCCCGCCCGGGACATGGTGCGCCTCGTGCGCGCGGCGCCCCCCGGCGGGTCCCGCATCCTCGGCCCGAACTGCCCCGGAGTGATCTCGCCGGGCCGCGCCAAGGTCGGCATCATGCCCGGCCCGATCCACCGCGAGGGATCCGTCGGAGTCGTCTCCCGGAGCGGCACGCTCACCTACGAGGCGGTCCACCAGCTCAGCGAGCGGGGGATCGGCCAGAGCACCTGTGTCGGGATCGGCGGCGATCCGGTCATCGGGACGAACTTCGTGGAGGTCCTCGAACTCTTCGGGGCCGACGACGAGACCGAAGCGGTGGTGCTGATCGGCGAGATCGGGGGCAGCGCCGAGGAAGACGCCGCCGCCTTCATCCGGACCGAGCTGATGAAGCCGGTGGTGAGCTTCATCGCCGGTCGCACCGCGCCGCCGGGCCGCCGGATGGGGCACGCCGGGGCGATCGTCATGGGTGGGCGCGGGGCTGCCGGGGACAAGATCGAGGCGCTCCGTTCCGCCGGATCGCAGGTGGTCGAGAGCCCCGCCGAAATCGGCGCCGCGGTCGAGGCGACGCTCTCCCGCTAGCGGGGAAGGGATCCGGTCGTGCGCACGCTGACCATCGTGAAACCCGACGCGGTGGCGGCGGGGAACACCGGCGCCATCCTGGCGGCGCTCGAGGCGGCCGGGTTCCGGCTCGTCGCGCTTCGCCTGGTGCGGCTGAGCAAGTCGGAGGCGGAAGGGTTCTACGCCGTCCACCGGGAGCGGCCGTTCTTCTCGAGCCTCACGGACTTCATGTCATCGGGACCCGCGGTGGCGGCGGCGCTCGAACGCGAGGAGGCGATCCCGGAGCTCCGGCGGCTCATGGGGGCGACGAACCCCGAGGACGCCGGGCCCGGCACGATCCGGAAGCGCTTCGGCGCCTCCATCGAACGAAACGCCATCCACGGCTCCGACGCGCCGGAGACGGCCGCGTTCGAACTCGCCTACTTCTTCCCCGGGATGGCGATGCCCTGACGGGCTGTGGAGAAAGTCCCTCGCGCGCCGACGCGGCGCGAAGCGCCGCC
>CAYGAO010000119.1:0-8475 GCA_964347715.1 uncultured Acidobacteriota bacterium
AGCGCCGCCGGGGAGGGTCCTCCCTCCCCGCGAAAGGGGGCGGAACGGATCGCGCCAGCGATTCGGGCCGCCATCCGGTAGGGGAAGCGCCCCGCATCGGCCCGGACGATGGAGTTCCCCATCGCTTCGAGGACGGATTGCCATGCGGGGCGCTTTATCCACCGGCCGCTGAGCCCGCTTCAGCGAGGGCGCGGGACGAGCAGCAGCCGCTCCATCCGCGGGTCGATGTAGCGGGTGGTCTCGCCGTCGAAGATCGCGTCCTCCTCGAGGGCGATCCGCACCTCCTGGCCGTCCCATTCGGGGATCTCGACCCGCGCGTTCAGCTCGATCGAGTGCGCGGTCATCGGGAAGAGCGGGTAGTCCCCCTTTCCGGGGACGCCCTCCTGCCGGTCCCAGAGGCCGATCGTCGGCCCGGCGGCGTGGCCGTGGAAGCCGATCGGGTGGGTGTAGATCGAGGCGCGGATCCCCTCGCTCTCCGCCCGGGCCAGCGCCCGGCGGAGGATCTCGTTCCCGGTCCGCCCGGCCACGAACTCGTCGGTCAGGATGTCCTGGAGGCGGTTTCCGGTGGAGAAGGCCTCGCGGAGGCCGGCCGGGGCGTCGGTCTCGCCGGGAAGGAGCACGTAGGCGTGCATCTGGGTGTCCGTGTTCAGGCGCAGGTAGGTGATGCCGAAGTCCACATGGATCAGGTCGCCGGGGAGGATCGTGTCCGGGGGCGGACTTCCGGAGAAGTCGCCCCGCTCGCCGCCGTCGCCGCCGAACATCGCGCCCGCGCGTCGCTGGACGGAGACCCCGGGCTGGAACCAGGTCTGGAGCTTCAGCTCGCGGATCTGCTCGCGGTACCACCAGGAGAGATCCCGGGTGGTCGTGACTCCCGGCTGGATCGCCCGCTCCGAGAGCCCCTCGGCGATGATCGAACGCGCGATCCGGACGACCCCGGGATAGACCGCCATCTCCGCCGGGGTCCGGGTCTCGAGCCAGGCGATGGCGAGCGTCTCGGCGCTCCGGACCCGGCTCGCGAGTTCGGGGCCGAGGGCTTCCCGGAGCGCCTCGTCCTCGGTCGCGGTGAGCCCGTCGGCGAGCCCGAAGTCCTCCGACCGGTTCACCCCGATCACCCGGGGATCGCGCTCCCGGACGAGCTCGGCCACCCGCGCCCACTGGTCGGGCTCGTTCTCCGGATCCCAGGCGCCCGGGATCCCGCCGATGTCGTAGCGCGCCACCGCGAGCCGCTCCACGCCCTCGTCGCCTCCCCGGTCGTGGAACAGGAGCACCGTCCGGCGCCGGGCGGCGAGCCAGGTGTAGGGCAGCATCGTCCGGATCACCGGATCCTCGTTGTACTCGCGGGCGGCCACGATCCAGAGGTCCACCCCCTCGCGCCGCATGATCTCGGGGAGGACGGTCTCGAAGCGGATCTCGAGCCAGCGGTCCACGAGCGCGGCGCGTTCGCGCAGCGGGAGGACGGTCGGGGCCGACTGGGCGCTCGCGCCTGTCGGCGGCAGCGAGCCGGCGAGCAGAAGGAAGGGGATCAGGCGCATGGGTTCTCCTTTGCGGTGGGGAGGCAGGGATTCGGCAGGCCGGATCCGGTCGGCCCGATCCGGTCGGCAGGGTTCGGCGGGCTCGATCCGGTGGTCGGTAGCCGGCCAGATCCGGCCATCGGGATCGGCCCGTCAGGATACCGATAGACTCGCCCGGGCTGCCCGGCGGGCGGGCGGCGTCCCGGGAGGAAACCGACATGTTCCGACTTCGACTGGCTGTCCTCGCCGCTGCTCTCGCTGCTGCCGCCGGGTGCGACGAGCCGTTCGACCTCGTGCTCGCGGGCGGCTCGGTCCACGACGGGCGTGGCGGGGCGCCCCGGGTCGCCGATGTCGGCATCCGGGAGGGCCGGGTCGCCGCGATCGGCGACCTCTCCGGCGCTGGCGGCGAGCGGGTGGATGTCTCCGGGCTCGCGGTGACGCCCGGCTTCGTGGACCTCCACAGTCACGCGGTGCGGGGCGTGACCCGCCATCCGCTCGCCGAGAATTACCTCCACCAGGGGGTCACCACGGCGATCGGAGGGCCCGACGGCAGCTCGCCGCTCCCGATCGGGGAGTGGCTCGACGAGTTCGAGGAGATGGGCTCGGCGATCAACATGGGTCTCATGGTCGGGCACGGGACGATCCGCCGGGAGGTGGTCGGCCTCGAGGACCGGGCGCCCACCCGGGACGAGCTCGACGCGATGCGCGGGCTCGTGGAGCAGGCGATGCAGGAGGGGTCCTTCGGGCTCTCCACCGGCCTCAAGTACGCGCCGGGGTCCTTCGCCGACACCGAAGAGGTCATCGAGCTCGCGAGGGTCGCCGGCCGCCACGGCGGGATCCATGTGAGCCACATGCGCGAGGAAGGGCTCGAGCTCATCGAGTCGGTGCGCGAGACGATCCGCATCGGCGAGGAGGGCGGGCTCCCGACCCAGATCACCCACCACAAGGTCGTCGGCGCCCCGATGTGGGGCCGGAGCACCGAGACCCTCCGGCTCGTGGACGAGGCGGTCGCGCGGGGGGTGGATGTCACGATCGATCAGTACCCCTACACCGCGTCCTCGACCGGGCTCACGATCCTGTTCCCGGGCTGGAGCCTCGCCGGCGGGAACGAGGCGCTCCTCGAGCGGCTGCAGGATCCCGAACAGCGCGAGCGGATCCGCGAGGCGGTCCGCGAGAACCTCGAGGTGGACCGGGGCGGGGGAAGCCCCGACAACGTGGTGATCGCGAGCTGCTCCTGGGACCGCTCGCTCGAGGGGAAGAGCCTCGGGGACCTCCTGCGCGAGCGCGGGCTGCCGGTGACCACCGACGAGGGAGCGACCCTCGCCCTCGAACTCCAGGAGCAGGGCGGCTTCGGCGGCGTCTTCCACGCGATGCACGAGGACGATGTGCGCCGGATCATGGCGCACCCACTGACGATGATCTCCTCGGACGGCGGCGTCGTCGCCCCCGGCGAAGGGGTGCCCCACCCGCGCAACTACGGCACCTTCGCGCGGGTCCTGAGCCTCTATGTGCGCGAGGCCGGACTGCTGACTCTCGAGGAGGCGGTGCGCAAGATGACCTCGCTCCCCGCGGAACGACTGGGCCTCGCCGGCCGGGGCGTTCTCGAGGAGGGCGCGATCGCCGACATCGCCGTCTTCGACCCGGAGGCGATCGAGGAGCACGCCGAGTTCGGCGATCCGCACCACTACGCGAGCGGGGTCCGGCAGGTGCTCGTGAACGGTGTCTTCGTGCTTCGGGACGGGGAGGTGACGGGAGCGCGCCCCGGGCGGGCGCTCCGCCTCGGCGCCGAGTGACGCCGTCTCCCGGATCGCGGCCTCCCGTGGTCGCCGCGATCGACCAGGGGACGACGAGCACCCGCTGCCTCCTCTTCACCGGTGACGGGCGGGTCCTCGGCTCGGCGCAGCGCGAGCACGCCCAGCACACGCCGCGCCCGGGCTGGGTCGAACACGACGCGAACGAGATCTGGACCGCGACCGGGGCGGTCGTGCAGGAGGCGCTCGAACGCGCCGGGCTCGCCGGAGGCGAGCTGGCGGCGGTCGGGATCACGAACCAGCGCGAGACGACGGTCGTCTGGGATCCCGAGACCGGCGAGCCGCTCGCCCGGGCCATCGTCTGGCAGGACACCCGCACCGCCGACCTCGCCCGGGAACTCGAGGAGCGCGTCGGGGCCGAGCGGCTCCGGCGGCGCACCGGGCTCCCGGCGGCGACCTACTTCTCGGGGCCGAAGCTGCGCTGGCTACTCGACCACGACCCGGATCTCGCGGGTCGGGCGGCGCGGGGCCGGGCGGTCTTCGGGACCGTCGAGTCCTGGCTCGTCTGGAAGCTGACCGGGGGCGCCGTCCACCGGACCGACCCGACGAACGCCTGCCGCACGCTGCTCATGGATCTCGAGACGCTCGACTGGAGCGAGGAACTGATCGAGGCTCACGGGATTCCCCGCGCGCTGCTCCCCGAGATCGCGCCTTCGGCGCACCCCGAGGCGTGGGGGGTCGCCGAGGCCACCGGCCCGTTCGGCGCGGAGGTACCGATCACGGGGGTCCTCGGCGATCAGCAGGCGGCGCTTCTCGGCCAGAACCGGCGCCGGCCCGGGGAGGCGAAGTGCACCTACGGGACCGGGGCCTTCCTGCTGATGCACACCGGCGACGCTCCGGTGGCCTCGAGGAGCGGACTCCTGACGACGGTGGCGTTCACCGAACCGGGCCGCGCCGACTACGCGCTCGAGGGTTCGATCGCGGTCGCCGGGGCGCTCGTCCAGTGGCTCCGCGACCAGCTCGGGCTCGCCGACTCGGCGCTCGGGATCGAGCGGCTCGCCCGCGAGGTCGAGAGCTCCGGCGGCGCGGTGATCGTGCCGGCGTTCTCGGGGCTCTTCGCGCCCTGGTGGCGGGCGGACGCCCGCGGGGTGATCTGCGGGCTCACCCGGCACACGGACCGGCGCCATCTCGCCCGCGCCGCGCTCGAGGCGACGGCGTTCCAAGTGCGCGAGGTCCTCGACGCGATGCGGCGGGACCTGGGGCGAACTCCGGACGAGTTGCGGGTGGACGGCGGAATGACCGGGAACGACCTCCTGCTCGGGCTCCAGGCGGACATCCTCGGCATCCCCGTGGTCCGCCCGCGCTCGGTCGAGACCACCGCCCTCGGCGCCGCTGTCTGCGCCGGGCTCGGCCGGGGCGTCCGGGAGTCCGGGGCGGATCTCGCCGGAGCGCTCCGGGAGGACGCGCGCTTCGAGCCCGGAATCGGGGCCGACGAGCGCGCCGAGCGGTTCGCCGTCTGGCGCCGGGCCGTCGAGCGCAGCCTCGGGTGGGTCGGCTAGCGGCCCGTATCGCTGGCGCGATCCGTTCTGGCCTCTTTCTCGGAGAGGGAGACCCTCCCCGGCGGCGCTTCGCGCCGCGTCGGCGCGCGCGGGACTTTCTCCACAGCCTGCCAGGACTCTCCCGCCCGCCGCTACTTCCAGATACCGAGCAGGATCGCCTGTCCGGTGATCGCCACCGCGTTGTGCCCGAGGTTCAGCCAGAAGAGCCCGGCCTTCCGCTTCTCGAAGGCGACGGTCTGGTAGGCGACCGGCAGCACGAACGCGAAGACGGCGACGAGCGCCGCGTGGACGCCGTGGAGCACCCCGTGGAAGCCGTCGAGGAGGACGGCGATGCCGAACGCGGTGGCGATGGCGAAGACGAAGGACAGCCCGTAGGTCTTCCAGGGGTCGAAGTCCTTCGCGATCTCCTCGCTCGTGGTCTCCATCAGCGCGAGCCAGCGGGCGCCGAACAGCGGCCCGTACCAGACCGAACCGACGACCATCGGGATCAGGCCGGCGACGACGACGGCGAGGTAGTTGATGTCGAGCATGGGGACTCCTCCGACCGGGTTCGCCGATCTGCCGAGCGGCGGATGCTAACCGCCCCGGCGAGCCGTCGTTCCGACCTTCCGCGCTCGATGGCGAACGAGAGAGACCGGCAGGCAGCCGCAACCGACCGACACACCGACCTCCCGGTGGCGCCGCGCCGCCCCGGCGGCGGCGAGCCGGCCCGACCGCCCCGGAAACGGCTCTCGCTCCCGGGAACCGGACCGGCGCCCGCCCGACGACCGTGCCGCGGCGACCGCAGCCGGCCCGGACGGCCTCCGGGTCGGCGGGCTTCGGGACCCCCACGACGAGGGCGACGGTTCGCGGGGTCTCCTTCGGCGTCCGGGACGAACCCGGCCGCCTCCCGCCGGGCCGACGACCCTTGGGAGCCTTCTCCGGAGGGGTTCCGGACCCCCTCGGCAGGCTGTGGAGAAAGTCCCTCGCGCGCCGCCGGGGAGGGTCCTCCCTCCCGGCGAAAGAGGGCGGCCCGGATCGCGCCAGCGATACGGGCCGCCACCCGGTGGGGAAAGCGCCCCGCCACTGCCCGGGCGACGGGGTTCCCCATCTCTTCGAGGACGGATTCCCAAGCGGGGCGTTCTGTCCACCGGCTGCCAGCTCGATGCGAGGCTCCCCGGTGCGGTAGCCTGCGGGGCTCGGTCCCGCCCCCGAGCGACAGCACGACGACCACGAGGATGCAGCCGCAGCCGGTGATCTCCGACCGGGCCCGGTGGCATCGGCGATGTGCTTCCGGCGCTCGCCCCGGTCCTTCGGCGTCCGGGAGCGAACCCGGTCCCCGCTCGCGGACCGGCGCCCGCCAGAGCCGCTGACAGGCTGTGGAGAAGGTTCCTCGCGCGCCGGCGCGGCGCGAAGCGCCGCCGGGGAGGGGTGCGGGGAGGGTCCTCCCTCCCGGCGAAAGAGGGCGGACCGGATCGCGCCAGCGATTCGGGCCGTGCTGAGGGACCGCGATGCACGACCTCGGGGTGCTGCCGCACCTCGCGATCATCGTCGGGATCGCCATCCCCGCGGTCGCCCTCGCGCACCGCCTGCGACTGCCGCCGCTCGTCGCCCTCCTGCTGGCCGGCATCGTGATCGGGCCCGCGGGCGCCGGGCTGATCCCGGACCCGGCGGATGTCGCGGCGCTCTCCGAGATCGGCGTCGTCCTCCTCCTCTTCGCCGTCGGCCTCGAACTCTCGCTCTCCGAGGTGCTCCGCTGGGGCCGTTCGGTGCTGCTCTCGGGAGGGGTCCAGGCGGCGGGGACGATCGGCGTGGCGCTGCTCGTCGGCCTCCTCTTCGAGGCGCCGCCGGGCCGCTCGCTGTTCTACGGCCTGCTCGCGGCGATGTCCTCGACGGCGGTGGTGATGCGCACGCTCGCCGACCGCTCCGAGCTCGACACCCCGCACGGACGGGAATCCGTCTCGATCCTGCTCTTCCAGGATCTCTTCGTCGTCCCCTTCATGCTCCTCGTGCCGCTCCTCGCCGGAGCCGGAGGCGGGGACGGCAGGGTCTGGGCGCGCGTCCTCGCGGGCCTCGTGGTGGTGGCGGCGCTGGTCGCCGGGGGCCGGTTCGCGGTCCGCTGGACGCTCGACCGCGTGGTCGCGCTCCGCGACCGCGATGTCTTCACCCTCGCGGTCGGGTTCATCGCCATCGCCACCGCGCTGGCGACGGCCTCGGTCGGCTTCTCGCTCGCGATCGGCGCCTTCCTCGCCGGCCTCGTGATCTCGGAATCCGAGTACGGGCTTCGGGCGCTCTCCGATGTGCTGCCGTTCCGGGCGCTCTTCAGCGGGGTCTTCTTCACTTCGATCGGCATGCTGCTCGACCTCGAGCTGCTCCTCGGGGAGCCGCTCGTGGTGCTCGGGGTGGCGGTCGGGCTGATCCTGGTGAAGACGCTGGTCACCGCCGGCGCCGTGGTGCTCCGGGGCCGCGGTGTCGCGGTCGGTCTCATGACCGGCCTGAGCCTCGCCCAGGTGGGTGAGTTCTCCTTCGTGCTCGCCGCCGCGGGGTTGCCGCTCGGCCTCTTCGCCGGCGACGACTACCAGCGGTTCCTCTCGGTCGCGGCGCTCTCGATGATGGCCACGCCGTTCCTGATCGCGGCGGCGCGTCCCGCAGTGCGCTGGCTGCCGTCCCGGTCCCGCCCGCAGGACCCGGGCGGCCGCGCGTCTGCGGCCAGCGACCACGCGGTGGTGGTCGGCTACGGGGTCGCCGGCCGCTATCTCACCCGGATGCTCCAGGCGGCGGGCATCGCCGTCGTGGTCGTGGACCAGAACGCCGAGCTCGTCCGCCGGGCGCGCGCCGACGGGCTTCCGGCGGTGTTCGGCGACGGAGCGCAGCCGGGGGTGCTCGCCAGCGTGGCGGCGGCCCGGGCCCGGATCGTGGTCTTCGCGATCTCCTCCGCCGGCGACGAGCGCCGGGGAGTCGCCGTCGCCCGCGAGGTCGCCCCGGGGGCGCGCATCCTGGTCCGCACCCGGTACGTCCGCGCGATCGAGGACCTGATGCGCCAGGGGGCGAAGGAGGTCGTCGTCGAGGAGTTCGAGGCCTCGCTCGAGCTCTTCGCCCGGGCGCTCCGCAGCTACGAAATCCCGAGCTCGCGCATCGCCCACGAGCTCGAGGAGGTGCGGCGCGAGCACTACGCCCTGCTCCGCGGGGGCGCCGCCGCGGGCCTGAAGCTCGACACCCTGAAGCACCTCGGAATCCACGACGCGCTCGAACTCGTCGAGGTGGAGGAGGCCTCCGCCGCGGTCGGCCAGAACCCGAGGACGCTCGACCTCCGGCGCGAGACCGGCGCGATCCAGGTGGCGGTGGTGCGTCGCGGGGTCGCCAGGTACCGCCGCGACGACGGTTTCCGTTACGAGGTCGGTGATACCGCGGTGCTCGTCGGGGACCGCGAGGCGCTCGACGCGGCGAAGACCCGCTTCGCGGCCGGATAACAGCCCGTGGAAAAAGCCCCCCGCATCCGCGCGGCTCCGGGAAGGGAACCGGAATCCGCCCCGATTCGGGGATGCGGGGCACTCTGCCCACGGGCAGTTGGGTCGAATCGTTTCCGCGATTCGCCCCACCGTCTTTCGCGGGGAGGGGGAACCCGCCCCGGCGGCGCTTCGCGCCGCGTCGGCGCGCGAGGGACTTTCTCCACAG
>CAYGAO010000120.1:0-8437 GCA_964347715.1 uncultured Acidobacteriota bacterium
GCGGCAGCGGGCCCGGGGCTGCCCCACGCGCTCGAGGAGGTCGGGACGGTTCGCGGCGTCCGCTTCGTGGACGACTCGCGGGCGACGAACCTGTCGGCGACCGCCGCCGCGCTCGCCGCGCTCGCCGGAGCGGCCCCCGCCGGCATCCGGCTCATCCTCGGCGGCATCCTGAAGGGCGGCCGGTTCGCGGATCTCGAGGGCCGGCTCGCCGGCGTCGCCGGCATCCACGCGATCGGCCGGGCGCGGGAGCAGATCGCCGCCGAGATCGGGAGCGTCCCGGTCGAGGAATGCGACGGGCTCGAGGACGCCGTTCGCGGCGCGTTCGCCGCCGCCCGGCCGCGCGGCCTGGTGCTCCTCTCGCCGGGCTGTTCGAGTTTCGACCTCTTCGAGAACTACCGCGACCGGGGCCGGCGGTTTCGCGCCCTGGTCGAGCGCCTCGCCCGGGGAGGTCCGGCGTGAGCGGGTCCCGGATGGCGCCGGACCGGTTCCTCTTCGCCGGGACGCTCGCGCTCCTGCTGTTCGGGCTGGTGATGCTCTACAGCGCGTCGGCGATCGTCGCCGACGCGAACGCCCGCAGCCCGTTCTTCTTCTTCGGCCGGCAGGCGGTCTGGGCGGTCCTCGGGCTCGCCCTGATGATGGTCGTCGCCCGCTCCGACTACCGGATCCTGAACCGGCCGCCGATCACCTGGCTCGTCTTCGGCGCGGTCGTCGCCGCGCTGCTCGCCGCGCTCCTCTCGCCCCCGATCAACGCCACGCACCGCTGGGTACGCGTCGCCGGGTTCGCCTTCCAGCCCTCCGAACCGGCGAAGCTCGGGCTGGTGGTGGTCCTCGCGCACCTGCTCGGGGCGCGCCGTCCGGACAGCCTCCGGGCGCTCGCGCTGCCGCTCGGCGCGGTGGCGCTGCTCGCCGGGCTCATCTTCGCCCAGCCCGACCTCGGGACCGCCACCCTGCTCACCCTCCTCGGCATGGGGCTGATCTTCGTCGGCGGCGCCCGGCTCTGGCACCTCGCCGCGCTCGGCGGGGCCGGCGCGGCGCTTTTCGCCGCCGCCGTGGCGACCGCCGAGTACCGCGTCGCCCGGATCCTCACCTTCCTCGATCCGTTCGCCGACCCGCTCGGCGACGGGTTCCAGCTCAGCCAGTCGCTGATCGCGCTCGGGAGCGGCGGGCTCACCGGGGTGGGCTTCACCGCGAGCCGCCAGAAGCTGCTCTACCTCCCCGAGCCCCACTCCGACTTCGTGTTCGCCGTCGTCGGCGAAGAGCTCGGGTTCCGCGGCGCGGCGCTCGTGGTGGCGGCGTTCGGGGCGTGGGCGCTGCGGGGGCTCCTGGTGTCGGTTCGCGCCCCCGACCGTTTCGGGATGCTCCTCGGCGTGGGGGCGACGCTCACGGTCGTCGTGCAGGCGTTCCTGAACGTGAGCGTGGCCACCGGACTCATCCCCACCACCGGGCTGCCGCTGCCGTTCGTCTCCGCCGGCGGCTCCTCGCTGCTGACCTCGATGCTGGCGGCGGGGCTCCTCCTTTCCGTCTCCCAGAGGGCGCTGTGAGCCCCGTCGATCGGCTCCCCGGTCCGTCTTGCCGGAGGGTGGCGGTGAGCCGCCACGAACCCCGTCGGCTCCGCCGGTCCGTTGTGCCGGAGGGCGCGGTGAGCCGGGTCGAACGCCGTTGGCTTCCGCGGCCCGCTTCCCGGAGGGTCCGGTGAGTCCCCGCCGGCTCCTCGTCGCCGCCGCCGGCAGCGGGGGCCATGTCTATCCCGGCCTCGCGGTGGCGCGCGCCTTCGCCGACCTCGGCGAGGCCGAGATCCGCTTCGTGGGAACCGCGACCGGTATCGAGAACCGCCTCGTCCCGGCGCACGGCTTCGGGCTCGAGCGGGTTCCGGTCCCCACGCTCCGCGGCCGGTCGCTCCCGACTTTGCCCCGGGCCGGGTGGGGCGTCGCGCGCTCGCTCGCCGGGATGCGCCGCCTGCTGCGCGAGTTCCGGCCCGGCGCGGTGTTCGGGACGGGGGGACATGTCTCGGGGACGGCGGTGCTCGCCGCGTTCTGGGCGCGCGTCCCCTCGCTCATCCTGGAGCCGAACGCCGAGCCGGGGCTCGCCACCCGGTGGAGCGCCCCCTTCGCCACCGAGCTCGCGTTCGGCCTGGCGCCGGCCGCGAGGCGCCGCTCCCGGCGCGCCTTCGTCTCCGGGGTCCCGGTGCGCGCCGCGTTCTCGCGCCTCGCCCCGCCGCCGGTGACGGCGAACCGCCCGGTGTCGCTCCTCGTGACCGGGGGCAGCCAGGGCGCCTCCCGGCTGAACCGGCTCGTGGTCGCGGCGCTCCCGGTACTCCGGAAGCGGGCGCCGCGCCTCGGGATCACCCACCAGACCGGCGCCGCCGAGGAGGCGGAGGTGCGCGCCGCCTACGCGGCGCACGGAGTCCCGGCGCGGGGCGTCGCCTGGCTCGACGACATGCCGGCCGCGGGCGGGGCCGCGGATCTGGTGGTCGGGCGGGCGGGGGCGATCACCTGCGCCGAACTCGCCGCCGCGGGCCGGCCGGGGATCCTGGTCCCGGCAGGAGTCGCGGGAGGGCACCAGCGGCAGAACGCCGCCGCCGTCGCTGCCGCCGGGGCCGCGGTCGCGCTCGAGGAGACGGTCTCCGGCGAGCGGTTCGCGCGCACCGTCGCCGGCCTGGTCGGGGATCCCGGGCGGCGGGCCCGCATGTCGCGGGCGGCGCTCTCCCTCGCCGGGGAACGGCCCGCCGTCCGCCTCGCCGAGCGGCTCGTCGCCCTCGCCGGAGGGGCGGCGTGATCTCCCCCCCGTTCCCGCCGCCCGGATCGGGCGCGCGCAGCGATCTGCTCTTCTCGACGCGCACCCGGGTCCACTTCGTGGGTATCGGCGGCGTCGGGATGAGCGGGATCGCCGAGGTGCTGGTCAACCTCGGCTACGGGGTGAGCGGTTCCGATCTCCGGCTCGGCCCGACCGCGCGCCGGCTCGCCGACCTCGGCGCGATCCTCTTCGAAGGCCACGCCCCCGAGCAGGTTCGCGGCGCCGATGTGGTCGTGGTCTCCTCGGCGGTCCCGCCCGGTAACCCCGAGGTGGCGGCGGCGCGGGAGCGGTCGCTCCCGATCATCCCGCGCGCCGAGATGCTCGCCGAGCTGATGCGGATGAAGGTCTCGGTGGCGGTCGCCGGCTCCCACGGCAAGACGACGACCACCTCGATGACCGCGGTCCTGCTCGACCACGCCGGGCTCGATCCGACGATGGTCGTCGGCGGGCGCATCCGGGGGATCGGGGCGGGCGCGCGGCTCGGGAAGTCCGAGATCCTGGTCGCCGAAGCCGACGAGTCGGACCGGACCTTCCTCCGGCTCTGGCCGGTCATCGCGGTGGTCACCGGGATCGACCGCGAGCACCTCGACGCCTACGCGGGCATGGAGGACCTCGTCGAGTCGTTCCTCGGGTTCCTGAACATGACCCCGTTCTACGGCGCGGCGGTGGTCTGCCTCGACGACGAGAACCTGCGGCGTCTCCTGCCGCGCATCCGGCGCCGCGTCGTCACCTACGGCCTCGCCCGCGGAGCCGAGGTCTCGGCGGGCGGGATCGAGGTGGACGCGGACGGGTCGCGCTACGAGCTCCGGGTGCGCGGCGGGCTCGCCGGGACCGTGCGCCTGAAGCAGCCGGGCCGCACCGCGGTGCTGAACAGCCTCGCGGCCGCCGCCGTGGGTCTCGAGTTCGGGCTCGGAACCCGCGCGATCCGCGCCGGGCTCGAGGCGTTCGATGGCGTCGAGCGCCGCCTCGCGCGGCGCGGCGCCGCGGCCGGGGTCCGCGTGGTGGACGACTACGCCCACCATCCGAGCGAGATCCGGGCGACGCTCGAGGCGATCCGGGAGGCGTTCGGGGCGCGGACGGTGGTGATCTTCCAGCCGCACCGCTACAGCCGGCTCGAGGCGCTCCACGACGACTTCTGCGGCGCCTTCGGCGACGCCGATCTCGTCGTGGTGACGGAGGTCCACGCCGCCGGCGAGACGCCGATCCCCGGGATCGACGGCGCGCGGCTGGCCGCGGGGATCGAGGCGGCGGGGCACCCCGGAGTGCGGTTCATCCCGCAGATCGAGGAGGTGGCGGCCGCCATCGTGCCCGAGCTCGCGCCGGGGGATGTCGTCGTCACCCTGGGCGCGGGAACGATCGCCGGACTCCCCGACGCACTGCTGGAGGCGCTCCGTGCTCCGGCGGACTGATTTCCCGACGGGGGACTTCCTGTCGCGATCGCCGGGCGCCGCACTCGACGCGAAGCGACGCCGAAGGGGCGTCGGACGCCGGATCGTCCCCGCGGTCGGAAGGCGCAGTCTCGGGAGACTCACGCTCCGCGCCGCCCTCGGCTCGCTCGGCCTCGCGCTCGCGCTCGGGGTCGTGATCGGGCGGCTGACGCTCTCCGGCGGGGCGGGGCCGCCGACCGAGGTGCGGATCACCGGCGCCGGCCACCTCGGCGACCTCCCCGCCGGGCTTCTCCTCGGCGCGGCGGGAATTTCGGCCGATCCGGAGGCCATCCGGGAGCGCTTCCTCGCCGCGGGGGTCTCCGAGGAGGTCCGGGTCGAGCGGGCGCTCTCGGGCGGCATCCGGGTCGAGGTGCGCGAGAAGCAGGCGGTGGCGCTGCTCGACTCCGACCCGCCGCAGGCGCTCTCGGGAGACGGGACGGTGCTCGGGCCGGCGACGCCGGCCGACTTCGCCTGGGCGGGAGCGCCGGATCTGGTCGTGGTGCGCGGGCTGCCCGAAGGCCCGGACTTCCCCCGGGCCGCCGCGCTCTCCGGCCGGCTCGCCGCCGCGCTCCGGAGCCGCCCCGAGCTGGACCGGCTCGTCTCGGAGCTGTCGGTGGCGGGGGGGCCGCACCGGATCGAGCTGGTCCTCCGCCCGGGGGCGCTCCGGGTGCTGCTCTCCGAGGAGACCTTCCTCGATCGCTTCGAACTCGTCGCCGGGCTGATCCCCGAGCTGACCGAGCGCTGGCCGGGGCTCTCGCGGATCGACGCGCGGGTTCCGGACCGGCTGCTGTTGCGGAAGACCCCGCCGGAAGGGTCCGACTCCATCGCCGAACCGGAAGGAGGAACCCCGTCTTGAAGACCCGGGGGAACCTGGTGTGCGGTATCGACATCGGCTCGGAGGCGGTGCGCGCGGTGCTGGCGCGGCCGCCGGCCGAGCCGCCGGAGCCCGGGAGTCCGGAACGGGCCGCGACGGAACGGGCCGAGACGGGGGCGATGGAGATCGTGGCCGTGGGCCAGGCCGATACCGGGAACTCGGTCCAGCACGGCGAGGTCGTGCGGCCGCGCGGGGTCACCGAGGCGGTGCGCCAGGCGGTCGAGGAGATGGAGCAGTCCGCCGGCGTCGAGGTCGTCTCGGCGCTGGTCTCCGTCGGGACCCGGAACCGGCGGAGCATCAATTCCTCGGGCGCGGTGACGGTCCTCGAGACCGGACGCCCGATCGGGCGGCGCGATGTGGAGCGGGCGGTCCGGGCGGCGATCCCGCGCGAAGGCGGCGCCTGGTCCCGGCCGGCGCACGAGCTGCTCCACGCGCTGCCGCAGGAGTTCTGGGTGGACGATCTCGACGCCACGGACGACCCGACCGGCTGGACCGGAACGAGGATCGAGTCCTTCGTGCACCTGGTGACCTGTCCCCGGGACAGCCTCCATCGCGTCGAGGCGGCGGTGAACGCGGCGGGGATCAGCGTCGAACGGCTCGTGCTCGCCCCGCTCGCGGCGGGGTACGGGGTCCTCGAGCCCGAGGAGCGGCGCGAGGAGATCGCGCTCCTCGACATCGGCGCGATGACGACGGACATCGCGGTCTTCCGCCGCGGGGTGCTGTGGCACTCCGATGTGATGCCGAGCGGCGGGAGCGCCTACACCCGCGACATCGCGATCGGCCTCCGGACCTCCCAGCCGGCCGCCGAGAAGGCGAAGCGCCGCCACGGCGCCGCGCTCGTCGAATCGGTGCCGCCGGACGACCACTTCGAGATGCCGCGCGGCGGCCGCGCCTATCCGGAACTCGTCCCGCGCCGGCTCCTCGCCGAGGTCCTGCAGCGGCGCGCGGAGAGCGACTTCAACCGCATCCGCGACGAGCTGCGTCAGGCGCTGTCCACGGGAGTCCCGGGCCGCCTCGTGCTCACCGGCGGCGGCGCGAGCCTCGAGGGTCTCGGCGAGGTGGCCCGCCTCGTCTTCGGCGCCGAGGTCGAGACACGCGGGCCGCTCGACCTGAGCGGCCTGCGCGACCTCGCGGCGCACCCCCGGTTCGGCTGCGCGGTCGGCCTCTGCCGCTACGGACTGCGCGAGCGCCGGCGAGCCGACGCCCGAGGCTCGGGCGTTCCGGCGTTCGACCAGGTGCGCCGACTCGTCGGGAGCGGCCTGCGCCTCGTGACCCAGCGGATCCGGAGGGCGGAGTGACCGGCTCTTCGGGTCATCCGCGGCCTGGGGCGGTTCGCGGTGGTCTGGCAGTCGGCGGAGCCGTCTGGATGATCGGCTCGTCCGGTTGCCCGCCGCCACACGCCGCGCGCCGCCATCCGGTTGGGCGAGGCGGCGGAGTGATCGGCTCTTCGGGTGATCGGCGGCCGGTCGCCGTCCGCGGCCGTCTCCCCGATGGGCGAGCAGACAGCGGCTCCCCTCGTTTCCCGATGCTTCCGGCCCGGCCCCGCCGCGCCCGGACCACCCCCTCTTTCCGGCTACTCCAGGAGACCAGTCCATGATCCTTTTCGCCGAAGAACGAACCCCGAAGACGCCGCCCCCCGAAGCGGCCCCTAGCGGCGATCC
The DNA here is from genome assembly GCA_964347715.1 of uncultured Acidobacteriota bacterium. Taxonomy (GTDB): domain Bacteria; phylum Acidobacteriota; class Vicinamibacteria; order Marinacidobacterales; family Marinacidobacteraceae; genus CAYGAO01. The sequence continues at coordinate 6,756 of CAYGAO010000120.1, forward strand.
GCCGGCCGCGGCGCTCCCCGCAGCGGCCGAGGTCCCGACCGCCAGGGAGCCGGCCGCCGCCACCGCGAAGCAGTCCGCCGCGAAGCCGGAGGCAGTGAAGCCGGCCGTCGCGAAGCCGGCCGTCGCCGAGAAACCGGCCGTCACCGCTGACGCGTCCGCGACCCCCGAGGCGTCCGCCACTCCCGAGGCGTCCGCCACTCCCGAGGCGCCGGCCGCTCCCGAGGCGCCCGCCGCCCCCGAGGCGCCCGCCACCCCCGAGGCGCCCGCCGCCCCGCGCGCGGCGAAGAAGACCGGTTCCGCGTCCGCGCCGCGGAAGCCCCGCGCCCCGAAGTCCGCCGGGCGAACCGCGCCCCCCAGGCCGCCCCGCAGCCCGAAGGGAGCCGCTCAGGGCCGGGCCGTCATCAAGGTCATCGGCGTCGGCGGCGGCGGCGGGAACGCCGTGAACCGGATGATCGAGGCCGGGGTCGGCGGCGTCGAGTTCATCGTCGCCAACACGGACGCCCAGATGCTCGAACGCTCGCTGGCCCCGGTGAAGATCCAGCTCGGTCGGGAGCGCACCGGCGGCCTCGGCTGCGGGGGCGATCCGGAGATCGGACGGCTGGCGGCCCGCGACGACATGGACCCGCTGATCGAGGCCGTGACCGGCGCCGACATGGTCTTCATCACCGTCGGCGAGGGCGGCGGGACCGGGACCGGCGCGGCGCCCACCGTCGCCTGCGTCGCCCAGCAGCTCAACGCGCTCTCGGTCGCGGTCGTCACGAAGCCGCTCCGGGTCGAGGGCAGGCGCCGCCGGGACACCGCCGACGAGGGGATCCGCGAGCTGCGCGAGTGGGTGGACACCCTGATCTGCGTCCCGAACGATCGCGTCGTCGCGGTCTATGGCGAAAAGCCGATCCGCGAGGCGTTCGGCGACGCCGACGATGTGGTGCGGCAGGCGGTCCAGGGAATCTCGGACCTGATCCAGATCCCGGGCGAGATCAACCTCGACTTCGCCGATGTGCGCGCGGCGATGCGCGGCCGGGGAGACGCGGTGATGGGAATCGGGAACGCCTCCGGCGAGGACCGGGTCATCGAGGCCACGAAGGCGGCGATCTCCTCGCCCCTCCTCGAGGACACCTCGATCCGCGGCGCCACCAGCATCATCGTGAACGTCACCGGAGGCGAGAGCCTGACCCTGAACGAGGTGCAGCGCGCCGCCGAGGTCGTCCGGGAGGCGGTGGCGCCGGAGACCGGGAGCGGTTACGGATCGCTCGACGCCGAGCCGGGAGACAACATCCTGCTCGGGACGGCGCTCGACCCGGAGCTGGACGACGGCGAGGATCGGATCCAGGTCACCGTGGTGGCCACCGGGTTCCCCGAGCGGAACCGCGTCGGCGCGACGCCGCAGGACTTCGCCACCTTCACCGGACGCGCGAACGGCCGAACCGTCCCGCAGGCCAAGGCCCACCCCGGCGGCCGCGAACCGGCGGTGAAGGACCCCGCCGAGGGGACCCCGGAGGGCGAGACCCCGACCGGCGCCGAGAAGGACCAGCTCGTGGCCGACTTCCCTCCCGTCACCGAATCGGACGACGGCGGCGACGACCGCTGGGGAGACCTCGAGACGCCCCCGTTCCTGCAGCGCCGGGGAGGCTGACAGGCGGTGGAGAAAGTCCCTCGCGCGCCGACGCGGCGCGAAGCGCCGC
>CAYGAO010000121.1:0-8400 GCA_964347715.1 uncultured Acidobacteriota bacterium
CGGCGGGGGGGGGCCCCCCCCCCCCCCCCACCCCGGGGGGGGCGCCGGCCGCCCCCCCCCCCCCCCACCTGCTGTTACGCTCCGCCTCCCATGAGCCTCGTCGGGCGCGCCTTCGGGACGCGGTCGCCCTTCGTCCCGGCGCACGAGATCGCCGGGGTCCTCGAGGACGACCGGGTGCTCCTCCTCGATGTGCGCACCGCGAGAGAACTCCACGAAGCCGGAACGATCGCCGGCGCGGTCCACATCCATCTGGGTGAACTCGCCGACCGGCTCGACGAGCTGCCGCGCGGCCGTCCCGTGCTCACCACCTGAATGGTCGGCCCCCGGGCCGCGCGTGCCGCGGCGATCCTGGAGCAGGCGGGTTTCGAGGTCCTCGGCTTCTCGGGCCTCAGGAACTACGCCGGCCCCCGCGAGTACCGGCCGATCGACTGATCCGACGGGAGGACTCCCATGCTGAAGCGACTTCTTCTCGCCGGCGCGTTCGCCGCGGGCTGCGGCGGCTCGGGTGCGCCCCGGGTCGAGGCGGAAGACATCGCCGCGGCGCTCGCCGACGGCGCGCTGCTGCTCGATGTCCGCACCGCCGGGGAACTCGAGGAACACGGGACGATCGAGGGCTTCGTCCACATCCCGATCGACGAACTGGAGGCGAGGATCGGAGAACTCCCTCGCGGTGTTCCCATCCTCACCGCTTGACAGGGTGGCGGAAGAGCCGCGCGTGCCGCGGAGCTGCTCGAAGCGAACGGATACGAGGTCGTCGGTTTCTGCGGCCTGATGGGCTACGAAGGCGACCGCGTCCATCCGCCGGCGAACTGATCGGGCGGGGCGGCCGCCGGGACCCGGGGAACCGTTCCTCGTGACCCGTCCCGCCGGGGATCCGGTCCGCGCGACCGGGAGCGAGCCCCGCCGCCTCCGGGTCCTCTGGCCCGACCACCTCGGGCTCGCCCGGGGAAAGCTGCTCCTTCCCGGGACCGCCGGGACCGGACACTGCGTCGCCACCTTCGCGCTCGGGTTCGACCGCGAGATGCAGGGCTACCCGGGTTCGGGCCTCCACGAGGGGCTGCCGGACATGCGCGCGGTCTTCGATCCGGCTGCGGCGCGTCCGGGCTGGGCCGCCGGGACCGCGATCGTGGTCGCCGATCTCGAACGGGGAGGCGAGCCGCTCGAACGCTCCCCGCGCCGGATCCTGAGGCGGGAGATCGCCGCCCTCGAGGAGGACGGGCGGCGCCCCGTCGTCGGAATCGAACTCGAGGCGTTCCTGCTCGAACGCGACGCGGAGGGCGGCTTCCGCCCGGTCCGGACTCCCGGTTCCCATGTGTACGGGGCGGGTCCGCTCATGGACCCCGGCGGGGTGCTGGAAGCCGTCCTCGACGCCGGAGAGCGCGCCGGCATCCCGGTCGAGTCGTTCCACAGCGAGTACGACGACGGCCAGTTCGAGCTGACCCTCGGAAAGCGGGACGCGCTCGTCGCCGCCGACGAGGCGTTCCTCTTCAAGCTGCTTGCGCGCGAGACCGCCGCCGAGCGCGGCTACGCGCTCACCTTCACCGGAAAGCCGTTCACCGACCGCGGCGGTTCGGGGCTCCATGTGAACCTGAGCCTCGAGGCGGACGGACAAAACCTCTTCGACGATCCGGACGGCGTGGACGGGATGTCGGCGCTCGCGTGGCGAGCGGTCGCCGGCCTCCTCCACCACCACCGCGGGCTCGCCGGCGTCGTCGCGCCGACCGTGAACGCCTACCGGCGCCTCCGCCCCGGCCAGATGAGCGGCTACTGGGCGAACTGGGGCCACGACCACCGCGGCTGCGCGGTGCGGATCCCGCTCGAGCGCGGCCCGGCGGCGCGCCTCGAACACCGCCTCGCCGACGGCGGCTGCGGCCCCCATCTCGCGGTGGCGGCCGCGCTCGTCGGCGCCCGGCTCGGCATCGCCCGCGGCGCCGACCCACCGCCCGCCGAGACCGGGGACTGCCTCGAGTCCTCGTCCACCGAAGTCACCGTCGCGGACGATCTCGCCCGCGCCCTCGACGACCTCGAGGCGGACACCGGTCTCGTGGAAGCCTTCGGCGCCGATTTCGTCCGGATGCACGCCGCGGTGAAGCGCGCCGAGTGGGAGCGCTTCCGGGCGCACACGACGGACTGGGAGACGCGCGAGTACCTGCCGTACCTCTGATCCGGCAGTGGGGGCTTCCCCTCCGGGGACTCGAAGTGTTATGCTGGCCACATGACGGACCGGGCAAGGGCCATGCTTCGGGGAGCGGGCAGTCTCTTCGATTTCAGCCCCGATCCGCGACGGTACGACAGCTTGATCCCGAAGGGGACGGTCGAGGAGCGCCTTCGAGGGCACTGGGAGCGGGTCGGGCAGCATCTCTGGCACGCAGCCCGCCAGTTGGAACATGAGCACGAAATCACGTCGCAAACGAAAGAGGAAGGGGCCTCGCCCGGCTGACGGCCCCGTCGAACAGCCGGTGGGGGGCGGACCGGACGCGGGCGCGTCCGACGGGCCGTTGCCGACACCGGCGTCCCTCGAACGGTACGAGCGAGCCGTTCCCGGATCCGCGGAACGGCTTCTCGCGATGGCCGAGAGCGAGCAGCAGGCCGCCCACGATCTGGCGGCTTCCGCGCTGGCGCAGACGATGGCGGACGCGAAACGCAGTCAGTGGCTCGGGTTCGTCGTCGCGCTGGCGGCGCTGGCGGTCGCCGGGCTCCTGGTTTTCCGGGACCAGTTCGTCGGCGCCGTCGTCTTGGGCGTGGCGACGGTCGCGGCGCTCGCGGCCGCGTTCGTCCTCGGGCGGGACCGCTCGCCCGACGCCGGGACGGCCGACGGGGGAAACGCGGACGAGGCGGACGATCCCGCCTGAATCCGGTCGCGGGGGACGGAGTGTCCCCCGGGTGTCGGCGCGATCCCTGACTCCGAAGGTGACGGATCCGGGACGGACGCCAGTGGCGGGGATTCCGCGCCGGAGACGCGCCGCGGTCGAACCTGAGCGCCACCCGATGACGCGCGAGGCCCGGACGGGACTCGGACCGGGATGACGACGGGCGGCTTCTGGTTCCCGCGCACGCCGTCGGGACGCGCCTCGCTCCTCGGCGCGCCCCCCTGGCACTACTCGGGCGAGATGCTGACGGTCGAGTACCTGGCCGACCCCGACGCGGTCGTCGCGCTTCTCCCGGCGCCGCTCGAACCCGCCGCCGACCGCCCCGGCGCGGTCGCCGCGATCTGGGCCGAGTGGCAGTGTTGCGGTGCCTCGGGCGAGGAGCTCCTCGACCCGGTGCGGGCGCAGTACAAGGAGTGCCTGCTCGTCGTGCGCTGCCGCTACCGGGGGCGCGACTGGTCGCGCTCGGTCTTCATCTGGGTGGACAGCGACCTCTCGCTCGCGCGCGGCCACTTCCAGGGCTATCCGAAGAAGCTGGGCGAGATCTGGATGACCCGCCCGGCGCTGATCGGCCGCGCCGGGCCGCGGCTCGCCCCCGGCGGGCGCTTCGGCGCGAGCGTCGCCGCCGGCTCGCGCCGGCTCCTGGAGGCCGAGTTCACGATCCGGGGCGAAGCGCCCGGGGCCGGCTTCGTGAACGCCCACCCGATGCTCCACCACCGCCTCCTTCCCGGGATCGCGGCCGACGGGACGGACGCCCACCGCGAGATCGTCGCGGTGGCCTCCGAGGAGGTCGAGCTCGGAACCTGCTTCGTCGGCGACGCCGCCCTCCGGGTCCATCCCTCGCCCACCGAGGAACTCACCGGGATCGCCCCGCGCGAGGTCCTCGGGGGTTTCTGGCGGCGCGTCGGGTTCACCTTCCGCGGCGGACGGACGCTCGCGTAGCAGCCGGTGGACAGAACGCCCCGCAAGGGAATCCGTCCTCGCAGAGATGGGGAACCCCGTCGTCCGGGCGGAGGCGGGGCGCTTCCCCCACCGGGTGGCGGCCCGAATCGCTCGCGCGATCCGTTCCGCCCTCTTTCGCGGGCAGGGAGGACCCTCCCCGCACCTCTCCCGGTCGGCGCCCGCGGGACTTTCTCCACCGCCTCGTAGGGATGGCGGTCCTCGGGTTCGGCCTCGTCTCGCATGTCCCGACGATCATGCTGCCCGAGCCCGAGCGCCGGGCGCTGAACGAGGGCGAGGAGATCAGCCTCGTCCCCGGACTCCGCCGGCTGCGGGCCGAGGCGCTCGACCCGCTCGGCGCGGAGACGCTCGTCGTGCTCGACACCCACTGGGCGAGCACCTTCGAGCACCTGCTCGCCGCGCACGAGCGCCGGAGCGGGCGCTACACCTCGGACGAGCTGCCCCGCGGGATGCACGGCCTCCCCTACGACTTCCCCGGCGACCCCGAGCTCGCCCGCGCCGCCGAAGCCGCGGCCCGGCGCGCCGGGCAGCGCGCCCACGCCTCGGCGGACCCGCACCTCCCGATCCACTACGGGACCACGAACCTGCTCCCCTTCCTCTGGCGGGGCGAGCGCGTCGTCAGCGTCAGCTGCGCCCAGACCGGGACGACATCCGACTTCCTGGCGATGGGACGAGCCATCGGCGAGGCGGTCGCCGAGACCGGACGGAGGGCGGTTCTCCTCGCCTCCGGCGGCCTTAGCCACCGCTTCTGGCCGCTCGCCGAGCTCCCGCGCCACGAGGCGTCGGACCCCGCGCATGTCCGGACGCCCGCGGCGCGCGCTGCCGACGAGGAGCGGATCGCCTGGATGCTCGCCGGCGACCACCGCCGGATCATCGAGACGATGGACGACTACGCGGGCTTCGCCCCCGAGGGCCGCTTCGGCCACTACCTGATGGCGGTGAGCGCCGTCGGCGGCGCCCGCTGCGCCGCGCCGGGCCGGATGTTCTCGCGCTACGAGAACTCGATCGGCACCGGCCAGGCCCATGTCTGGTTCGACCGCCCCGCGCCCGGCTGGACCGCCGCCAGCTGACCCACGGCTTCGCCCGCGATGCGCCGCCACGGCCGCCCGCGCGAAGAAACACCGCGCCTGAACGCCGACGGACTGCTCGACGCCCTGCTCGCCTCGGGGACCGCCCGCGAGGCGAAGCCGCGCGACGGCATCCGGCGCGCGGTTCGCCTGGGCCAGATCGAGATCGGAGCGGCATCCGGCCGCAGCGAGCGAGAGCTGCGCGCCCGCTGGAAGCGCCGCGTCGGCACCTCGGCGCGCCCGTTCCTGCTGATCGCGGATCTTCCGGAGGAAGCCGCCCCGTCGCTCCTCGTGCTCGGGCCGGGCCGCAAGGCCCCGACGCGGGCCATCGCCCCCGAGGCGCTCCTGCGGATCCTCGATCGCGCGCACGCCGAGCCGGACGGCCTCCGGGCGATCCGCCGCCTCGCCTCCGACCTCGCTCGATGGGATCGGTGCGATCTGCCGGGCCTCGTCGTCCACGGGCTCTTGACCGTCCACACCCTGGAGCGGCGTTTTCGGAGGCACCCGAAGCGATGGGAAGCGGCGCGTCGCGTCGTGGAGGGTCTGCCGTCCACTTCGATGGACGACTGGTGGGCGCTTCTCGATGCATTCGGCTACGAGAGAAGGATGCTGCCGGACGCCGGATATCTCGTGCGCCACGATGGGCGACCGGTGACGGTGGCGCACCCGTCGCCCGACCCCGCTGCCTTCGCCCGTCTCGACGCCGATGGCCGGCCACCCGAGGGCCGCCTGCTCGCGGCGTGCGCCGCGCACGACGCTCCGTTCGGTCTCCTCGTCGCCGGTCGGGTGTTCCGGCTCTTCGAGGCCGGTTCTCCGGCCGAGGTTTCCGAGTGGATCGAACTCGACGCCGAAGCTCTCGGCCCGGAGGACCTTCCGTGGCTCGCGCTGCTGTCGCCCGCGCTCCTCGCCGACGGCGGCTTCGCCGAACTCCGCGACGAGGCCCGGAACCACGGAGTCGCGCTCTGGAAGCGTCTCGGCCAGCGAATCCGCGACGAGACCCTCCCGGCCCTCGCCGAAGGGCTCGGCCGGTGGGCGGTGTGCTCGGGCTTCGACATCCGGGACGACGACCGGCGGCTCGAGTTGGAGCAGGCGTCCCTGACCCTGCTCTTTCGGTTGATCTTCATCTTCTGTGCCGAGAGCGCCGGGCATCTCCCGATCCACAACCACGCCTACCGGGCGCGGTCGCTCACCGAACTGGTCCGGCGGGCTTCGGAGATGGGCCACGACGCGGGTCGGGGCAACGGGCTCTGGTCGAAGGCCGCCGAGCTCGTCGGCGCGATGCGAGCGGGCGACGAGGAACGCGGAATCGCCCCCTACAACGGGGCGCTCTTCGCTCCCGGGAAGCTGCCTGGAGCCGCGCGGCTCGAGTCGGTCCGGCTCGACGATGCGTGTTTCCGCCGGGTCCTCGTCTCTCTCGGGTTCGACGAGAAGGAACCGGACCACGGGGTGGACTACTCGATCCTCGAGATCGGACACCTCGGCAACATCTACGAGTCGCTGCTCGGTCTGCGCCTCTCCCTCGCCGAGCGCCCGGTCCGTTACGACGCCGGGCGGGACCGTTTCATCTGGACCGATTCCGCAGCGGGTGTCGCCGCCGGTTCCCTGCTCTGGCAGACCCACGAGGGCGGGCGGAAGGCGGGCGGCGTCTATTACACGCCGACGACGCTCGTCCGCCACCTCGTGGATGGGGCGGTGCGCCCGGCGTTCCGCGAACACCTCGAACGGGTGGAGGCGACCGCGAAGGACGATCCGGGGCGCGCCGCCGCGGAACTCCTCGACTTCGCGGTCGTGGACCCGGCGTGCGGGAGCGGGCACTTCCTGGTCGAAGTGGTCGACCTCCTCGCCGACGAGACCGCCCGCTTCCTGGCGAAGCGGCCGCTCCCGCAGGTTCGGGATGCGCTCGCCAGGTTGCGCGAGAGCGCCACCGGGACGGATGCGGTGGAAGACATGGCGCTGCTCCGCCGGCTGTTGCTGAAGCACTGCGTCTTCGGCGTGGATGTGAGTCCGATGGGAATCGAGATCGCCACGATGTCGCTGTGGCTCGCGGCCTTCGTCCCCGGACTCTCGCTCTCCTACCTGGGGGCGAACCTCCGCGTCGGCGATTCGCTGATCGGGGTGGGCGACCGCGACGCGGTGGTCTTCCGGAACACCTTCTCGACGAAGGAGTTCGAATCCTGGCTCGACGCCGCGGCGGAGAAGGCGGCCCGAGTGGCGGCGGGGCCGGACCGGACTCCGGACGAATACACGGCGAGCGATGCGACGCACCAGGCCGTTCGGGAGGATCTCGCCGGGCTCCGCCGGGTGTTCGATCTGTGGACCGCGGAACCATTCGGTCAGCGGGGGAACCGCAACCGGGTGAAATCCCGGGGCTCGGCGATCGCCGCGGGGGAGATGGACCGGGCGACCGAATACCGCGTCCGGAAGTCGCGGAAGATCGCCCGGAATCACCGGTTCTTCCACTGGCCGGTGGAGTTTCCGCGGATGTTTCGCGACCCGCGGCGGGGTTTCGACGCCGTTGTCGGGAACCCGCCATGGGAGGAGGTCACCGTCGAGGAGCTCGGCTTTTTCGCCCTCTACCGCCCGGGGCTCAGCTCGATGGCCGGCCCCGAACGGGAGCTCGCGGTCGCCGACTTTCGCGCCCTCCGCCCCGATGTCGCCGCGCGGCTCCGCGAGGAGCAGGAGCGCGCCGCCGCGATGCGGGTCGCGCTCGGCGCCGGGGAGTACGTCTCGACTTCCGGCGACCCCGACCTCTACAAGTTCTTCTGTCAGCGTTACCCGACGCTCGTGCGCGATGGCGGATCCATCGGCGTGGTGCTTCCTCGTTCGGCGTTCGTCGCCAAGGGGTCCGCGGGCTTCCGCGACTGGCTCCTCGGCAGCGCCACCGTGGGGCGCGTGGACTTTGCGTCAACCGCGGTCGGTGGATGTTCGAGTCGACCTCCTCCTATTCGGTGGCGCTGGTCTCCGCCCGCAAGACACCGCCACCGCCGGGTCATCTCGTCGAGATCGCCGGCACCGCAGATTCGCGGGCCGCGTGGCGGCGGCAGTCGGCGACGCCGGGTTTGAAGCTGGCGGAGTCGGCCTTCGGCCCGCGCCGTCAGATCCCCCTGCTCCGCTCGGCTGGTGAGGCCGACCTGCTCGCCCGCATTCGGGTGGGCTCGCCATTCCCGTTCGGCTCGGAAGGGCGTTGGAAGTGCTTTGCGGTTCGTGAGCTCGACGAAACCAACGACCGGGGCTTGTGGAAGGACGGCGCTGGCGACGCGCAGCTCTGGAAGGGGGCGAGCTTCGACCAATACGACCCCCACGGACGCGGAGCCCGCCGCTGCGCGGTGAGCCCGGCCCTCCTCGAGAAGGTCCGAAAGCCTCGCCCCGGAGCTGGCCAACGGCTCGGTTCGCTCCCGGTCTCCGTCCGCCGGGCAGCGGTACTACGCGAACTCGACCGCGCCCGGGTCGCCTTTCGCGATGTCACGCAGCGGACGGCCTCGCGCACCGTGCTCGCCTGTCTCCTG
>CAYGAO010000122.1:0-8389 GCA_964347715.1 uncultured Acidobacteriota bacterium
CACCCCGCCCCGCTCCCCCCCCCCCGGGGTGGCGGGGGGCGCCCCCCCCCCCCCCCACCCCCCCCCGGCGGCGCGGCGCGCCGCGTCTGTACCCGGAAGACTTTCACCACAGCCCGTTATCGGCCCTCCCCCGGGGGAGGCCGCCAGCAGTTCGGGCGGACTGCTAGGATCGCTCCCATGCGGCGGTTCGGCTGCGCGCTCGCCGGGGCGCTCCTCGCCGGAGCCGCGGCGGGCCAGGGCGAGGGCGAAGGAATCGTCCGGGTCACCGAGGGCACGAGCTTCGCCGTCGCGGCTTCGCCGGACGGCGCGGAGCTCGTGATCGACCTCCAGGGCGTCCTCTGGCGGCTTCCGGCCGCCGGCGGCGCCGCCGAGCCGCTCACCGACGGGCTCGGCGATGATCGCCTCCCCGACTTCCACCCCGACGGCGCCCGCGTCGCCTACCAGTCGTACCGGGCCGGCGCCTGGGACATCTGGCAGCTCGTCCTTCCCGACGGAGAGCCCGAGCCGCTCACCGCGAGCGATGCCGACGACCGCGAGCCCGCCTGGTCGCCCGACGGGACGCGCCTCGCCTTCTCTTCGGACCGGTCCGGGACCTACGACATCTGGGTGCTCGACGCCGCGAGCGGGGAGGCGCGTCCGGTGACGAGCGGGCTCGGCAACGAGTACTGGCCGGCCTGGACCCCCGAGGGCGACGCGCTCGTCTTCGTCGGGGTTCCCGAGGGGGAGGCCGACGGGATGCTCCATTCCCTGTCGCTCGCGGCTCCGGGGGACCCGGCGCCGATTCCGGGAACCGGCGGGATGATCGCCGCGCCGGCGGTCAGCCCGGACGGAGCGCTGGTCGCGTTTCGCCGGCTCCACTACGAAGGGCTCACCCTGATGGGAAGCCGCTTCGACCTCGGGGTGGCGAGCGAACTCGCGGTGGCGCCGCTCGGCGAAGCCGCCGCCGCGCCGCGGATCCTGGCCGGCGCCGGCGAGGACATCTTCCCCTTCCGCCCCCAGTGGACCGATCGGGAGACGCTCGTCCACACCGCCGACGGGGTGATCCGCCGGTACTCGCTCGGCGATCCCGAACCGGCCGCGGAGACGGTTCCGATGTCGGTCGCGCTCGCCTTCCGCCGGGCGCCGCCGAGGCGCGGGACGATCCGCACCGGAGCCGCCGATCCGCAGCCGGTTCGCGGCATCGTGCGCCCGAGCCTCAGCCCCGACGGCGCCCGGCTCCTCTACGCGGCGCTCGGCGACATCTGGACCGCTCCGCTGGACGGGTCCGAGGCGCCGCTCCCGATGACCCGCGACACCTGGCTCGACACGGATCCGGTCTGGCTGCCCGACGGCGCGAGCATCCTGTTCGCGAGCGACCGCGGCGGCACGATGGACATCTGGGAGAAGCGCCTCGGCGCCGGACCGGGGGCCGGGCTCACGCAGCTCACCGCCCGGATCGGCGCCGAGTTCGGCCCCGCGGTCACCGCCGACGGGTCGCGGATCGCGTGGCTCGACGAATCGGGGGCGCTCCGGGTCACCACCCGCGACCCCGAAGCCGGCCCGGACCCCGGCGCCGAGCCCGCCCCGCTCTTCGAGGCGCCGCGCGGCGCCGGGATGCCGAGCTGGTCCGCGGACGGCGAGACGATCGCGCTCGCCACGCTCGTCCCCTTCTCCTCGCGCTACCGCGAGGGACACAACCGGATCGCGCTGGTGTCGGCCGGAACCGGCGAGGTCCGGATACTCGCCGAGCCCGCGACCAGCTTCGGGATCCGCGAATCCGACGGGCCCGTCTTCTCGCCGGACGGGAGGAGCCTCGCGTTCGCCCACGACGGAGGCCTCGCGATCCTGGACCTCGGCCCCGGCGGGGAACCCGCCGGCCCGCTCCGGCGGGTCTTCGAGGGCCCGGTGGACTTCCCCTCGTGGACGCCCGCGGGAGACGCGCTGATCGCGGTCTCGGGCGCGTCGGTGGTCCGGATCGCCGCCGACGGCGGCGGCTCCCGGCAGATCCCGCTGCGGCATTCGTTCGCGGCGCCGGCGCCCTCGGGGCAGTTGCTCTTCCGCGACTTCGCGGTCCTGGATGTGGAGGGGGGAGAGACCCGCCGGGGCCTCGATGTGCTCGTCGAGGCCGGACGGATCGTCTCCGTCGAGCCGACGGGCGCCGAGCCCGGGGAGGGCGTCCGGGTCGTCCCGGCGAACGGCGGAACGCTGATCCCGGGGCTCATCGAGATGCACACCCATCCGACGAGTCCCGCCTTCGGCAACCGGTTCGGCCGGGCGCACCTCGCCTACGGGGTCACCTCGGTCCGCATCACGGCCGCTGCGACCTACCGGGCCCTCGAGGAGCGCGAGTCCATCCTCGCGGGGCGCCGGGTCGGCCCGCGGGTGTTCCTCACCGGAACCACGCTCGACGGCAGCCGGATCTACTACCCCGGCGCGGCGGGGGCGGCGAGCCCGAGGGCGTTCGATGCGGCGCTCGGGCTCGCGCGCGACCTGGATTTCGATCTGGTCAAGACCTACGTGCGCCTCGACGACGCGACCCAGCGCGACGCGATCCGCCGGGCGCACGGTTTCGGCGCCTTCGTGACCTCGCACGAGCTCTACCCGGCGGTGCGCCACGGAGTGGACGGGGTGGAGCACCTCAAGGGCACCTCGCGCCGCGGCTACTCGCCGAAGGTGACCGATCTCGGCCGCTCCTACCGGGATGTGCGGTCGCTGATCGCCGAGTCCGGGGTGTTCTTCACCCCGACGCTCCTGATCTACGGCGGGTGGGATCTCGCGCTCGCGCGGGAGCCCGGACTGCTCGGGGCGGACCACCGCCTCGACGCCTTTCCCCCGTGGGTGGTGTCCCGGCTCCGGGAGACGACCGGAGCGGGCGGAGACCCGGCGGCGCGCCGGGCGCTCATGGAACCGATGTGGGAGACGATCGCCGCGGTCGCCGGCGCCGGCGGGCGGATCGTCGCCGGGACGGACACGCCGATCGTTCCCTACGGGCTCGGGTTCCTCCTCGAGGTCGAGCAGCTCGCCGAGGCCGGACTCGGCCCCGCGGGGGCGATTCGAGCCGCGACGCTGACCGCCGCCGAGGGTCTCGGGCTCGCCGGCGAGCTCGGGGTGATCGCCCCGGGCGCCCTCGCCGATCTGGTGATCCTCGAAGGCGACCCGCTCGAGGACATCCGGAACCTGCGGCGGCTCCGGGCGGTCGTCTGGAACGGGCGGCTCGCGACGCTCGGGCAGCTGCTCGGATTCTGACGATCCGGGAAATCGCGGACTCCGTGCTAGACTCGCAAAACAGGGGTGGTTCGAGGGGCGGGGCGAGACTGCCGAGGCAGGAAGGACCTAAGGTAATGACGAAGTCCGAACTCATCGGCGTCCTCGCCGCGGATACCGGGATCACCAGGCGGGAGATGACCGCGGTGCTGGAGCGCCTTCGCGAAGTGGCGATCGAGGAGCTCCGCAGCGGGAACGCCTTCGTCCTTCCGGGGATGGTCAGGTTCTCCGTGGCCCATCGGAAGGCCCGGTCCGGGCGCAATGTCCGCACCGGGGCGCCGATCGAGATCCCGGCGCGCGATGTGGTCCGGTGCAAGGCCTCGAAGTCGTTCGAGGTCGATACCTGCGGCTGATCCCGATCCGGGGACCGGCTTCCGGACCCGTCCGGGGGCCGGGGCTCCGGCTCGCCGGCAGGTAGGCCGGTCCGCGTCCGGCCGCGGAACGACGCTCCGTCGGGTTCTGCGCCGGTGACCCGGCTCCCGGCGCTCGCCGACGGCTTCCCGGTCGCCGACCTGTCGCGCTACCGCGACGATCCGGCGGTCTGGCGGAGCGTGCCGATGGAACTCGTGCGCCGGCGCCGGTTCGTGCCGCTCGGGGAGGACGGCGAGCGCCTCCGGATCGCGGTGCCCCCGCCGGTCGTCGAGGCGGAGGTGGACCGGCTCGAGCGGATCCTCGACCGCCCGCTCGTCGTCGAGGTCGGCGACGCCGAGACCATCTCCGCGATCATCGAGCGGAACACGAACTCGAGCTTCCTGCTCGACCGCGCCTCCGAGGACCTCCGCATCGACCGGATCCGCCGGGACGAGGAAGGATCGGGCTCCCAGGTCGTCTCCCTCGACGCGCTCGAGGGCGGGGAGCGGACCGGGAGCCCGGTGGTCCGCCTCGTGGACTCGCTCCTCGTGAACGCGATCGAGCGGCGGGCGACCGACATCCACATCGAGACCCGGGCGGACGAGGTCGTCCTGAAGTACCGGGTGGACGGCGTCCTCTACCCCGCGATGGATCCGGTGGACGGCGCGCACCAGCAGACGATCGTGGCGCGCCTCAAGGTGATGGCGGAACTCGATGTCGCGGAGCGTCGCGTCCCCCAGGACGGGCGGTTCCGGGCCGCGCTTCCGGGGAGATCGGGCGACGGGGTCCACACCGTGGACTTCCGGGTCTCGGTCATGCCGAGCGTCCACGGCGAGGATGTGGTGATCCGGGTGCTCGACAAGCAGGGACTCGGCAGCCGCTTCGAGGCGCTCTCGCTCACCGCGCTCGGATTCTCGGGCCGCGACCTCGCGGTTCTCCGGCGTCACACCCGCGAGCCGTTCGGGATGCTGCTCGCCACCGGCCCCACCGGGAGCGGGAAGACGACGACCCTCTACGCGGCGCTCTCCGAGATCGCCACTCCCGAAGAGAAGATCGTGACGATCGAGGACCCGGTCGAGTACGAGATCGCGGGGGTGACCCAGGTCCCGGTGAACGAGAAGAAGGGCCTCACCTTCGCCCGCGGCCTGCGTTCCATCCTCCGGCACGACCCCGACAGGATCATGGTGGGCGAGGTCCGCGACCCGGAGACGGCTTCCATCGCCGTCCAGGCGGCGCTGACCGGCCACCTGGTGCTGACCACGGTGCACGCGACGGGGGCGCTCGATGTCATCGGGCGGTTCCTCCACATGGGCGCCGATCCGTACAACTTCGTCTCGGCGCTCCACTGCATCGTGGCGCAGCGGCTCGTCCGCGTCCTCTGCCCCGCCTGCCGAGAACCGGTCGCCCCGAATACCGGGGAGCGCGAGGCGCTCGCGGACCTGCTCCCGCCGGACGCCTCCGTCTTCCGCCCGCACGGATGCCGCGAGTGCGAGGGCCGGGGATTTCGTGGCCGGACCGCGGTCGCCGAAGTGGTCCCGCTCAGCCCCGCGCTCCGCGAGCTGATCCTGGCCCGCGCGGGGGCGCTCCGGATCCGCTCCGAGGCCGAGCGCGAAGGGATGGTCTCGCTGCGCCAGAACGCGCTCCGGCTCGTGGCCCGGGGGGTCACGACGCTGCCCGAAGTGAACCGGGTGATCGTGGATCGGGAGCGCCCGGGGGCCCCTCCGGGAGCTCGCGCGGAGTGACCGCCGCTTCGCCTCCGCGCGCGGATCTCGAGGCGCGGCTCACCGCGCGGGAGCAGCTCGCTCCGGACGCCCGGCTGCTTCGCTTCGAGGTGGAAGGAGACCACCCGGTGATCCGGCCCGGGCAGTTCACGATGGTGCGGACGCCCGGTGGCGGCCTCCTGCGCCGGCCCTACTCCTACTGCGACCACGAGGGCGGCGCCGGGTTCACCCTGCTCGTGAAGCGAGTCGGTGCCGGAACCGGGGCGCTGATGGATCTCCCGATCGGCGGCGCCGTGTCGAGCCTCGGGCCGCTCGGGACGACCTTCGAGCTTCCGGAAGCGGACCGGACCCCGGTCATCGTCGCCGGAGGCGTGGGGATCGCCCCGTTCGTCCTCTTCTGCCGCGTCCTCGGGCTGGCCGCCCGCCGCGGCATCGTGCTGCTCGGAGGCCGGAGCCGTCCCGATCTCTATCTGCGGGACGCCTTCGAGGGCTTCGGCATGGAGGTTCGCGCCGCGACCGAGGACGGGAGCGCCGGACACCGGGGCCTCGTGACCGACCTGCTCGGGCCCGCCCTCGCTGACGCCGGCGCGGCCCGGCTCTACTCCTGTGGCCCCACCGGAATGATGCGCCGGGCGGCCGAACTCGCTTCGGGGGGTGACACCCCCCACCAGGTCTCGATCGAGCGGCGGATGGGCTGCGGGATGGGTTGCTGCCTCGGCTGCGTGGTCTGGGCCGACCCGGCCAGGGGCGGGGCTCCCGAGTACCTCCGGAGCTGCACCGAAGGCCCGGTGTTCGACGCCGGGCGGATCGCCTGGGACCGGGATCCGCAGCCGCTCTGATGACGACCGACGGCCACCCGGTGGCGATGGAGGTCGAGGTCGCCGGCCTCCGGCTGCCGACGCCGCTGATCGCCGCGAGCGGGACCTTCGGCTACGGCGACGAGTACGCGGGCGTCGCCGACTACGACTGCATCGGGGCGGTCGCGGTCAAGGGGCTCTATCTGGAGCCGCGGGAGGGTTGCCCCCCGCCGCGGATATGGGAGACCCCGGCGGGAATGCTGAACGCGATCGGGCTCCAGGAGGTCGGGATCCGGGCCTTTCTGACGGAGAAGCTGCCGGTGATCCGCGACCTGGGCAAGGTCGTGATCGCGAACATCTGTGGCACCTCGCTCGCGGAGTACGCCGAGCTGGCCCGGATCCTCGACCAGGCCGAGGGGGTGTCGGCGCTCGAGGTGAACATCTCGTGCCCGAACATCGCCGAAGGCGGCATCGAGTTCGGCCGCGATCCGGATCTCGCGGCGCGGGCGACCGAAGCGGTGCGGCGCGGAACGAGGCTTCCGGTGATCCCGAAGCTCAGCCCGAGCGCGAGCGACCTTTCGGCGGTGGCGCGCCGGGTCGCGGACGCGGGGGCCGACGCGGTCTCGCTCATCAACACGATTCCGGCGATGGCGGTGGATCCGGAGACGCGCCGCCCCCGGCTCGCCAACATCATCGGCGGGCTCTCGGGACCCGCGATCCGCCCGATCGCGGTGCGGATGGTCTGGGAGGTCGCTCGGGGCGCCGGGCTCCCGGTGATCGGGATGGGAGGAATCGCGGGGGCCCGGGATGTGGTCGAGTTCCTGCTCGCCGGGGCGTCGGCGGTCCAGATCGGCACCATGAACTTCGTGGATCCCGGCGTCTGGCGGCGGACCCGCGACGACCTCGTCGCCTACTGCCGGCGCCACGGGATCCGACGGCTCGGCGAACTCACCGGGGCGATCGAGTTGCCGGCGGGACGGGACTCGTGAACCGGCCCGCCTTCGTCCCGAAACCGGGGCGGACCGAGCTCGTCGTCGCGGTGGACACGCCGTCGCTCGACGAGGCGCGACGGCTGCGGGACCGGCTCGCCGGAACCGTTTCCTGGTACAAGGTGGGGAAGGAGCTCTTCGCCGCCGCCGGGCCGAGGGCGGTCTCCGAGTTCACCGGAGCGGGCCGGGTGTTCCTGGACCTCAAGTTCCACGACATCCCGGCGACCGTCGCCGGAGCGGTTCGCGCCGCGGCGGCGACGGGGGCGAGCATCGTGGATGTGCATGCCTCCGGGGGGCGGGCCATGCTCCGGGCGGCGTCGGCGGCCGCTCGGGAAGCCCCGGCGTTCGCCCCGGTCGGGGAGCCCCCGCTCCTCCTCGCGGTCACGGTGCTGACCCACCTCGACGCCGTCTCGTTCCGGGAAGTCTTCGGAGACTCCGATGTCCGGAGCCGGGTGCTTCGCCTCGCGCGCCTCGCCGGGGAGAGCGGCGCCGGCGGAGTCGTCGCCTCGCCGGAGGAGATCGAGCCGCTCCGGGAGGCGATGGGCGACCGCTTCGTCCTCCTGACCCCCGGCGTTCGCCCCGACTGGTCCCCTGCGGCGCACGACCAGCGGCGCGTGGCGACCCCTGGCGCGGCGGCGCGGCGGGGGGCCGACTACATCGTGGTCGGGCGCGCGATCACCACGAGCGCCGACCCCGGGGCGGCGGCGCGGCGCATCCTCGACGAGCTGGATTCCCGCTCGGCCCTCCGGTAACCGCGTCGGAATCGCCGTTCGAGCTCCCCGAACGGCGCCCGGCGGCAGGTGCGATGCCGAGGGGCGCGGCGGCGCCCCCACCGAGGCGGCGGTGGCGGCGGGCCGGAAGCACGAGCCTCGGGCGCCAGCGTTCGCGCGGGAGGCGGTCGCCGAACGAACCGACTCGGGGGCGGCGGAGCCGGGGGCCCCGGGCCCGGCGAACCCTCGGGGCCGCAGCGTGCCCCGCCGCTCCCGGGCCGCCGCCCGGACCGCCGCCCGGACCGCCACCCGGACCGGCTCCCAGGCTGCCGCCGGTTCCGCGCGCCCTCCCCCCGGTCGCTCTCCGGATTCCCGGTCTCACTGGCCGTGAACCCCCAATCCGCGAGTCGCAGGCGATCGCAGGAGGCGAGGGGCGGGAATACGCGGAGGCGCCCTTCGTGCCGAACCCGGCGGTGCGGCACCCGCTGCGTTACCTGGCGGTGCGGCGTCCGCTGCGGGGGCAACCGGGGATCGGCGAGAACGATCTGCCGGTGGTGCCCGGTCGTCCGGCGATGCGG